>CAZJOD010000236.1:1870-4375 GCA_964547525.1 uncultured Clostridiaceae bacterium
CTTCCTAACCAGAATACGTTTGCAACTATAACCCTGGCCGCATTACAAGGTTTTTCACCTTCAACCGTTGCGATCTCTCCCCTGGTGATATATATTTGATCTTCCAATGTAAATCCTGTCGCCATTCCGGGTATCGCTTCTTTTGGTTCGGTGACATTAAAAGCTTCAATGGATCTTACTTTACTTTTTTTGCCGGATGGATAAAAAACCACCGTATCACCTGTTTTTAATCTGCCGGTCTCGACAGTACCGGCAATAATTCTTCTGTAATCGCCATTTTGCGTAAATTTATAAACACCTTGAACAGGCATTCTAAAAGGCATCTCTATAGGTAGTCCTGCTGTTTCAAAATTATCTAATTGATCCAATACGGTAGAACCGTCATACCAGGTCATATTTGGT
The DNA here is from genome assembly GCA_964547525.1 of uncultured Clostridiaceae bacterium. Classification (GTDB taxonomy): domain Bacteria; phylum Bacillota; class Clostridia; order JAAYHZ01; family JAAYHZ01; genus CAZJOD01. The sequence goes on from CAZJOD010000236.1 coordinate 2,273, forward strand.
GATATCTTTGTAATATTATCACCTTGGTAGCCGGACACAGGTATAAAGCTTTTTGCATTGATTCCCACTTTAACTAAGAATTTTGAATACTCGTCTTTAATTTTTTCGAATACACTTTGTTCGTAGTTAACCAAATCCATTTTATTTACCAACACCGTTACTTGCTTTATACCGAGCATTGATAAAAGGTATCCGTGGCGTGTGGAATTTTCCATAATCCCTTCATTCGCATCTATAACCAACAAAGCCGCTTCGGCACTTGAAGCTCCGGTAACCATATTTTTTAAGAATTCAATATGTCCGGGAGCATCCAATATTATATAGTTCCTTTTCTTAGTTTTAAAAAAGCACCTTGCAGCATCAATTGTTATACCTTGTGCTTGTTCATCTTTTAACGCATCCAAAAGAAAAGCATACTCAAAAGGTTTTGAGTTACGCCTGCAGTTTTCCCTGACTTGCTCCAATTTACCCTTGGGTAAAGAATCGGTATCGGCCAATAACCTGCCGATAACAGTACTTTTACCATGATCTACATGTCCTACAATAACTATATTCATAAATTCCCGTTGTCGGACGGTTCCTTTTTCCGTTTGTTTTATTAAACTCATAAATCTCTCTCTTCCTTACATATATCCGTCTTTTCTCAAGTCTTCCAATCCATTGCCATCTTCTTTGTCTTGTTCACGACCGGATCGTTCGGCAATATTGCTAAGTACACCACTTTCCAATTCTTCAATTATCTCAGCGACTGATGATGCTTTAGACTCTATAGGATTTGTACACGGAGCACAACCCAACGAACGATATCTTTTACCGTCACCTTGATTGTAATATAACGAGACGGTGGGTATACCTTCTTTCTGAATGTATTTCCATATATCCACTTCGGTCCAATCTAAAAGAGGATGTATCCTAACGTGTGTTCCGGGAGCGAAATCGGTTTTGTATTGGTTCCAAAACTCAGGAGGTTGGTCGCCTATATCCCAATCGTTATTACGATCTCGCGGTGAAAAATATCTTTCTTTACTCCTGCTACCTTCCTCATCAGCCCTAACACCCACTATTACTCCTGTAAAAGGTTCAATATTTGTATCCGGTTCATATTCACCGGTCTCTCTGTTCATACGATATCGTTTCCACGTTCCTGCAAGTGTATTTCTTAAAGCTTCGGTTTTTAACAATTTACAACATTCGATTCTTGTACATTTTCCGTCGGGAAAAGTGGTTTTATTCTTCAAAGCCTCTTCATTTTGCCCGTATATCATATCCAATTTGTATTCTCTGGCCAATCTGTCCCTGTATTCTATCATTTCAGGTATTTTATAAGCGGTATCCACATGTACAAGCGGAAATGGAACATGACCGAAGAACGCTTTCCGTGCAAGCCATAACATAACAGTACTGTCTTTTCCTATAGACCACAACATGCAAAGGTTCTTAAAATTGCTGTATGCTTCTCGGATAATATGGACACTTTTAGCTTCCAGCTTATCCAAATGAGTAAGTTGATTCATAATTATGTGATTTCCTCCCGTTAACTTATAATTTACATAGTGGTTTACATCTTTATCATTGATATTTTCCTTTGAAAATTTATTTATGATTCTACTGCATTGCCTGTTGGTAAAGGTATTTTCAATAACAAAGCGGCAACGGTAACATTATTCGTTATGCCGCTACATTGAAAATCAAACCAAACCGAATTGATTTCAACATTGATTCACAGTAAGTGAGTAATTGCAGTGAAATCATTTCTAATAAAAAAAATATTAACAACCGTTCGATTTTTATCTAATAAATATCTTTGACATTATAACATAATATGTGCATAAATGCAGCTAAAAAAAATACAAAAAACTATTATAAGGCGTTCATTTTTAAAACCAAGTTTTAAAAATGTATCCTATTTCAGAATAAAAAATCCATGAAACATTAATGTAACATGGATAGGAAAAGATTTAATATTATATTAAATAAAAAAATAATTTATTCAAATTCAACAGGTGTATTATCTTTAATCATAAAAATAAAAATGGGCAGCATGAAAGGTAACACTATGCTCAATACGGTGTATAATGTCTCCTTACCCGCTGCATACATCTT
>CAZJOD010000237.1:0-4340 GCA_964547525.1 uncultured Clostridiaceae bacterium
GCCATCATGCCGGATTACCCGATACACTGTATGTAATTAAAGTTTCATATGTCCCCGCAAATATTTGGTATTTTTGCTCTGAATTGTTGACTGTAACAGGGCTGAAACCTGCAAATTTACCTGCATTCGCAGAACTTGTAATAATAGTACCATCCGGTAACCAATCGTTTAAAGTTATATTGTAAACCAAATAAAACCGATATTCTCCGGCCCCATAACCTGGAGCAACTGTCATTGCTTGGACATCACCACTTCCTGATAATATGTTGGTAACCGAATAATTTTGAGCTGTTATCGGAGTACCATTGTCACCTGTGGGAGTTAAATTTGCACCGCCTTCTTTTAATTCATTCAGCAATGCTTCGTCATCATATAAACGCACTGATAACCAGTCTTCCACATCAACATTGATAGATAACGTCGCACCGAAAGCTGTAGGATCAGCTACTTGACTAAAATTACTAAAATCAGATAGTCCTATTTTGAACTTCCATCCTTCATTTGTACCTGAAATATCTGTGATTGTGACAGCTTCGTTTTTTACAAACACTGAGCTTCCACCTAAAGATATAGTCCAGTTGCTGTCTTCAACATTAAACGATTCTGTTGTAATTGAAGAAATTGTTAATGTTCCTCCCGTTACTTCAAATCGATCCGCTGCATTTACACCTGAAACATTAAAAAAGAATAGTAACATGAATGATACGGCTATAGCCGCTGTTCTTTTCATTTTCAAAATGAATTCCTCCTTGGTAAATTATTAATTTTATGTGTCGTTCCTTTCGATTAAAACATGGTTGAGGCATGGTTTTAACCCGTTTATCCTTTGTATAATGTAAATAAGTACCGGTTAGCTATTACTACCCTCCCTTCTTTTCCCTGTTGGAATTACTTAGCGCAATTATTTACTTATTTACTGTAATTAATGCGCATTTACAGGTTATTTACTTGTAGATACGGCTATAATATGAACATTAGCCATAATTTTGCCATATGTGTTATTATATAATTTAGCAGTAAATTTACAATTGTCATATTAACTCATATACCCTTATATATCTTTATATGTTTTCAATATGAACGGATACCTCAAATTTCCATACATATCATTACATTAACTCCGGATAACTAATATATTCTATAGCGATTCTTCGCACATAAGCTTTGTATATACAATTTTCATCGAAATCTCCTTTTTAATTAAATTTTTTGATATATTTTTTAGCACAAATTTGTTTTCAGATAAATAAAATGAAATATTACAGTAGAATTAAATTTTTAATTTATTGTTTATTTTTTTCCGTTATATGTAGAAATATCGACCATAAATATAAATACAGCATTATATATTGACATAATAACTTCCGGTGCATATAATATATATGAATACTTACTCATATATTCATATGTCATTATAGAGGTGGTCAATGAAAGATTATAAAGATCAGGACAGGTGTATTTGTACTCAAGTACATAAAGATATCGTTGATAAAGTAAAAGGTAAGATGCCTCAGGAAGAAAAGCTTTATGATTTGGCAGAATTGTTCAAGGTTTTCGGTGATACTACAAGGATTAGAATACTTTGGGCATTGGATGAATCGGAACTTTGTGTATGTGATCTTGCAGAGTTGTTGAGTATGACACAATCGGCCATATCTCATCAATTGCGTGTTCTTAAGCAAGCAAAATTGGTAAAGTATAGAAAAGATGGTAAAAATGTTTTTTATTCTTTAGATGATGAACATGTTAAGCAGGTTTTTGAACAAGGACTGCTTCATATAAGCGAAATGTAATTTGAAAGAGGAAACTTTATGAAAAATAGTATAAAAAAAGAATTTATTTTAGAGGGGCTTCACTGTGCTAACTGCGCACTTAAAATTGAAGAAAATTTAAGAAAATTAGAAGGTGTTCAATCGGTTTCGTTGAATTTTAATACTAAAACACTGACAATAAATGCCAATGATAACGAAAACATGGAAATTATTCTTATGAATACTGATAAGATAATTAAAAGTATAGAGTCACATGTAATTATTAAAGAAAAATCAGTTTATAAACCTGAGAAATTGGTCTTGATGGTTTTCGGTTTAAATTGTACAGCATGTGCAACAAAAATAGAGAAAAAAATTCAAACCATTCGCGGTGTTAAATCGGCCCGTTTAGATTTTGCTTCAAAAAAATTGGTACTTACACTTAACAGATATCACAACATAGATTACATAATAAAAGAAGCAAATGTAATTGCAAAAGCAATTGAGACCGGTGTACATATTGCTAAACAATCCGATAATAACGATAAAGATGATGTAAAAAATTTATGGTCAACAGGTGTCGGTGCCGTACTTTTTTTGATACCTGTTATATTCAATCTTCCACAACCGTTGGAATTAGTGTTATACATAATTAGCTATCTTATTATAGGTGGTGAAGTATTACTTAAAGCTTTTAAAAATATTATACATGGTCGTATATTCGATGAGAATTTTTTAATGGTAATCGCAACTTTTGGAGCTTTCGCGATTACAGAATACGCAGAAGGTGTGGCTGTTATGTTGTTTTATCAAACCGGGGAGTATTTCCAGAGTCTTGCGGTTAATCGTTCTCGCAAATCAATAACCGCACTTATGGATATACGTCCGGAATATGCTAATTTAAAAACATATACCGGAACAAAAAAGGTTTCACCCGAGCAAGTGTCTACGGGAGATATAATATTGGTAAAACCCGGTGAGAAAATACCGTTAGACGGTGTCGTAGTCGAAGGAACTTCGGCTTTAGATAAATCAGCCTTAACCGGTGAATCGGTAAGGTCGGAAGTTCAAGCCGGCAACACGGTTTTATCAGGCTCTATAAATATAACAGGACTATTGACAATAAGAGTGACTAAGGAATACAGTGAATCTACGGTATCAAAAATACTAGACTTGGTGGAAAATGCCAGTGGTAAAAAAGCATCTTCAGAAAATTTCATAACAAAGTTTGCCCGCATATATACACCTGCTGTAGTTGTTTCGGCACTAGCTCTAGCCATTATTCCACCTTTAATAATACCAGGTGCTGTTTTTAGCCATTGGTTTCATAGGTCCTTGGTATTTTTAGTTGTCTCATGCCCTTGCGCTTTGGTTATATCCATACCGTTAAGTTTTTTTGGTGGTATCGGGGGTGCTTCTGCAAACGGTATATTAGTAAAAGGCGGAAATTATCTGGAGGCTTTAAATAATATAGATACGGTTGTTTTTGACAAGACCGGTACTTTGACAAAGGGAACATTTGAAGTAACTAAAATAGTTACGAAAGGTGCTTTATCAGAACAAGAATTATTAGAATTTGCAGCATATGCCGAAAGCTATTCAAATCATCCTATTGCCATATCTATCCTTAAATTCTATGGCAAAAGAACAGATAAATCGGTCATAACGGAATATAAGGAAATGGCAGGATACGGGGTTGCCGCAAAAATAAGAGGTATAGAAATATTAGCAGGTAACAGCGCTTTAATGAAGAAAAAAAATATTTTGTTTTCAGAGGCTAAAGAGGAAACAGGTACAATACTCTATATAGCGAAAGAAGGTAAATATCAAGGGTACATAACTATATCGGATGAAATTAAAAAAGACAGTAAAAAAACTGTTTCAACCCTTAGAAAAATGGGTGTTCGTAATATAGCTATGTTAACCGGTGATAAAAAAGCAGTTGCAGAACATATTGGAGTGTATCTTAAAATTGATAAAGTGTACTCCGAATTACTCCCGCATCAGAAAGTTGAAATATTGGAAAGGCTTCGAAACGATAAACCGACAAAAGGAAATCTTATATTTGTTGGAGATGGTATAAACGATGCACCGGTTCTCGCCGGAGCGGATATAGGTATTGCAATGGGTGGTTTAGGTTCGGATGCCGCTATAGAAGCCGCCGATATTGTATTAATGACCGATGAGCCGTTTAAGCTTGTTACAGCAATACAAATAGCCGGAAAAACAAGAAATATCGTTTGGCAGAATATAATTTTCGCTTTAGCGGTAAAAGGTGTAGTTCTGTTGTTAGGCGCATTTGGCACAGCTACAATGTGGGAAGCTGTTTTTGCCGATGTGGGAGTGGCTTTGATAGCGGTTTTAAACTCAATAAGAACGGCAAATTACAAGCCTGATAAAACACATTAATTTAATGTTATGCAAATTTTTAAACAAAATAAAAGACAGGTCGGTTATGAGCTGTCTTTTATTATACTTATTAATCCGATTCGGCTTTTTCTTTCATTTCAATCATAGATTTTTTTAATCGTTCGGCCACCCGTGCACGCTCTACAATAGGATGGTTATCATTATAATATTTAACAGGTT
>CAZJOD010000238.1:0-1957 GCA_964547525.1 uncultured Clostridiaceae bacterium
AGCATTTTAAATTAAAGTCGAATAGCATGAATTTATTGTAAACAAATTAACAATATACATTACAGGCCAATGGTTATTCATTATTTTGTTGCAAAAAATTATAACAATAATAACATAATATTTAAAAGCATTAAAAAAATTATAAACGACAAGTTTGCTTTTGAATGTATGTTAAATTTAGAAGAAAATATGTTATAATGTTAAAAAAAATTAGGCAGGTGTTATAATGAAATTTAGAAAATTTGGTAATACAGGTGCCCAAATTTCAACTTTAGGATTCGGCTGTATGAGATTACCCATGCTTGACGGGGATAACGGTCAAATAGTTGATGAAGAAGCATCAATACAAATGATACGTGAAGCTGTTGACGGCGGAGTAAATTATATAGACACTGCATACGGTTATTGTGCCGGTAAAAGCGAAGAAGCGGTCGGCAAAGCTCTCAAAGACGGTTATAGAAATAAAGTTTACATATCGACTAAAATGCCGACCTTTAGTGTGAAAGAAAAAGGGGACTATAGAAGATTTTTAGAAGAGCAACTAAAAAGATTGGATGTTGAAACAATAGACTTTTATCATTTTCATGCTTTAAGCAAAAATTTGTGGGATAATGTCGTTATTCAATTTAATCTGTTGGAAGATGCGTATAAAGCAAAGGAAGAAGGTTTGATCAGGCATATTTCGTTTTCTTTCCATGACCAACCCGAAGTTATGAAAATGATAATAGATACCGGTCATTTTGAATCTGTATTGTGTCAATATAATTTGTTAGACAGAAGCAACGAGGAAGCTATTGCATACGCCGCACAAAAAGGTCTTGGGGTGGTTGTAATGGGACCGGTTGCAGGAGGAAGGCTTGTAGCACCTTCAAAGGTTTTTAAAGATATGTTCGGTAAGGAAACTGCAAATACTCCGGAACTGGCTTTAAGGTTTGTATTGGGTAACCCTAATGTTTCATGTGCATTATCCGGCATGAGCGATATACAAATGGTAAGGGAGAATGTTGTTACTGCAAATGATTCCTCTTCTTTAAGTACTGTTGAAAGCGAAAGAATTGCAAAAGCACTGGATGAAATAAAGGGATTGGCAAATTTATATTGCACAGGGTGTAAGTATTGTATGCCGTGTCCACAAAACATAAATATACCAAACCTTTTTAATATTATGAATTATCATAAAGTTTACGGACTGACAGATTATGCGAAAGGTTTATATAAAGCCGTCGGAAATAATGCCAAATCGGGAGTGAAGGCATCAGATTGTGTGCAATGCGGATTATGTGAAGATAAGTGTCCACAAAATATAAAGATACGTGAACAATTGATTGAAATAACTAATACTTTCGGCGAATAATATTTTAGCTGAATTATGTTGCAAAAGCAGGCTTATGTATTCATATTTTACAAAAAACCCACCCTTGGAAAATCAGGTTGGGTTTTTTATAAAATTATTAATGATCATTTCCTGTTTTATTGCAGTCTGATGTTAATTTATTCATTTGCAACAAAATGAATTCTGATTTCACTGCAAAAAGAGTCGTTACAGGAGAATCAATTATACACTAGAATTAATAATAAAACACGGGAAAATTACGGTAAAAATATGTATAAAAATTTTTTTCTTGACAATCATTAATGTAATCTGTATAATTTTTAAAGTATATCAAAAATCGATGATCGGAAAGAGTAAAATAAAGATATTTTGCAGAGAGTAACGGTTGGGTAGCCATCTTATCTGTTGTCATATTATTATTTATATTATAATAAAAAAGTGTATACCCTTTGGTGTAACGTTATAAATTTTTTTATTTGAAAATCATCCGTAAGATTTCTTTTTGAAATTTTAGTAAAAAAGAACGGAGCAATACCGTTATTATTGAAAAAGCGATTTATATTATAAATAAATTGGGTGGTACCGCGGAATTTGCCTTTCGTCCCTTTGGACGAAAGGCTTTTA
>CAZJOD010000238.1:2057-4315 GCA_964547525.1 uncultured Clostridiaceae bacterium
ACAAGCATGTATAAAAAAGTCGATAAGGAACTCAATTTTGTAGACAGGGAAGTATCCGTATTAGAGTTCTGGAAAGAAAATGAAATATTTAAAAAAAGTATGGACGAAAGAGAGGGCGGTCCTGTTTTTACATTTTATGACGGACCACCAACCGCCAATGGTAAACCTCATATAGGTCATATTTTAACACGTGTTATAAAAGACATTATTCCCAGATACAAAACAATGAAAGGGTACCATGTTTTAAGGAAAGCCGGATGGGATACACACGGTTTACCGGTTGAACTTGAAGTTGAAAAAGAATTGGGAATCGACGGGAAGCAGCAGATCGAATCTTACGGTGTTGAACCATTTATAAAAAGATGTAAAGAAAGCGTTTGGAAGTATAGTCGAGAATGGGAAAAAATGAGTGACAGAGTCGGTTATTGGGCGGATATGGATAATCCGTATATAACATATGACAATAACTATATTGAATCTGTGTGGTGGTCTTTAAAATCCATATGGGATAAAGGATTACTATATAAAGGGCACAAAATAATTCCTTACTGTCCCAGATGCGGTACTTCATTGTCAAGTCACGAAGTTGCCCAAGGTTATAAGGATGTATACGAAAAATCAATAATAGTAAAGTTTAAAGTTAAAAACAGTTCAAATGCATATATATTGGCATGGACTACAACACCATGGACTCTACCGTCTAATGTGGCATTAACTGTAAATCCGATCGAACACTATGTAAAAGTGGCATATAAAGGTGAAGAACTTATTTTAGCCGAAGCACTTGCAAAAAATATACTAAAAGATGAGTATACCGTATTAGAAAGAAATGTAGGAGAAGATTATGTAGGAACCGAGTACGAGCCTTTGTTCGATTTTGCAGATCCCGATGAAAAAGCATATTATATCGTATCGGATAAGTATGTACAATTGGATGAGGGAACCGGTGTTGTTCATTGTGCTCCTGCATTCGGTGAAGACGACGCTCGAGTAGGTAAAAAGTACGGTCTTCCTTTTGTGCAACTTGTAAATGAGCAAGGAAAATTTATTGATAAAGTCACTCCATGGGTAGGAGTGTTTGTTAAAGAAGCGGATCCTATGATTATTAAACATCTGGATCAAAAAGGTTTATTATTCGAAGCCATAGATTATGAACATTCATATCCTTTTTGCTGGAGGTGTGACACTTCGTTAATATATTATGCTCAAGATACATGGTTTATAAAAATGACCGAAATTAAAGACCGGTTGTTGGCTAATAATGCAAAAATAAAATGGTATCCTTCGAGTATCGGAGAAAACCGTTTTGGTAACTTCCTTGAGAATGTTGTCGACTGGGGTTTAAGCCGTTCAAGATATTGGGGTACACCTCTTCCTATATGGGAATGTGGGTGCGGTCATCGTGAATGTATAGGAAGTTTAGCCGAATTATACGCAAAAGGTACCGATGTACCCGAAAACATAGAATTGCATAAGCCATATATAGATAATGTGTATTTAAAATGTGAAAAATGTGGAAACAAAATGAAAAGAGTTTCCGAGGTTATAGACTGCTGGTATGATTCCGGTTCTATGCCTTTTGCACAGTGGCATTATCCTTTCGAAAATAAAGAAATATTTGACAACAACTTCCCGGCCGATTTTATAAGTGAAGCGTTAGATCAAACCAGAGGTTGGTTTTATACATTACATGCCATATCAAACCTTTTATTTGATAGTCCTGCATATAAAAATGTAATAGTATTAGGTTTGGTGCAAGATAAAGACGGACAAAAAATGAGCAAACATAAAGGCAATGTTGTTGATCCTTGGACAGTGCTGGATAAACAAGGAGCTGACGCTGTTAGATGGTATTTTTATACAGCTAGTGCTCCATGGCTGCCTAGTCGTTTTTATGAACAGGCGGTTAGCGAAGGTCAAAGAAAATTTATGGGTACATTATGGAATACTTATGCGTTTTATATAATGTATGCTGAAATTGACAAGTTTAATCCTTATGACTATATATTGGACTATGCAATGCTTTCTTCTTTAGACCGCTGGATGTTATCCAAATTAAACTCACTTGTTAAATATATAGACAAAGCCTTAAGCGAATATAAAATTACCGAATCTGCACGTGCTCTTCAGAATTTTACTGACGAATTAAGTAATTGGTATGTTAGAAGAAGCAGAGAAATATTTTGGAAAGAGGGTATGCCTCAAGACAAAATAAATGCTTATATGACATTATATACTGTTTTGGAAACTGTTAACAG
>CAZJOD010000239.1:0-4274 GCA_964547525.1 uncultured Clostridiaceae bacterium
TGATATTAGACTCAAACGAGGTACTTCATTGTGAAGTACCTCGTTTTTAGTTCCCGTATCAGGTATAGTTCAGCAAGTCTCATTATTGAATCATGCCTTTAGGGTGCACTTTTTTTATAAAATAATGGCTAGAAATTTGGCAGGTTTTCCGTCTAAAGCTTTCATACCGTGAGTTATACCCGAATCAAAAAACAATGAATCACCTTCGGTAAGTTCAAGCTCATGTCCGTCTACAAATATCTTAACTTTTCCCTCTAATACATAATTAAATTCCTGTCCGGGATGTGCGTTAAAAGATACCGGAGCATTCTCGGGCTGAGGCTCTACCGTTACCATAAACGGTTCAGCCTTTTTATGAATAAAATTAAAAGCCAAGCTTTGGTACTTATATTCTTTTCTACGTTCAACACTAACACCTTTACCTTTTCGAACCAATGCATATGTAGAAAGCCTGGGTGCATCACCGGTTAAAATTTCCGTTAACTCAACTTTAAATCTATTTGCCGCTTTATACAAAAAACCTACAGGAATATCTATATTACCGGTTTCATATTCCTTATATGTCTTAACCGAAACATTAAAATCTTTAGCAAGGGATTCAATCGGTATATTCGAAATTTCCCTTAGCTCCTTCAGTCTTGCGGCTATTTGCTTAATCTGATCTGACATGACAAACAATCCTTTCATTTATAGAATAAACATGTTACATGAAAATTTCTGTGTTACAGATACCATATCTATAATTTATTATATCATACCGGCTTTCCAAAATAAAGGGTAATATCAGTCACTATAAATTGTTAAAAACAATACTTTATTAACAATATAGTACGCACTAAACCATTAAAACAACAGTCTACAAGTATTTTGAAAGTAATAATAATTTTCCTGTATGATATCGTATATTTAGAGGAACTCTTTTAACCTTTGTACATTATTTTCTTCAAAGTATTATATAAAATCATATTTATTGATTTTGCTGCAATTGTTTTTTTATGCTAATATATATATATATACACATATATTAACATTTGACTATATAGACAAAACGGAGGTCACAATGAATGGGCTTATATTTAATATTCAAAGGTTTTCAATTCATGACGGGCCCGGAATCAGAACAACCGTTTTTTTTAAAGGTTGCAACTTAAGATGCTTTTGGTGCCATAATCCGGAATCAATACACAAAAAGCCTCAAATTCAGATATTTCAATCCAAATGTATCGGTTGTGGCAGATGCTTTGAGGTATGTCCGGAAAACTTACATAAAACGATTAGCAATGAGCGGGTATTTATTAGAGATTTGTGCCGGGCATGTGGAAAGTGTGCAGAGAGCTGCTATGCCGGTGCTTTGGTTATGACCGGAAAAGAAATGACTATAAACGAGGTTGTCGATCAGGTTATACGGGATAAAGTTTTTTACGAAAATTCCGGTGGAGGAGTTACATTATCAGGTGGTGAAGCTATGCTTCAAAAAGATTTTGCAAAGAGTCTGCTGATAGAATGTAAAAAAAATCAACTACATACTGTAGTCGATACTGCAGGATGTGTCCCTTGGATTACATTCGAAGAAATTATCCCTTTTACCGATCTATTCCTTTATGATATAAAATGCATGGATAACGAGAAACATATATCCGCCACAGGAACAGGTAATCGGTTGATTTTAGATAATTTAAAAAAGCTGGCGGTTTATAAATCCGATATTATTATTCGAATCCCAATAATCCCGGGCTTTAACGACGATCTTGATCACTTCGAAAAAATCGGTGAGTTCTTATGCAGTTTGGAAACTGTAAATTCCGTTGAACTTCTCCCCTTTCACAAACTAGGTGAAGGCAAATATAAAAGTCTTCAAATGGACTATATGGCAAAAGAATACCAAAGACCTTCGGAAGAAAAAATCGGCATTCTTGCTGAAATATTAAGATCATTCGGGTTTTCAGTTAAACAGTGAAATATATTTAAAAATTATCTGTAACATAAGTCACACTTTTAATTTTTTATTTATGCTAAACTAATTTTCATTGAGATTTTTATATTGTTACAAAATAAGAACCGTTTTAATTTTTTTGTAAAGGAAGGAATAAAGATGTTCACTAAAATTCTCTACATCATGGCTATAGGGTTGTTAATATGGTCTTTTGCAACCGATAGAAAAAAAACAAAAATGGCATTGAAAAAAGCCTGGAAATCGTTTGAGAGTATTTTACCGCAATTTTTGGGTATTCTGCTTCTTATCGGAATGGTTCTCACAGTGCTTAACGCCGAAACAATTTCCAAACTGATAGGTAACGAATCCGGGTTTATAGGTATTTTGACATTAGGAATCATAGGATCTGTAACATTGATTCCGGGGTTTATAGCATTCCCGTTAGCCGCTTCATTATTGGAAAGTGGTGCGGGATACACACAAATGGCTGTGTTTATTTCTACACTTATGATGGTGGGCGTGGTAACATTACCTATAGAAATTAAATATTTTGGTAAAAAAGCGACATTTATACGAAACGGCTTGGCATTCTTATTTTCTTTCGTAATTGCAGTTGTTATGGGGGTTATATTAAAATGAAAAAATTATTAAAAAGATACGGATTTTTTATCATATTATTACTGGTAAATTTGAGTATATTGATTATAAAACCTGAAATTGGGAAAAGGTCTTTTCAATTAACCTGGAAAAACACATTAGAAATGTTATCGATTGTTCCACCTATTTTTATACTCTTAGGATTATTGGATGTATGGGTAAAGCGTGAAACCATGATTAAACTTATGGGGGAAAAATCAAAATTTTTCGGTATAATGATAGCTTTTATCATGGGAGCCGCTGCAGCCGGTCCTTTATATGCGGCATTTCCGGTGGCAGGTATGCTTATGAAAAAAGGCAGTAAATTTTCCAATGTCTTGATTTTCATCGGTTCTTGGTCGACTGTCAAAATACCGTTATTGTTGTTTGAAGCGTCATCTATGGGTTTGAATTTCATGCTGCTCCGTTTAGCTCTTGACATACCTATAATATTAATAATTGCATACATTACGGAAAAAATGATGAAGCCGGGTGAAATAAAAGATATCTACGCATTAGCTGAAAAAATGGATAATTAACCAAAACACCAATATTTAATATGATTCTACTATGAAAACTTTATTTTATTACTATTAACGAACGAACATTTAACCGCAGTACCCTATGCAACTACGTCGAAAATCCAACCCGGATTGATTTAAACGCCGGTTCACAGTAAGTGAGTTATTGCAGTGAAATTTTAAAAACCGCTCATCGAGTTTAATACTTATTCGTTCGAGCGGTTTATTTTGTTTATTTATACATTGACAAAAACCATTTGATTCCCCACCGGTAACTAAAAAATTTTTCAATATTCCCGCCTTTAAAGTATAAGATGTTTTATTTGTATACAGTAAAAGTTTTTGTTTCTCTAAATGTTACTTAATTATTGATAAAGCAATATGACCGCTAAAAATACCAGGGAACCGGATCCGGTGTTTTCAACCGAGTGAGAATCCCCCCCGCCTGTTAACATGGAGTCCCCGGCTTTTACAAAACATTCTTTACCATTGTCTACTACACGTCCTTCTCCTTTTATAAAATAAAAAATTTCATCTTCATTAACATGCTCATGCAGTCCTATGGAACAGCCTGGCTCCAAAGTTATCTGTGCACATAACCTTGCTTTACCCTTAAATTCTTCATTGGAAAAAATATGGGTTATTTCAACTTTTCCTTTTCCGCCTCTCATTAGTTCACGTATTTCGGTTATTCTATCTTCAGCTCTTTTTATCATTTTAAATATCAACTCCCAAATTAATATCATATATCCCCACCATTTTAATATTTTATATATATCCTGTCAATCTGTTCATTTGAAATAAAATTTTACTGTATACACGTACAGTTATTAGATAATATGCTGTCACCTTGCCTTATTCAAAACATATAATATTTCGTGGTGCTTTACATAAATAGGTTAATATGACTGGAGGTGAAAAATAATGCTTACTCCTGCTGAAAAAATATATTTTTGGTCAGGTATTATGCGAGACCACGCAGAATTTTTTCTATTGACTTTATCACATCGCGAGACCGAATTCATAAATGCGGCACAATACTATAAAAGTGCATTTGAAAGCTTAGGAAACGAAGCCAAACAAATGATAGGTAAAAATTCTAAAACCGCTGTTTTGGATCTGACAACAAAAACATTAAGTTTATTAAAGGATTTTATAAACTTTAAACAATTGGCTGTAAGAAG
>CAZJOD010000240.1:0-4271 GCA_964547525.1 uncultured Clostridiaceae bacterium
ATAACAATTATTATAATAGTACCAATAATCGGGTTGTTATGCAATATGAAGCAGTAAAAATTATTGCACTTTAAATATGGTATGATATAATAAATCGAGTAAATAATACCGGTATACGTATTGATTTATCAGGAGGATATTTTTTTTATGCAGTCATTAAATAATAATAAACCGGATTGGATAGATATTGAAGTATTAGGCAGAAACAGAGAACCGGCCAAATCAACAATGATCCCGTATCATGATATCGAAACAGCTATGTGTAAAGAACGTGGTGCGTCGCAACTTTTTAAATTGCTTAACGGTGATTGGAAGTTCTCTTATTATGAGACACCGGTAACGGTACCCGAGGATTTCTCCGATTCGGATCATGACGATTCCGAATGGGATTTAATCTCTGTTCCGGGGAATTGGCAAATGTACGGTTACGATATACCTGTTTATACTAATGTTAACTACCCGTATCCTGTAGATCCGCCAAACATACCGGATATGAATCCTACCGGCCTTTACAGGAAAGTTTTCACATTGCCCGAAAGATGGTCCGGAAAAAGGATTGTCCTACACTTTGGTGGTGTAAATTCGGCATTTGAGCTTTGGATCAACGGAAATAAAACCGGGTACAGTCAAGGTTCACATATGCCCTCCGAATTTGATGTGACACAGTATGTAAAAACGGGAGATAACCTTATAGCTGTAAAAGTATTAAAATACAGTTCCTCAAGTTATTTGGAAGATCAGGATTTTTGGAGACTATCCGGTATTTTCAGAGAAGTTTATTTGTATGCAACACAAATGGTATATATATCGGATATATTTATAAAACCCGATTTGGATAATAATTATCAAAACGGTCAATTGCAGGTCGAAACAGGTATTTCCGGTTTGTCACTAAAATCCGGTGAACAATACAAATTAAAAACAGTCTTATACGATGACTGTGATAACCTGGTTGATGAAAATGAACAGACCGTAGATGCGGTAAACAAAGATGTGGTTATGGCTCTTCATTGTTATAAGATTGAAAACCCGAAAAAGTGGAGTGCAGAATTTCCGAATCTTTATAAAATGTTATTTCTTTTAACCGATGAGGCCGGCAATTTAATTTTTTGTACTTGTTTGCATACAGGGTTCAGAAAGGTTGAAATAAGGGATAAACAGCTTTTTATTAACGGTGTTTCGGTTAAGCTCAAGGGTGTAAACCGGCATGACACTCACCCTGATACAGGCCATGCGGTATCTCGTGAATCAATGTTGACAGATATTTTACTAATGAAGCGGCATAATATAAATACGGTTCGCACTAGCCACTACCCCAACGACCCGTACTGGTACGAATTATGTGACACATACGGAATGTATGTAATAGATGAAGCGGATATCGAAACACACGGATTTCATTATAACGATCCGGAATATGACGTATCCGATAAAGCCGAATGGAAGGGTGCGTTTGTAGACAGGGCGGTAAGGATGGTTGAAAGAGACAAAAACAGTCCTTGTATAATCTCTTGGTCGTTAGGTAACGAGTCCAGGTACGGTTCGAATCACCTGGCAATGATAGATTATATCAGAAATAGGGATGATTCCCGTTTTATTCATTATGAACGTGCCGAATATGATAAGGGACCTGATGTAGTCAGTGTAATGTATCCCACTGTTGAAAGGCTTGAAGACGAAGGGAAAAGAGAAGATGACCCACGCCCGTTTTTTATGTGTGAATATGCCCATGCGATGGGTAACGGACCCGGAAACTTAAAAGAGTATTGGGAAACAATTTACAGATATCCGAGATTAATAGGCGGATGCGTGTGGGAATGGGCGGACCATGGTATAAGACAATATACACAAGACGGTGAAGAATATTATGCATACGGAGGGGATTTCGGAGACAAACCCAATGACGGTAATTTCTGTATAGACGGATTGGTATGGCCTGACAGAATACCGCACACCGGTCTTTTAGAATATAAAAAAGCAATCGAACCGTTTAAAACGAAGGGAGTTGACTTAGAAAACGGTGTAATTCGTATCACCAATCTTTATGACTTTTCATTGCCTGAGAATGTAAAGTGCATCTGGCATTTGATGAAAGACGATAAGCTTGTTCAAGAAGGCAACTTGGATATCACGGATATACAGCCACATGCATGCAAAGATTTTTCATTGAATTTAAAAGTATCGAAATCTGATGAGAACACAAGCGAATACTTCTTAAATATTTTGTTCGTGTTAAATAAGAACACCATATGGGCTCCGGAAGGTCATGAGTTATGTAAAACTCAATTCGAATTACCTGTGGCATCGGTTGTAAACATTATCGGTTTGGATGATATGGAAGATATAACCTTATGTGACGACGGAAGATTTGTCGTTATATTCGGCGAGGATTTCGAAGTGGAATTCGACAAATTTTCAGGAGCTATGTCTTCATATATATTTAGGGATGTACAAATGCTTGAAGCCGGTCCGACAGAGAGTTTATGGAGGGCGCCTACCGATAATGATAAAAGCCGCCAATCAATTAAATGGAGGCAGTTGGGTTTAGACAGTTTACAAAGAAGAATTGAATTTTTTAAATATGAGACAATCGCCGGCAAAGCGGCGAAGATAATCGTTGGAACGGTTTTAGGTTCATATGCGTATAAACCGGTCTATAGGACCGAAGTGACTTATACGGTGTTTGGAAACGGAGATATAAAGGTCGATTCGAAATTTGTACCGTTAAGAGAAATGACTTATTTACCGGTTATAGGTTTCGAATTAACCATGCCTTTCGGATTTGAATATTTTTCATGGTTCGGCAGAGGGCCTTGGGAAAATTACAGAGATAAAAAGGAAAGCACAATTATAGATGTTTACAGACAGACTGTACAAGAGCAATACGAGCCGTATATTTACCCTCAAGAGACAGGAAATAAAAGTGATGTAAGATGGGCCGGTCTGACCGATTATAACGGTAACGGATTATTATTTATAGGAGAACCTACATTTGAAATAAGTGCTTTGCATTTTACTTCCAAGGATTTGGATGAGGCTAAGCACACTTATGATTTGCAAACACGAGATGAGGTTACGGTTAAAATAAATTACAGTCAAGGTGCGTTAGGGAGCAACAGCTGTGGACCGGAACCAATGGAAAAATATCGTTTAAAACCGGAAACTATAGAATTTTCATTTTTAATACGACCCTACTCAAGAAGTGAGAATAATGAAATGAATTTATCAAAAACAATTCCTGAAGTATTCTAAAATCAATTATGTCTTACTAAACAGGATAAATTTTTTAAAAGGGACTTTTAAAAAAATTTATGCCAAGTCCGGTATGTTCGACGCATACCGGGCTTTTATTTTTTTTGTATAAATTATAAATTTTATCTTACTTACTAAACAGGATAAATTTTTTAAAAGGGACTTTTAAAAAAATTTATGCCAAGTCCGGTATGTTCGACGCATACCGGGCTTTTATTTTATATATATGTGACTTTGGTTTTACTGCAATTAAATAAAGTCTTTGCAGAGCAAGCTTAACGTTTTACAAAAAGAGATGCTTATGAGATAAAAATTATAGCATAATTTACAATTGCACGCTTTTATAAGCTATGGTATAATACGGTATTAATTTACTTATAAATTATAGTTTGAAATATGTATGACAAATGCAAGTCATAATCGGGAAGTTGGTATTATGAAAGAGAAAATATTAGTCCTTGATTTCGGTGGGCAGTACAATCGTTTGATTGCGAGAAGAGTAAGAGAAGCTAAGGTATATTGCGAAATTTGGCCTTATAACGCTCCAATTGAAAAAATCAAAGAATTTAATCCTAAAGGAATTATTTTTACCGGAGGACCTGCAACTGTATCGGATGATAAAGCCCCGATTTGTGACATGGGCATATATGATTTAGGAGTCCCGATTTTGGGTATATGTTACGGTATGCAATTAATGAGTCATATGTTAGGTGGCAGTGTAGAAAGAGCAGCAAACAGAGAATACGGAAAAACCGAATTGACGATTAAGTCGGAAAAGTATATATTCTCAGGGATACCGCGTGAGACTACCTGTTGGATGAGTCACACCTTTTATGTGGATAGAATTCCTGTGGGCTTTGAAATATCAGCTTATACTTTTAATTGTCCGGTTGCCGCCATGCAAAATACGGAAAAGAAATTTTTTGCGGTACAATTTCATCCCGAGGTTAATCATACTCCTTTTGGATTTGAAATATTGAAAAGGTTTTTGTATGACGTTTGCCTTTGTAAAGGCGATT
>CAZJOD010000241.1:0-4211 GCA_964547525.1 uncultured Clostridiaceae bacterium
ACTTGATTTTAAAAATGTAAGCCGGCCCGGGGGTGCTCGATGCGACCACGGGTCTAATAAATAGGATACATTTTTAAAACTTGATTTTAAAAATGTAAGCCGGCCCGGGGGTGCTCGATGCGACCACGGGTCTTATTTTAGGATTTCAGGTATGTTAAAACATTTTATCTCGCTGTTATTGTATTTACATAATATATATAGTAAAATTAACATAATTAAAAGTTGATCGGGATTATGTGAGAGGGTGTTATTTAATGGAAGATAGTGTGGTTTTTAAGGCGGAGAAAAAAATATTCCGACTTGTGTTAAATGAAAATGCCGGAATTAATGAAATATTGGCCGAAACCGAAAAGAAATTACATAAAGCAAAGAGTTTTTTTAAAGGAGAAACCATTGTATTAGGTTATACAGGGAAAACTTTAACAGGGCAGGATGAAAATGATATAAAAAATCTGTTCGAAAATATAGCTAATATTTCTGTTAAAGAAATAAAACCTTATCAAATGTCAGAGTTGAAGCAGATTACTCCCTCATACGGTTTATCGGTTAAATCAGTTGAAAACGACAGTTTATCAACTGAAAAAATTCGAAAATTTACCGGATCAAAAACAATAAAAAGTGATATGACAAAATTTATAAAAGGTACTGTAAGATCGGGTATTTTAATCCAATATGACGGTAATGTTGTTATCTTAGGAGACGTTAACCCAGGAGCGGAAATAAAAGCAAAGGGTAACATTATTGTTATGGGCACCATAAAAGGGCTGGTACATGCCGGTATAGACGGAGACAGGAATGCTTATGTCATTTCTAATAATTTAAAACCTACTCAGCTTAGGATTGCTGATTTAATTACGCGTCCTCCCGATTCAACCGATGGATTTGATTCATTTATCGAACCGGAGGTAGCAAGTATCCAAGAAAACAATATTGTTATTGATCCGCTTTCAGTTTTTATAAATAAAAAATAATTGTTATCGTACGGGAGGAAACTTTAATGGAAAAAGTGATAGTCATTACATCGGGTAAAGGCGGTGTAGGTAAAACAACCACAACTGCAAATTTGGGAACTGCGCTTGCTTTACTTGGTAAAAAAGTTGTTTTAGTAGACACTGATATTGGTCTTAGAAATTTAGATGTGGTATTAGGTCTTGAAAATAGAATAGTATATGATTTGGTGGATGTTATAGAAGGAACATGCCGTTTAAAACAGGCATTGGTAAAAGATAAAAGATTTGAAGGTGTTTTTCTGCTTCCTGCAGCACAAACCCGTGATAAAACAGCTGTAAATCCGAAGCAGATGATACAATTATGTAAACTTTTAAAAGAGGAGTTTGATTATGTTTTGGTAGATTGCCCTGCAGGTATAGAGCATGGCTTTAAAAATGCGATAGCAGGTGCTGAAGAAGCAATTGTGGTAACTACTCCTCAAATATCGGCTGTAAGAGATGCGGATCGTATAATTGGATTGCTTGAAGCTAATGATTTGGAAAAACCTAAATTATTGGTAAATCGTATTCAACCGGACATGGTTAGAAGAGGGGATATGATGTCAATGGAAGATATTGTTGACATTTTAGCAATAGACCTGATAGGTGTTGTACCTGATGATGATAATATAATAATATCAACTAATAAAGGTGAACCTGCAGTAACGGACAAGCGTTCTGTAGCAGGTAAAGCATATATAAACATAGCGAAGAGAATAAACGGAGAGGATGTGCCGTTTATGGATATAATGGCCGGAGCGGGGATATTTGGCAAATTAAAAAGGCTACTCAATCGTAATGAAGATTAACGGGGGATGATGAACCATGGCATTGTTTAAAAAGAAGAAAAGGACTGCAGATATAGTTGCGGAAAGATTGGTGTCGGTTCTTGTAGAAGATAGGACAGGAGTTTCACACAATACATTGGAGTTAATCAAAAAGGAAATATCACAAGTACTTAAGAAATACATGGATTGCGATCCTTCTGATATGGAAGTTGAAGTTGTGACAAAACCTGCACCGGATTCAGGAGCGAGACATTCATCTTTAGTTGCGGATATACCTATTAGACGAATAAAAAATAAGTAAAAATGACTAATAAACGAAAAAAAAATAGAAAAATTTTTAGAGGACATAATTTATTCTTCTTTATTATCCTACTTATTATTGCAGTTAGCTGTGTTATGTATTTTTTTGATATAAATTTTAATGAACGCTCCGGAGATGATCCGTTATTTGGCGATAAAGTTGTCAGTGGTACGACAGTTATATTGCCTGTTACAACCGGGACTATAAAAGAAACAACGTCAAAAATACAAACGTCCGAGTCTGTGACTTCAACTACTAAAAAAGTAACTGAGAGTGAAACCGAAAAAAAAACCGAAACAAGCGGAGCGACGACTTCTGCAACCGAATATAAACCGGAGACAAAGCCGGCAGAAACTACACAAAAGCAAACGGATATAACAGATATCTTTATAGATAGATCTGTTTTAAACAACATAGGAGAAGTATCAAACAAGGAATATTCGTGGTGGATATATTTAAATAAAGAAAATAAACCTTCTACAATAGATCCGGGTATTGCCAGGATAATATCTCCGTACAATGCGGTTTTTATTGGGAATACGGATGATAAATCAATATACTTGACATTTGATGAAGGCTACGAGAACGGGTACACCGCATCCATCTTAGATACATTAAAAAAACATGATGTTAAAGCTGTGTTTTTTATTACCGGTTTCTATTTTGATAAAAATCCGGAACTGGTTGATCGTATGGTAAACGAAGGACACGTCTTAGGAAATCATAGTGTAAATCACCCCGGTCTTCCAACCATAAGTAATGAAAAGATATATGACGAACTTTACGATCTCGATAAAAAAATATATAACAGGTACGGAATACGTACATACCTTTTTAGACCTCCAAGCGGGGAATATAGTGAACGAACATTAAAAATCACACACATGTTAGGGTATACTACAGTTTTTTGGAGTTATGCTTATGATGATTGGTATACGGATAAAATCAGAGGTCCGCAGTATGCATACGATAAAGTGATTTCTCATTTACATAACGGTGGTATATATTTGCTACATGCCGTGTCTAAAGACAACGCAGAAGCCCTTGATTCAATTATTACAGAATGTAAAAACCAAGGTTACCAATTAAAATTGCTTCAATAAATATGATGCTACTGTATAAACTTTATTTTATCGCAGTATACGAACGGACATTGATACGGAGTTCTATAACCGCGACATCGAAGTTTCAAACCAAATTGTATTGAATTCAACGCCGGTTCATATTAAGTGAGTTATTGTAGTGAAATTTAAATATAATTTATAATGAATCAATTATGCGCATATACATAATTGATTCATTTATTTCACAGGTGATTTTGCCGAGTTCCATTTATTCCGAACACGTCTCCAACCGGAGGAGGAATTTTTTAAATATAATAAATAAAGAACTCTGCAGTTTAATATAAATATCGCTTTGACCTGTTAAGTTGTGGAATATGAATCTATTGTTAAAACAGCGGAGGTCACATGAAGTATAAGAACGAATCAATTATTCTATTCAAGTACAATTTTTCAATTGTTATATTGGTATTTATTTTAATTTTAATTTTGTTAACAAACCAAGTACTGGTGGACAGAGTTGCAGCTTTAGGCCGCGAAGTATTAAAAATTGATTTAACAGACACATATAACGAAATTATTGTTAATGAAATTCCTATTACCCGGGCCTATACAAAACCGGGTGATGGTAAAAAGACTTTTATATCTGATGTTTTCAGGTTTATTCTACGTTTATTTGGCTGTGATAGTGAAAATCCGGTATCTATTCTTATTTCCGAACATCCCATGTTTGTAACATATGAAAAGATAATGATACATTATCCTGAATATAATGATTTGAATAATTCCCCGGATGAAAGAAAGACGGGTGTAGTAGGACGAATATCGTTTGATGGAAATTCAACACAAAGTTTAAATGAAGGTGATGTTATATCGGGTTTTCAAATAACTGCCGATAACGATAAAACCTATTCTGATAATGTAGAATATGAAACCGAATTCCCCGGCATTTATGATTTAAATAATATAGCGTTTATAAATGAAACAAATATAAATATAGAGAAAGTAATAAATGAAATACTTATAAATCCACTTCCTTTTCATTTTGATAAAAAGACATCGGGTATAATAA
>CAZJOD010000242.1:0-4210 GCA_964547525.1 uncultured Clostridiaceae bacterium
ATTCTTCTATCTAACTTGGTTTTTGTAGATGTAGTAGGAAGAAATGTATTTTACCACCTCATTTCCGGTAATGTAATCGAATGCACCGAGACGTTTACAAATGTCTGTAATAGCCTGTTGAAATATGATTACTTCATTAAAACTCACCGTTGTTATATTGTTAATATGAAGTACATAGATACCATTGATAATAATTTTTTAACTTTGCAGACACTTTCTTCTATTCCTATTGCACAAGGAAAAACACGAGAGATTAAAGATCGATATCTGTGCTTTCAAATGGAGGAAGAATAGATGCAAATTTTAATCGCATTAAATTTTGGATTTGTGCTTATATTTGGTATTTCATTAGCACTCTCATTTTCTAATATTAGTTTTAAAGAAAATCCAAAAGATTATTTTATAATTTTCTTTATTTTCGGTATAATTCAGATAAATGCATATCTTTTTCTCGGTGATGTGTTCTTATTTAAATCATATCCGCTATTAATCCATTTACCTTTATTTTTGTTGCTTCGATATTACTATAAAAACAACGTTTTTATATGTGCAATCTCCGTTTTGTCCGCATACCTGTTTTGCACGCCTAGAAAATGGTTCGGAACTTTTGTCTCTTATTTTTGGGATTATAGTATAGAAATCTCTTATATTGTCCAAATTTCTGTTACAATCCCTCTTTTACTGATTATTATAAAATTTGTTTCACCATATGTGGCACGACTGAGATTTGAAGATGACAAGGTATTAAAGCTTTTTATTTCAGTGCCTCTTTTATATTATGTAATAGAATATTGCCTTACTGTATATACCGATTTACTATATCAAGGCGGTGCCGTAATCGTTGAATTTATGGATGCGGCTGTGGTTATTATTTATTTTATTTTTTCAATCATATATCTTAAAACTCTTTATGAGAAAAAAGAGATTGAGGTGGAACAAACTGTTTTAAAGATTATGGCAAACCAGTCACAATATGAAATAGAAGCTCTCAGGCAATCTCAAAAACAAGCCGCTATATATCGCCACGATTTGAGACATCATTTAAATTATCTGAATACCTGTATATCACAAAATAAATTAAAAGATGCCATGTTGTACATAGAAAACACCTGTCAGGAAATTGACAATGTCAAGGTGACACGATACTGTGAAAATGAGTCTTTGAACCTTATCCTTTCGGCATATATTGCTAAAGCGAAGAATGCAAGCATCAAATGCGAAGTCAAAATAACCACCTCCGATTTTAAGAAGATTACAATACCTGATCTGTGTAGTTTACTTTCAAACGCTATAGAAAACGCCATGAACGCTTGTGATAAAATAACCGATAATAAAGAACGCTTTTTAAAGCTTCGTATGTATTCAAAAAACAATAAACTTTGTATCGATATTAGAAACAGCTATAATACAGAGCCGGTTTTCAATCAAGGCCTTCCGGTAACAGATAAAAAAGATCATGGAATCGGTACAAAAAGCATGATCTATATAGTAGAAAAAAATAAGGGTGTTTATCAGTTTTTTGCAAAAGACGGTATTTTTACTTTTCAAGTTATAATATAAACATATTATTTAAATATCAAAACACGATCGGATAAAAGTTCGTAGTCTTTTTCATCAGGTTCGGCTGTCGGTTTACCATAAGGCATTTGAGCGATCAACTTCCGGCTGCTTGGTATGGACAATTCTTCCATCACAACGTTTTCGATAAGTTCATTAGAAAACTTCTGCACCCAATATAGTCCATATAACTAAAGAAGTGGCAATAAGGAAAATTTAATGCCACTTCTTTTACTTTACATATAATTATACATAAATTTATATATTAAGCTAATATCTTTATTGTTAATCATCGGCGAAAATTCTTAATTTCCTCCGTCTTTTCCCGGCTCAGTATGGTTCCGGTTTTATCAAAGGTATATCTGTATATAAAACTGGCACCGCCTATAGTAAACGAAGATGTCATCGGTGAGAAAAACGTATCGGTGATACTTTCGACATCCCATGACAGTTTATCCGAGTCACTTAATGCGAGCTCTCCGCCAATCGAGCCTTTCACCGAATAAAACTCTTGCGGTGTACCTGACGCCGGATCACACACCAAAAGCACAGCGGTAAAATTCTCCCTTACAAGTTCAGTCAATTCTTCATTTGAAATATTAAATTTTTGGTTTTTGAATATATAATTTAATACTGCCGCTATATCATAGCGACCTCCCGCGTTGTTTTCTTCGTTTTCAAGTACCGGAACCGTATATGCACTAAGATATACATTTCCATTATACTCGATCATATTTGTTATATAATAATAACTGTCCTCCGAGTTATATGAAAACGAATCGGTTAAAATTCCGTCCCCACTCACTTTAACAATTCGGGCGTACTCCCCTGTTACATAGCTTATAAGTTGCACAATATACCCATCTGCCAGCTTTGCAGCATTTTTAATTCCGTAATTACCTACCTCGTTTTTATAAAAGCTTAAAATATTGCCATTTAAATCATATTCACTCAAACAAAGGTACTTTAATTCACCTCTGCTGAACACGGTTATTTTTTCATCTGTAGGTATAATAGAAGCTATATACTCGGTTTTGAACTCATTATTAAGTTTCGTTTCCCATAAAATTGATCCGTTGGAATCAATCATGGCCATAAAAGCATATCGGTTTTGTATACTTGACCATGTAGGTGATTGACCGTATACGATTAATTTTTCACCGAATACTACATAATTTTCTATCCAAAAGTCATTAAATTGTGCGCTCCAGATTAACTTGTCATCTACATATTTTTCGAAAATGCTTTTATCATGAATATTAAAACCCAACTTTTCATCGTATTTTTCTTCGGAATAGTATTTATATGACACATCATTTACACTCTTAACCGAGTTTTGTATCAAATAACGTCCATTGTAATTTTTATAGTTCCACAGACTTTCAAGGTCTTCCGGAGTCGGTTCGTCCTGAAATATTTCGTATCCACCAACTAAACTTATATCAATACTTTTTTCAATAACTTCCGCCGTTTTGCCGTAAGCAAACGAGCCGGTCGTTATATCTTTATAAACTTTCTTGATCTCACCTCTCGAAAGACCGTTTACTGATAAATCATGTTCACTGAAAAAGATTACCGCATCATTATAATTTTTAACTTCAGAAGCAATAACATAACCTGATAATCCTAAAATCAGTAGAAATAAAGTTACATATAGAGCGATCACAGGCTTAAACTTTAATCTGAGACGATGTCTTGTTGTATGGCCTATGTCACCGCAAGCCGCCGGTAGAGGACAGGCAGATAATATTTTCTCTTTTTCAGGGAGCTTTATAGTATCAAGCCTTTTTAAAACTCTTATAATCTCATACTTCTTCATTATACACCTCCGAATTACGAATAATATTTTTTGAGCTTCTTGACGCTGCGCTGATACTTTTTCTGTGCGGAAACAATACTGATCCCCATGATAATTGCGATTTCTTTATACGGCATTTTAGTATACAGTCGTAATATCAGTATCTGCCTTTCTTCTTCGTCAAGTACACTCAACATATCAAGCACTTCAAGTTGTGATAAATCGGATTTTGTGTCGGGCATATTCTCGGTGTCAGTGTCTTCGATAGAAACAACAATTTTTCTTTTACGAACGACGTCAGTTGATCTGTTACGTGCCATGGCTAATATCCAAGCCTTCGCATTGCTACCGCTTCGGTATGTATGCGCATATTTTGCTATCTCAATCATTGTATTTTGCAATACATCCTCCGCATCTTGATAATTACTTGTAATTGAATAAGCCAAAGAAAATATCATCCTTGCCATAGCATCGTATATTAGAGAAAGAGCTGCATTATCACCCTTAGAAAACTCAATGATAGCATCGTCGCAAATTTTATTTAATTGTATATCCCGCATCCGTTTTCACCTCTTTTATACGCTTCTACTTATATAGCGTTTGAGATCGGCATTATTGGACATCATCATAAAAAATTTTTCTTTTTATTCCCATTCAAAAAAGTTTTATAAGAGTGAATGAACCCAATATCAAAGTTGCTACACCAATCAATGCTTTCATATTCTCAATCCGTAACTTTCTCACCGATATTACCGATAATGGTATGGATAACATACCGCCTATTAATAAATACGGTACCAATCCCCAATTTATTGCCGTTCCTGTAATATAATAAGTACCTATACCTATAGCACA
>CAZJOD010000243.1:0-4173 GCA_964547525.1 uncultured Clostridiaceae bacterium
AACAATGGTTTTTACCGGTGTTTTGATCCATATGAGGTTATAATAAATCCATCCTGATTATTCCCGGATATTGCATACTTTTTATCTTTCGGTACATAAATTTGAGTGTCTTTGGTAAAATATATTTCATATTCAACACCTTCATATTCAATTGATAAATGTTTCTTCCCAAACTCATATTGACGTAAATGATCTATGTATTCTTCAAGACAAAAACCGTTTTGAGTCATTATGTAAGAGTGTGGTATTCCAACATATCGGAAATGCCAAGGCTCATAAGATATACCGGTGATATCACTTTTTATTTCATCATATCTGACAATAAAGCCGTATTTATATGCATTGTCATTAATCCATGCATAATCCCCTGTCCCGTTATAACAAGCGCTTGTTCCATTGTTATAGAAAATTGAAAAATCCAGTGCAAGCCCGGTATGATGTTCGCTTCCTCCCGGTTTGGCTACCCATTTTTGGGCTTCTAACTCACCTTTTTCAAAAACCTCATTCTCATAAAGTGATTGCTGGAATTCTAACGTTCTATATCCGCTAACCACATTCAAAGTTTTTAAATTGTATTTATTATAAAAATCATTTAACATGTTATTTAACGGTTCAATAATTTCCTTTAGTAATAGAACATTTTTATCTTTAACATTGTATGTTAAGCTTTTATAATCATATAGACTGACCAAATTCTCATCTTCTTCAAAGTTATACAGATTCTTATTGTTTACAAGCACCAAATTGCCTTTGTATATTTCTTTGTAATCAACCGATATAATTATATAATCATCCGAATTTGCAATAATCTTTACATTATCTTCATTATACATTAAAGATTCACCGTCTGCCGGCTTGTCCTGCAAAAATGCACCTACATATTTAAAGGCCGAAACAATACCCGTTGTTAATGCAGTCATAAACAAAATTAATAAAAATATCTTACCGATTCTTAATCTTATCTTTTTTCTTCTTCTCATAAAATACATCCCCAAATCCTTTAATAAAAATAAAATAAAATCCTCTAAAATAACTAATAAAACTCAAATAATTACCATTCTTTTTTAAACACTTAATGTATTATCTTCACAGATGCCACTACTTAGTAAACACTATTAAAGTTCTTCAACTTGGAACTCAATTACATACGGATTTTCTTTTTTATCCCAATCAATCAAGAATGTAGCCCATCCTATAGAATGAACAATACCTGCTTCTCCGAAGAGATATTCTTTTGCAAGCAAGTATTCCCTTCCGTTTGTGTTAACTATCTGAAATTCGGTAAACCCGCGACAATTACCACCTGCTTGAGTTCTCGGCTTTATATATTTTACAAAACGGTTTCCTTCTTGGTCCACCGCATATTTTCCCTTGAATAAAAACTCTTTGTTAAGGCTGTTGCAAACCGCTATGTATTCGTTTTCCTTTTCACCGAACAATACGGTCACTTGATACCCTATATCCGATCCGGTGGAAAATTGTTCGGATCCGTCCCCCGGAAATTGCATTTGTACCAAGGTATGGTTTTTATATTTTAATATGGTTTTTTCCGATGAACCCGCACCACCGTTACCACCTGTGAATATATTATAAATGATCTCCGGATGTCCGTCATTATCTACATCCGCACATAATATTTGTAGAAACATATACATGGGATTACCAGATGATTGTATATAAACCGGGTCGTCATTAATAAACATACATACATATGCCAACGGATATTCATCGGTAGTGATCGAACCGGGCATAAGGGTTAATATTAACATCAAATCCATTTTACCGTTTTGATCTAAATCCTCATAATTTACTGCCTGCAACTTATAACACATCTCGGCTTGCGGGACTAAATCCATTAGATTTGCATACCGCAAATTCATTTCACTTAAACTTATGTCTAAATATTGTGACTTGTTTGTCCAATCGGTTTTAAAATCATATTGACCTGTAACAACATAATTTACTCGGTTATTTATAGCATATATTCGATATCCTAAATCTGTAAAACAATCCAACCATACCGATCCGTTTTTAAGCATTACGCCGTAATAGTTCTGAAACAGATTTTTTGTATCGGTCGAAAGGATTATATCTTTGAATTCATCAGTGAAGATCCGGTCATAGTTTCCGACTAAATCACCGGGTTCGTATAGAACAATCCGATTATTATCTATGTATACCGTAACTGGATATTTTATTAAAGATGCAAGCACATTATTTTTCCCGCTTTCTAAACATTCTATAATCAGTTCGACAAATTCAGTTTCGTTTGTTATATTTATATCATCAATCTTTTCCATATGCGGATCGTTTTGCTTTCCCGAATCGGTAACATCCTTCAATTCATCTACAGGTTCAATGTCAGTCAATTCACCAATCTCATTTTCTTTTGATACATCAGATATTTTTCCCACCTCGATGACATCGTTTCCATCGTCTGTTGACATCGCTTCCGAATTCTTTAATCCCGGAACCGTGAATAACAGTATGGCACATGCCGCAATTAAGAAAATCAATAAAAATCTCACTGACTTTATAGGCTTTCGCCACTTTACGATATGCTTAATACGCTTTTCGGTATTACTCTCACCAAAAGAGATTGCAACTGATAAACCGCTTTGTTTCATTGCAAAATTAAGCAGTGTGCTTAAATATTCTTTTCTTTCATCTATACCGGTGTTTTTTAACACCTCTTCATCACAAAACATTTCCATGTCTTGGTTCATAATATGTATAAAAACCCACACCATCGGATTCCACCAGTGAATGCATAATGCAATTATTTCCATAAAACGTATCTGTGGATCAAAATGCTTAATATGCATCATTTCATGTTTTATAATATAATTTCTTTCAAATTCCGGTAAACCTGAAGGTATATATATTCTAGGTTTAAAAAAGAACATGACGAACGGAGACATGTCACCCTCATATTCCCATACGTTTTTATGTATATGAATCGCCGTCCTCATCTTTTTTTTCATAAATACATACTGTCGTATATGATATGTAGCTAATAAAACTATACCTATCATCCATACCGAATAGAGTATACCTTGCCATGACAAAGTCCTTTTAGATTTATTCAATTCATCTTTAATATTTACTTTGTCAACCTGAATCGTATCAATATCATCAGCATCTAATACAGTGTTATCGAATGTGTGTGAAAAAGGTATATTCCGAGTATAACCTGCGGTAGTAGTATAAGTAACCTTATCATTAAACCGTTCCGAAATACGGGGTGTCAAACTAAATTCACTCTCAATGAAAATCGGACATAATAAGCGTATTAATATTAACAGCCATAAAACACAAAAATAAATTTTAGGAACGTTTCTAATGATCATTCTAGTTATAATAACCACAAAAATGAGTATGGATGCTTGCAGACTCATTTTTAACAAGAATAAAAATACATTATTGAGCATTAATTTGTCGCCTCCTCAATAATCTTTTTTAATTTTTCAGCTTCTTCAACTGATATTTTTCTATCTTTTAAAAAGGTCGTCAAAAGGTCGGGTATATTACCATTAAAGGTTTTTCTTAAAAAAAGCTCGGTTTCTTGTTTTACAATTTGTTCTTTAGGAACTAATGTGGTTACGATAGTATTTATGTTCTTGACAATTTTTTTATGCATTAAGTTTTTTATTACAGTATAAGTAGTGGATTTCTTCCAACCAAACTTGTCCAGACATATCTTGACTAAATCAGGAGACCTAATAGGCTCAATCTCCCATAATATACATAAAAAACGATATTCACTTTCATTGGTTTTATATTGCATTGTGCTATATCCCCTATAATTTCTTTTATCAATATTCATTAGAATAAAATCTTTGCCAGTCTATAAGTATCGACCATTGACAGGCTTAGTCTATCACTATAGACTAAGCCTGTCAATATCTAATAGGAATTTTAGTCGTTCCAAAAATATTACTACTGACAATGGGTGCCTTTGGCTTTGAGAGTTTCTCTTTCATTCTGCCTTTAGCGGAAATCCTGCTGATTACACCTGTAATCACATTGTTTGTAATGGCATGTACTTGGGTTGCGGGAAAAGGTATCGTAAATATTTCTTCACCGAGAGAGTTAATCATAGAATAGTAAGACATATGGCCTTGAATGATAATTCCTTTGATTTCATTAATGGCAAATCAGGGAGTTCGTTTA
>CAZJOD010000244.1:0-4130 GCA_964547525.1 uncultured Clostridiaceae bacterium
CTCCTTCAAAACATGGAAACTGTTTATGCAGGTAAAAACCAAGCGGGTGCCGATATATATTATCTTGCCTATACAACAGTGGAGAGTTTTTATGTGGGCGGAAATGGTATCGAGATCACAACAGGCTTTAACAGCTTCTCAGATCGTGCCAATGTAATGAGAATGTACTTGCGTGAGATCACAATTACCGACGGAACCGTTACGGTAGGTGATCCTTATCTAATTAGAACAGTAATAAATTATGACCGCAACAACACAAAAGACGGAATATATTCACAAAGCAGCCTTGTTAAGGCTTATGAAGATCCGTATTTTTCCAACTTGCAATTTTTAAGAGGAGAACTTGACAAAATAAACGGTCAGCAAACCTTCTTGCTTTTTGAGATGAACGGTAACACATATGTTATATCTCAAAGCAACATAGAATCCGTTTTAAGTAATGAAGGCGGAGTAATAATCCCCTTCTTTGACAGCGGCGATATGAATTCAGCAACAGGCAAAACCGAAGTCTCAATTGGTGCCGACGGTGCCGGTAATATATCGGCGGTTTATGTAAGTACGGTGGAACATACAACCAATAATGCACTTTTCGTAACTAAATATGATACGGCCACAGGTACATGGGGAGAAGGTCGTATGCTTGCCATGAATTATATGCAAGTTTATGAAGATTCATTTACAAATTTATGGTCTCCTGAAGATACTCAATCGGCGTATTACGGTAAATTATCGGGTTATAATAACGGTGGTATGACACAGTTCATTTTCTCAAATCTGCAGATAGCTCTAGGTAAACCTACCGATGAAGATGATACCGGAACCCTTTTGATAATAAGCGAGGGTGCTCTGACCAAGTTAAAGGATGTTCAATATACCATAAATACTGACAAAGGTGAAAAAACCGGTTTTGCAGTTGTTGCCGACGGAGACGCCAAAGTGGGCTTTTATGCCGTAAGCTTCGGGGTAGGCGAACATAGCATAGGTGAAGTGAGCATGAAGTTCGCTGATTATAATTTTACTGCTAACTCCAAACTGATATCATCAATCGGATTTGTCAATACGAGTGATGTTGCCATACGTGGCAGTCAAGCACAGCCGATCACAGTAGAACTCTGGATAAGCGGTGCTCCGGAAGTGAACATCGAGGATTCAACCGTCTCTTATCCCATCGGAACAAAATTGGATCAATGGACCGTTACACAGAACATAGCCGTAGGTCAAAAGGTGAGATTGTCAGGCAATTCTGTAAAATTGACAGATACTTTACCCATCGGTAGTGTATTCTATCTGAACGTTTATGAAGATCAAGAATATTCGGAAAACGGTTTTGTGTACAGTACACTTGTTGACGGTGGAAACTTAACCGTTGACGAAAAACCCGAACTTGGTTTTGAATATGTTGACATTAAAACGAATGCTGTGAACAATAATGGAGATACGGTATTAAATGTAGATTTCCAAGTAGGAAACCGTGGTACTAAAACAGCTGAGGATGTGTATGTACAAATATCATATCAAAGCGGTAAAGATTCGGAAGGCAAAGCGGTATACACACCTTTGGATTTGACGGATCATAATCTGACAATAAGCAAACAACAACCCTTGACTGTTTTAGACGCTTCTACGGCAGCCGAGTTGCAAGCAGGTATATTAAGGCTTTATAACCAAGAAGACGGAGATGACATCAATGTCAATAACGGTAGAACGGTTGCAGGAACATTGACTGTGCCGAGTTCGTGCTATTATGCGCAAGCAATTACAGGAAGCATGAATCTGAAAATTGAGATCTTCAGCGAAGACAGCACAATAAATGCTTACAATAACGGTATTATTGCTGCGACACATAACGAATACAATACATTCAACAATCAAACAACATTGCAAATAGAACATGTCACTTTCTTTGAAACAGCCGATAAAATATCGATAGCTTTAGGAAGTACAATGCGTCTGCCTGTTGATATTAAAACAACCACAGGCAAAGCTCCTGTGGTAACCGTTACCGAAATGACGGACGATTCCGCCAAGACCTCCGGAAACAACCTGGGGATACTTTATTATACTGCCACAGGTGGTTATATAGTTATATCGCCGGCTAAAGAAGGCAGAGGATTTATTCGTGTAGCTGATATATCTACGAACTCGTTTAAGGATATCGCATACACTGTAACGCCTGAAGGCGACGGTATAAATATTTTTAACGATAACAGTATGTTTACATTCTACAATGCGGACGGAAGCGTTTATGATCCTAACGGTCCCGGACAAGGATGGAGTTTTAGGGTTAACATTCCGGTATGGGGTCCGGAATCGGATCAATCCGAACCTTATCTTTACGATTTGTCCCGAGGTGTTAAAAATACATATTTTACTTTCAGTACCGTTTCAGAATCAATAGATTTGTACTTTGACGGAACCGTACAAGTATCAAGTACCTTCCCGGGATTTACAACCGGAAATTACACATCAAGCGGTGGAAGCACAGGTGTGAGGATTTACTTCGGAGACAACGCAACTTATTATACACATGATGTTACAGTTAAAGTAACCTCTGATAATGCACGATTTGATAAATATGTCGAAAAATTCACAGGATCGGTTCCTACTCCCGCTGATGATAAAGTATCACCTCAAATTTACTGGAATCGAAGTTTCCCGGATACCGCGTCAATTGATACCGACACCGGTGAAACCATAACGCTGACATGCTATGTCATTGACGAATCGGGTCTTGCAATAGTGAGCTTAAACGGCTTGACACCTGCAAACCTAAAGAAAAACGACGCAGGATTCTGGCAGTTTGATGTAACATTATCATCAAACCAAAGCTTATCCGTACAAGCGTTTGATATAGCGGGCAATGTGACAACTCGAAATGTAACCGTAGATTGGTTCAATAAAACGGTTAGTGCGGGTGCCAATGTCTACGCTCCGGATTTAAGTGTCAAATTGGTGTATGAAGACTGCTCGTTAATTTCAGACGATGTTTCGTTTATAAAAGAAAAAGCATATTTTAACATTACCGCATTACCTACAGGGGACAGCACCGATGTTACTGTAAGCGTATTCTATTACAATACCGTAAGTGCCGCATTCGAATCCGTTACAAAAGACGCAGGCGGTAGATATCCCTTAAACAACAATGGTTATTACAGAGTAAGAGCGGTGGATAATAATAATAAATA
The DNA here is from genome assembly GCA_964547525.1 of uncultured Clostridiaceae bacterium. Classification (GTDB taxonomy): domain Bacteria; phylum Bacillota; class Clostridia; order JAAYHZ01; family JAAYHZ01; genus CAZJOD01. Next base: position 3,186 of record CAZJOD010000244.1, read on the forward strand.
CTCGTCGGTAATAATGTATATGAGTAAAATAGACACCGGTATTCCGGCGGTAACATTATCCGAAGCAACTGTAAATATGCAACACAACTCACCTTCAGGCCGTGCATTATACTATACCGCATCAAAAGGCAAAAACAGCCCGTCTACAATAGACGATGTTGAAATAAACGGCAAACCCATGAGTTTTGCTGCAGGACAGACACTTGTAGCCGGCTTGTTTGATGTTTTATATGCCGGTACCTATACATTGTATGCCGAAGATACGTCAGGTAACAGTAACACTGTAGACTTTACCGTTGCCGATATGGTAATCGACATAAGTGCCGACGATATATTTACCATAACCGACTCTTGGAATCAGGATAAAAACACCGGAGCGGTTTGCATAGAAGAAAACAAGATATTCGGAGGATTGTATGTTGTTTCCGAATTGAAAGCCGACGGTACCGGTTATATAGGTGAATACGAATTTGCCATTGTGAAAAAAGTCGATGCCTTTATCGGAGACCAAGATTCCATTGAAGCAAAGACTTACTTTACATCAGACCATTTAAACTGGCAAAAAGATACGACAATTAGCGGATTGACTCCGGGTGATTGGACCGTTTATATCAGAGACGCTCAAGAAACTGATAATACAAAAGTCATTGCATCACATGATGTAACCGTCGGTGATACGGCTATTGATTTTATTTATACCACAAAAACCGCAAGCAACTATAATATATCGAACGGTAAAATAGAAGTATTACCTGTAGGCGGACGTTCCGAATCCGGTAAATATCAATTTGCCATAGTTAAACTGGATGATGCCCTGGACGCTTTGAAAGATCCTTCCTCGGTAGTTGATTGGGTTGATGCAGATGATGAAGATTCCCTATTAATAAAATGTACCTACGATAATTTAATTACCGGATGGTATCAGATTCTTGTTCGTGATAAAGA
>CAZJOD010000245.1:0-4091 GCA_964547525.1 uncultured Clostridiaceae bacterium
GGCTAACGGTTGGTGCTATCAACCCCCGTAACGGACTTTCACCGTCAAGGTCGCGTGCATGCCTCGCAAACTAAAAAAAACAGATCCTTCGGACCTGTTCTTTTACCGTTAGGTTTTTTTAGCTGTTTTTGTCTCTTGCAAAATCAATTTTAAGAGTACGGCCTGCATATTCGTTACCGTTCAAAGCTTCCAATGCGGCATTTGCTTCAGTTGAGTTGTTGAATTCAATAAATCCAAAACCTTTTGAACGACCGGAATATTTATCGTTTACAACTATAGCATCAACTACATCGCCGTATTGTGAAAAAAGATTTCCCAATTCGTCGCTTGTAACGGAATATGCCAAATTACCAACGTATAATTTTTTTCCCATAATCGCAATTGTCCTTTCGTAAATATTTCAAATAACTTGAATAAATCCGGAAATACTTGAATGGAAATATCTTCATTAACAATTTCATTTATGACATGTAATTATAACGCAGTTCCCGTACATCAAAGTTCTCACGATGCCAAGTTATTCAGTACAACCATTATTATAACACAATATGCTTGGTTGTAAAGATATTTTTTTCTTGACAGAATTTTTATTTCTTAAATAGCATGAAATTTTATTTATATAACATGCTAAATTTTGTTAATATTTGGTATCAAATTCTAATAAGTTGATATCTGTCCCCGATAATCCCTGTTAAACTATCCCATCAAATTTCAATTAATTGAGAAGCGTCCACGGATATGCCTCTCGATCAGCAACGAGATTGCATCCACAAAAAACAATGACGAAACATAATAGATATAAGTATACAAGTTGTGAATGTTTTCTTTGATACATATGTTTACCTCTCATACTAGTATTTGTGATACACCTCTAAATCTGCTATCACCATTTTGAGTGATGGTTTGCTGTTAACTCTATAAGAGCTATTTATATGCTCAACCTAAAAGGTGGTATAATAAGCTTTGTTACCATCCCCTAATCAACTTAGACATAAGCTTATTCTAATTTCGGAGTCAGGTAATTCTCTAACCAATTAAATAATTCTTCGTTTTGATTGGTTTGTAATTTTTTTATTAGTTCATCTACACTTTCATCATTATTAAAATATGCAGGTATATCATTGTATGTCGGTAACATTCTCTTTGAAGCTAAGCTAACCAATTTACCAGGCATATTACGCGATATCAACATAAGATCCTCATTGGTTATACCATGTATGATTTCTTTCTTATTATCATTCAGCATACAATATTGCCATGCATTAGAATTTACTTCAAAAGAGAACGGACGTGCCGCCTCCGAGTCAAAGTTCAGTAGGTATTCACCCCAAAATAGTAAATCTTTACTGTACCTATTGATTATTTCTATTTTATCATCAATTGTCTTTTTATAATGTTTATCTTTAATACCAAATTGAAGGATATCCGTGTATTCATAATTGCCGGAGTTTAATAATGCCAGTACCATTAATGCTCTTTCTGTTTGTTGTGAATTTATAAATATGGCAACCGCAGATAGGGAATAATACCAATATAGATCATTACTCTCACCGCCTATTAATAAAAGGGAATGGTTTTTTGCATCTCTCACCGTATTAAGTAACGGATTAAAACCGTTCGAATATTTAAATGACATGTAATCGGTTACATGTATATCAACATCTGAACTCCAATAAGAACTTTTATAACCAATTATGCCCATATCATAATATTTTTTATATTGATTAAAAACGATATCGGGTATCTCTGTATTTTCCAGATAACTTAATTTATTGGTAATTCGGTCATATAGAATATTTGTGGAACTTATAGATAACATTGATATTTCGTGAAGGTACATATTTAACAATTGTATCAATTGTAAATTTATGCTTAAATGCAATCCTTCCTTCAAATTCGAATCAATGAGTTTTATAAAATCGTTATATCCACTAATTGTATTTTTCCCATAATTATCTAAAACCTTATTCGTGCATAATGCACCATATGCAAGCATAACCTTATTTACCTTGGGTATTGCAAATACTTTACCATCCGGACTCTTTGCACCGCTAATCATCTCATTATATATTATACCTTTAGGAAAATACTTCTGCACATCATCTGTAATATCCTTAATCAATTCCTTGTCTACCCAAGGTTTGTACCAAAACTCTTTATCGAAACTGTAATTTATAGAATTTTCATCCGACCTACCTTGCTTTAAAAAAACAATATCATAAATTTCACCTGCCGCAACCGCCTTTTCAAGATGAGAAGCATATCCTCCATAATCGGCTAATTCCATAGTTACCGTACAATTTAATGACTTCTCAGTTAAAGAAGACAAAAAACTCATGGATTCTTGTATTTCCTCTTTAGAATTCTCATGTTCATAATACAAAGGTAGCAATATCTTAACATCAACAAATTCCAATTGCTCACTAATAGGTGCAACATATTCGAATGAAAACATTTTATAGTTATCACTGTTGTTATTGGGGTTATTAGAATTGCAAGATGTTATAATAACACAAATTATAGTAACTGAACAAAACAATGCTATTAATCTTATTTTAATCTTTATCATTATTCACCTCATATGTAGAGTGAAGCCATTTCGGAAATCCATGGCTCCCAATTTTTATATTTCAAGAGTCAAGATAGATATACATATTGATATCTTTTTAACTATATTCATCTTTTTCATCACTCTATGTACTCCTTAGCATTTTATTTTAACTTCAAATTGTTTCTAAGTTTCATTATGTCTTACATAGTCATTTAATCCGTAAAGATATGCTTCTTCATCAGATTCATCATTAAATTGCATGAAATTCTATTAATATAACATGCTAAACTATGTTAATATTTGGAATCAAATTCTCATAAATTGATATCTGTCCCCGATATATATCTGAGGTTTACAATACAATATCATATTAGTCAACATAAATGGTTTCACCAGACTCTAGTATCTTACGTATATATTTTGTTGCTTCATCTATTATAATCTTTGTATCGGCCAATTGACTTATTTCATCATACAAAGAATCAAAAGCAGATAATGTGTCCGGCTCTTTTATCCATTCTATAATAGCATCATTCAAAAGCTTTTCCCTTTTCGATTGCATTATATGGGTGTTTTGAAAGCTTTCAACCGAGTAGCTGTAATGATTGTGTTGTGACTCCACCATTTTATAGAAATCCGGATAAACTGCTTCTTGGGTCAACGCTTGATATTGCCCTATGATATCGAAACCCTTATTCCCAAATAAAAAAGCTTTGTCAGAGAAATTCGCAATCAAATGACAAAAGGCATAAATGGTATTGTATTTTTCTGGCATGATCGTGCCGTCATCAGAAAAAACATAATGATTCATATTCATGATTTGGGAACCGAATGTCAGCAGGTCGACGACATCATCGTTTGTCATCAACCACTGCATGAAAACCATTGCTTTCTCGGGCTGGGTGCTGGTTGTCGGTACCATGACCGGCAAGATGGAATCGTAACAGTCGATCACCGGTTTTTGATCATTGAGCAACACAATGGAATAATTTCGGAATATATTATGTTCACGTGCAAAAAGTTTTATATCCCTCAAGGGAACATTCGTTAAGTACATGTCTTGAGAACCGTTAAACACGTTATTAAGATATTCATTGTCATAACAAAAGTAGGATCGTATAAGGAAAGGCGAGAATTTTTCCATAAAATAATCTAATACCGGTGTATCTTCTATTAAATTAGCAACATAATTGTCATCTGAAGTATTTAACAGAAGGTCTTTGGACAGAAAAAGAGGATAATATTCGGAATTGAAAATAGCATACTGCATCAAGGACTTCGGACTATTAATTAAGATCTTTTTCAAATCATCCGGTGGTTCTTCGGGATAGAGTTCATACATGAAATTATAAATAGTGTCAAAATTATTAAGGTTTATGATATTGGTCTCCGTATGAGCTAAAAGGTCATTCCTTACTAATAAAGCTAAAGTCGAAACTCTAGGCATACCGACATAAACTGCATAAACCTTGCCGTTTTTGGTACACATGTCTTTTACATACGGATATCTCTCAAAATTTAGAAGAGCTTCCGGACAAAG
>CAZJOD010000246.1:0-4084 GCA_964547525.1 uncultured Clostridiaceae bacterium
TGTCGTCATCATTTCTAAAAAGATATATTTCACTTATACTTCTGCACATTATATGGTGTATTGTATCCGGATTTCTCTTTCGTGCCGATCTTGGCATTATAATCGCCTCCAATAAGTCTTATATTTAACAATTATTATATAAATCAAATGATTCTGCAATAGAATGAGGTAAATTGTAGTTAATTGTCTTTTTTCATTTTTTACCGGATAAAAAAATATATTGTTTATAGTTACATTCATTAAGCGGGTTAGTTGAGAAATGTCCCCGAGTACCCTCTGATATTCTCAACCTAATAAATAAAAAAAATCCAAACCTGTTCTTTGATAATGCATCAGACAGTATGTAAAAAGATTACAAAAAACCTAGTAAAGTCAACACAAACACAAAGGCAAAATAAAGTTTAAACAGGTGCAGTTGATATCAATCACACCTGTTTGTATTTTGCAACAATAAATTATTTTATAATAAAATAAATAACACTAACATATATTTCGACTTAAAAAATATTTATTACATCCCATAGCTCATTATTTTTCATGTGTTTAAAATGATACTTCATCTCTGTAAGATATCCACATCATCCCGGCATTATTCTTCTGAATATGCCACCTCATTTGATTCCAATATGCTACCTATGTAAATACTGTAATCATTAATCATTGCTTGTGTATCTATCATACTTGAAAGCTCGTTTTTTATATTATCCGCATTAATTACACTGTTTGGATTATCAATCAATTCTTTTAATGATTTTAGTAAAAGGTAATTTCTATTGCTGTATAAAGTATTATATTTTATGCTAAATTCAGATGTTACTGTATAATGGTTGTGTTGTGACTCTATTAGCTCGTAAAACGACGGATAGTGAGCATTATATGTCATTTCACGATATTCATCTATAATGTCGAAATCCTTGTTACCGCATAAATATGCTTTTTTCGAATAATTAGCGATTAGGTAACAGAAAGAGTATATAGTGTTATTTTGTTCGGGATAAATAGTGCCATCATCAGAAAAAGTATAATGTTTTAATTTTAATATCTGTGAACCGAATGTAAGTATGTCTGCTACATCTTCGTCTGTCATAAGCCACTGCATAAATGTCAAGGATTTTTCCGGTTGAGTGCTCGTAGAAGGAACCATTATCAATCGTATTCTATCAGGTCTATCTATATATACTTCATGGTCGTCGAGTAATACAATTGAATAGTGATTAAATATTTCATTATATTTTCCGGAAAAAGTTTTAATATCAAAGATTGGGTTAGATGAAATATACATAGCTTGTTGACCTGTTTTCATTCTTAATAAGTTTATGTCGGTTGTAAAATATGAATTACAGAAAAATCTATTGAATTTTTCGAATATATAATCTAAAAGATCGGTATCTTCAATAAGATGCGGAATATACTGCTCGTCATCCGAACGAAGTAGCACATCAGGTTTCCAAACTTGGTCATAGCCTAACTTTTGTGTTGCATAGTTCAACAACGTTTGTGGATATATAACTATTTTATCAGATACATCTTTAGGTTGATTTCCTTGATGCAAATTATCCATAAATTCATAAATTGCATCAAAATTATTAAGTGTATTTATATTAATATCTCCCTCTTCCAATAGTTCGTTTTTGATAATTAAGGCGAAAGCAGAGATTTCCGGTATTCCGGCGTACAATGCATATATTTTGCCGTTTACAGTGCATATGTCTTTTATATATGGGTACCTCTCAAAATTTATCATCGCTTCAGGACAAAGCCTTGATAAATAGGGTGTTAAGTCCATATATATTCCTTCAGCTATATATCTATCACCCCAATAAAAATAATTCGGTTCGAAATTATAGAACATAGATTGTGTAGGGAATATTAAATCAGCTTCATTTCCTGCATTAATATATGTTGCAAAGACGTTTTTCTCTTCTTTCTTAGATCCACTTAATTTTATGAATTTCAAAGGAAAGCCCAATTCCTCTTGGCAGAGTTTGGATAAAGTCATATAATTAAAAAGCATATTATCAGCTGTACTCACCGCCGCTCCCCAGCGGCTATCATCCATATATAAAATATTTAGCGGTTTTTCATTTAAAAAAGATAAATCCTCCCCAATTATTTCTTCTGTGGTAACAGTTATTCCCAAGCCATCTAAAGCATCACTATCTTGTCCCATACAAGATACCAGTATACTAAATGTAATTATTAAGATAATTAAGCAATTCTTTTTCATATTATCTATCCTTTCTCTAAATATTCCGGTTGAAGGTATTTCGATATAATAATATGCCAATATTATGAATTAAACTTCGTTTTCCTTTTAATATAATATCATAGAAATTTTTTCTTCGGTTAATGTTAATTCATTAATTTATCTTTAAACTGACTAAACTAGAGCAATTTCAGTGATTCAATATCATAATATTCTTATTATAGTATTGAGACTGTTCCATATATCGGATAAATAATATAAATTCAGATATTGCTCTATTTTGCATAATAATAACTATTATCCTATACTTTTCTATTAGTAAATAAAATAGGTTCTATACAGAATAGTATGTATATTGATATATTATTAGTATACAAAAGAGATTCTACTTGAATCTCTTTTGTATTAACCATTTGAACAATCAATACGGGCATGTATATCCGCATGTTATGTTCTCGCACCAACACTGGTGATCACTATAATAATATACCGCTTGACATAAACCATTAGAACACACGAAGTGATGTGATGCATAATGGCCTATACCTAAATTACCACAACGCCAACACCAGTCATAAGAATAAAGATGATCTCCTTGGCACACCAACTGACCAGCTGATCCACAGTAACTGCATGTTGCTGCGCTAGCCACACCGCTTACACTAATGAGCATTATTAATGCTATAATAGTGGCAATAATTCTTTGCTTCATATTAACCTCCTTTCTATAAAACCAACCATCTAGTCAAGCATGATTAACTAGCACCAATATTACCAAATCTTCAAAACACACATTATTGATAATTATAATGCATCCATATCTAATCATGTGTGCAATTCTCGTCATGTACATGTGTGGTAATAGCGTCTGGTATTTGATACTTACAGTCTAAGACAATAATATCACATATTTCATATCTACCTTTTACCTTATTCAATCTGAATTGTAGTTCATAAAAAGTTAATTGATTCCAACCCTGTACAACATCAGATTTGACACTAAAATATACCCTGGCAAATATATCAATTGACTCAGATTGCTTTTGGACATCATAAACATTGAATTCTGCTTTTTCGATAATATACTTACATTCGTTGAAATATTTAATTTCTTCATCAAATTTACCGAAAATGAAATCGGAGTTTATCAATTCTTCATTCAAGTATTGCTTCTGTTGTTCGGCTTTTTCGACGATCGATAAATAATCCGTATCGGTATATCTAACGTCTAAATAATCCAAAACAAACTTATCCGGTTTGGGAGCAGATCCATAGACATAAGTAGTTACACTAACAACCAAAAAGACAAATATAAACAATAATATTTTTTTGCTCAGTTTTTTATTTTTCATCACTCTATGTACTCCTTAATAATTTAGATATCAATTTTAAAATTTTTTTAAGTTATATTACATCTTATACAGTCACTAAAATTTTTATATAATTCTATGTGATATTTCTATAAATACCATATCATTTAGTATATTTCATACAGTTATATTATACTTTATCTAGAATATATTGTCAATAAATTTTTTTCATTTTAATAAATTTTTCTCATTATATTTTGTATTACATTTTATAACACTCAATATCATTTCAATATGCGTATATAAATTAACTTGATGGTTTTTTTGATAAAGAAATAATAACAATAGAGTAAATTGATCAATTGGATGGAAAGATATTAATTATGTGAGTAAGTATATTTTTATGTTTTGCTTTTATGACAATCGGATTCATGTCATTAAAGAAATATTTGAAGAATACTATTTTCGTTTTATAAACTCATAATAACATATGATATTCTCAACCTAATAAATCCTGAATTCCACTTTATAATTAGCGTAGACACAACCTGAACATACATCTTAATGA
>CAZJOD010000247.1:0-4080 GCA_964547525.1 uncultured Clostridiaceae bacterium
AAAGCAATTAAATCTCATTTTATGAACTAATATTTGTTTATCTTAGTCTCCCTTACGTTTCGATAAGTATTCTTCAATATAATTAAAACATCCATCAATACCTTTATATTGCTTCTTAACTTTAGAATGAATAAAAACTGTAATTGCTTTTTTAGGACACATATTTACACATCTATAACAAAGCATACAATTTCCATTTTGTTCTATTCTATTGTTAATAAGCTTTAAATTTTTCATAGGACAAATCCTTATACATTTGGCACATAGAATACAATCAACTGTTATTTTTACATCTTTTTTTGCCTTTTCTTCAAAACTGTGAAAATAAAACCTCTGACAGAACAAACCGAGGTATTTTGAGAAAATATTGAAGCCACGTTTCTTAATGATTCCATTTTTAATATTATCACATGTTTTATCTACTTTGTGTTGTACATTTATAATATATTTTTCTATCTTCTCTTTACTTGCAATCGGGAATAAGAAAAAATTACAAATATTATTTGGCATATTAAAATGTTCTGCATAAATAACAGTATAGCTTATACCTTTCAGTAAGTCAGTAAAAACCCTAGCTCCATCACCTGAAAATAAAAGTTGAGTACAGAATATAATAATTTTTTTGCCATTAAGATAAGATTTATATTTCATTATAAACTCACGCATAATTAACGGAACACATGAACCATAAATCGGATAACAAAAAGCAATTTTGTCATTAGTCCGAATCAAATTTATAAAATCAACATTTTCTTCTATTGAATAATGCTGACATCCCATAATTTTTGAAAAATATTTTGCAATATATTTACTATTTCCGGTACCTGAAAAATATAAAGTCAACATAATGTATACACTCCAAAAATAATCCCTCTTCCGTTTCCCGTTAAATTCGATCACGTGACCTTTCCCTTGTTCTTCTTCAATAGGAGGACCCAAAACATAAGGATTCACTTCCGTAGAATCTTCTCCATACTCTTGCCCTTTGCCAGTTCATCAACCAGTTTATCAAGATATCTGACCTGACGGGTGACGGGATTGTCGATCTCTTCAATGCGGTATCCGCATATGCCGCCTTTGATCAGGTGTGCGTTGGGGTTAAGGGTTGCCCGTTGAAAAAACTCTTCAAAGGTGACCTTTTCATCTATCAGAACCTTCACATCTTCCTCGTCAAAATCCGTCAACCATTTAATAACTTGCCGGAGCTCTTCAACCGTTCTTCCTTTACTTTCGATTTTATTGACATAATGAGGATACACCGATGCAAATGTCATCTTTGCCATGCGTACATTGTGTTCAGGGGTTGTTTTCATGAGTTTCTTCCTCCTAAAGGTCTATTCCACCTATTTACACGTAAATTTTAAATTCATTGTTCTATAGCGATTTATGTAGAATTCAATTAGCTTACTTAAACATTTTAACATTATTAAAACTTATTTCTCAACATAATTGATGATATCATACCCAAAAGTCATTTTGTTTGATATAAACGCACGATTTTCTATCTTGACCTCATCCTGATTTCAATTAACTGTTTTATATCATTTAATATATCTTTGTGTTTGACTTCTATCATCAACCATCTTCCCATAGTTGAAAAAGCTGTCTTTTGATAAAGATTCTTTACATATTCTGAAAATACTCCTGCCTCCATAGCTAACTCCACTTCATGCTCTTCCTTAAGTCCGACGACAACCAAAACAATAAAGTAATTGAACATGGGATATAATGTGCAAATTGACTTGTTGCTTTTTTTATATTTTAAATTCCATCCCGGTTGTGCAGAGCATTTGCTGTAGTCTAATTGTTGTTTAGGATTATATGATTCTTCAATATATAAAACCAATTCATCCCAATTATACTTTGCTGAACCAATATAATTTCTTATATCTTCAAAAGACGGTTTATGTTCAAAATTAAATACTTCATTCCATTTCATTTTTTCTCCTCCAAACTACATGACTTTATATATTAAAATTTTCAGGTACTAGTTTTCCACTTGTATAACAAATATTAATTTTTCATTCATTTCTTCTTAGATGAAACATACATTTCCCCTTTTTATCTGAAATAACGCAGTATATATGTTCCTTATCAATATTACAAACATAAACATTAATGATATTCAAATTTTTTATTCCTTCTGTGTTTTCTTCACATTAAACCTTAATACTGTTTTAAGCTTACCGGTTTCAGTCTTACGAGGATCAGAAAGGTATATTTCACGATGTGTGTAAGAGCTTCTCTCATATCCACTGTCATAACAGAATTGTCTCATAATTTCAAAACTTGCAGGTTCGTCATCATAACTTCCCAAATGTAGCATCTGACAGCACAGCCCCTCAGATATGGTTTCGTATTTTATTTTATCAAGATAAACATTAGGTTTTTTCCTTTTTGTTTCTATTATAAACCGTTCAAATAATTCATTAGTCAAAAAATACGGCTGACGAATCATAATTGAGTAAGCAAAGTTGCTTTTATCAGTATCTGATTTTGTTTTATCCACTAAATCCCACACTCCCTCAAGAGGAAATACGGTATAATCATAAAATCCTTGCGGGACTTCCTTGCTTTTATAAGACATCTTTACAGCATAACTAAAACTATAAAGAGCAGCTGTAGCAATTGAAAATTCTTCTCCATTGGGATCTCCTTCACCGCTAATAATAGCAAATCTCATTGAAGGTACATCAATAACGGTAGGATTGTTTTTCGGAATATATAATTCCTTAAATACTTTTTTATAATCTAATTTATTCATAGTGATTCTCCTTTTGTGTGAAATTAATCATTCAACCTCAGCAGTAATAACATTATAGTTTTATTCATACTTTTTAGCACATTCGGTGCATGGTGAATACCACTGTCTCAATCAAAATTCATTTACTACCTCTATAATTCGCATACAGTCGGATTTATTGAACAAGTCGTAAGACACTCCGTTTAGATATTTTCGCATATCACAGGTTTCCTATGTGATTTCGCATTCTTATTGCGATAAGGTTTTTTTCGATGAACTTTTCGGTGAAGATAAGCACCCTACCATCCTGCTTGTCAAACGGAACGAACCGGTTATACCCGCCGAACCCTATCTTCCGCCATACAGCACAAGGATCGGTTTAATGGGTACACCACAAGCGGAACACATCCCTTTGCCTTGCGAGTCCGACGGTTACACCCAGCGCCTCCGCATAATTTAAAAGCTCAGCCACACCGCCGTTGAGCAATGCTCACAATGCAAGCAATTTGTATGGATCATAACCGTCAACTATATCATGAACATCAAGTCGATAGACGTTACCTATCGTAATTAAGCATCCTTTTCTTATGGCCTTGTAGCATTACTATACATACTATCATTATTCCTACACCATATCCTTGTGGTGCGAGATACCAAAAATTTTCATTGACTAGTATTGTTCCGAAAAATCCGAGCAAACACAAGCTACCGCAAGCGAACAACATTATTTTAAGTCTTTTTTCTAAACTGTCTACCATATGTAATGGACAAGCTGTCGTTATAAATGCAAGCCCCATGAAGAATCCCCATGCCAGATAATCAATTGACATTTCGACCGATGGCCAATAACCTATTTGAAAATATGTAGGGATATTTACACCTTCTTCAATTAGTTTTCTTGTTACGGTAATGTTTACAAAGTGTGCAACACTAGTTAAGACAATGGTACAAGTCATAAAAACTATTGTTAGGTTTTGAAACACTGACTTTTCATGGCTACTATTTTTAAGAATATCAAGTAATATTAAGAGCATTACAGGAGCAGACAAAATCGTTATAGCTTCCCATAAAGTTAATAGCTGTTCTGATTTAAAGATTAAGTATAAAAAGACAATTACAGCATATAGACCGACATCGACAATACCTAATATAGCAATCTTCTTCTTCATAATAATTTACTTGTATGACATAGTCAACAACCAAATCATACATTCCCTTCAAATATTTACGCTTATTTCAGTGTTTATAGAATTAATCATATCATATAAGTGGTACACCAGCAACATCAACCGGCTTTTGCGGAATTAAAAATACATCGGTGATACCCTCTTGCAGAA
>CAZJOD010000248.1:0-4025 GCA_964547525.1 uncultured Clostridiaceae bacterium
TAGATATGATTCATTCGTTAGACTCTATCGAACTTGCTGAAGAAATTGAAAAATCAGCTCGAAATAAAAACAAAACGGTTCAATCATTGGTACAAGTAAATATTTCAGGTGAAGATACAAAATTCGGCATTTCTCCCGGCGACACACTTGAGTTTCTTAAAAAAGTTTCAGAATTTACTTCACTGAAAATAAAGGGATTAATGACAATAGGACCGAATGTAACAGATACCGGTATTATACGGGAATCATTCAAAAAAATGCATTCCTTATATATTGACATAAAACAAAAAAACCTTGATAATATCAATATGGAAATTCTCTCTATGGGTATGAGTAACGATTTTGATATTGCCATTCAGGAAGGTTCCAATATGGTGAGAATAGGGAGTGCCATATTTGGTAAACGCTTATAAATAGATATATACGGGGAAAAATATATATATTGGAGGATCAAATGGGTAACTTTTTAAACAAAATATTAAATGTTATAGGTTATGATGAAAAAGACGATTATTATGAAGAAGAAATTATTGAAGAAGTAGAAGAAGTAACCGGTGAAGATGAAAACCATCATGATTTTGAACCGATCAAGTATTCGTCAAAGCAAAGGGGGAATAAAGTTTTGAACGTACATACCAATGCACAGGTAAAATTAATTGTAAAAAAGCCCCAAAATTATAACGAGGCAACAAGCATTTGTGATTATTTGAAAAGTAAACGACCTGTAGTTGTTAATCTGGAGGATTTGCAAAGAGACGTTGCACAAAGAATAATAGATTTTCTTAGTGGAGCCACATATTCACTTGAAGGAAACATTCACACTGTAACAAATAGTATATTCATCATCGCTCCAAAGAATGTTGATGTTATGGGGGAGGATGATCAAGCCTATTCACCTGATAATGACGAAACCACTTTTTCATGGATGAAATAAATAATATAGAAAGGTAAAATTAACATTGTTATTAAGAGCGATAAACATATTACTAAGTATTATAGAAGGTTTAATACTGGTCAGGATTATTTTATCATGGTTTCCCATTTCCAGAAATAATCCTTTAATGGCTATATTGTATCAACTGACCGAACCGATTTTAGCTCCTATTAGAAACCTTATATCAAAATCAAGTATAGGTGCTAACATGATGTTGGATTTTTCTCCAATTATAGCTTTTATACTAATAAGTGTAATAAGAAACATTATTTTTAGAATTCTAATCTAATAGATAGGGAGATTTAAAAAATTGGAAATTAAACCTATAAGAAACAAGTGGAAAAGCGATATGACCGATCGAGAAAGGTTTAATAATCAAATGCATTATAAACCTATAGATCGATGTTTTAATATGGAATTCGGATATTGGAACGAAAACTTTACTACATGGAATATTTTTTATGAAAATAATATAAAAAATAATTACGAAGCAGACATTTTTTTTAATTTCGATATTATAAAAACAGTTGTGGGAGTCGACAGTTTAAATCCTCACTTTGAACAAAAACAGATAGGTGAACAAAACGGAAAGATTTTGTTGCAGGACGGAAACGGTCTAATTGCCGAAGTACCTAAAGATAAGCATGATACTATACCTCATTATATAAAGTCTTCTATTAATTCTCCTGACGATTGGAAAAGAATCAAAGAAGAAAGAATGAGAATAGATGATCCTAAAAGAATTGTTGACATTGATAAACTAAAAAAAACACATCCCGAAAATCGGGATTATCCATTGGGAGTATACTGTGGCTCTATGATAGGTAAAGTCCGTGATATGCTTACTTTTGAAGGTTTAGCATATGCGATATACGATTACCCCGACATGGTAGAAGATATGGTAGAAGTGCGATGCTGTTTAATTGAACATTTTTTGGATCAAGTGCTTCCTCATATAAAATTTGATTATGCATCAGGTTGGGAAGATATATGTTTTAATTACGGTCCTATCGTAACGTTGGATTTCTTTAAAAACGTTGTGACACCAAGATATAAACGTATCTCAAAAAAGCTTAAGCAGTACGGTATCGATTTATGGTACACCGATTGTGACGGCGATGTAAGGCCTATATTACCCTGTCTGTTAGAAGGTGGTATAAATTGCCTTTTTCCATATGAAGTGAATAGTTGTGCTCATCCCGGTGAATTGTTGGATGAATACGGTAAAGAATTAAGAATAATGGGCGGTGTTGATAAAATGGCACTTGGTGCAGGCAAAGATGCCATCAAAAAGTATATGGAAACGTTAGTACTTTATGTTGAAAGAGGAGGATATATCCCTTTTTGTGATCATAGATGCCCACCAAATGTAAAACCTGACGATTATTTGTATTATCTTGATTTAAAAGAAAAAATGTTTGGTATGTAGGTTATACCTTTGTTAATTAAATATAATGATATACTACAAAAGATACTATTGGTCGGATAAATATTTATAAAAGAACTATTTAAGGAGAAGTTTATGTTATCAAGGGAACGTGTTCAATGTGTTATTGAAGGTAAGACTCCCGATAAAATACCTATATACGGTTGGATTAGGGAGAACCTTAAAGATATATTGATATCAAAGTACGGTAGTGTAGAAAAATTCGAAGATTTGTACGAATTTGATTATGCTCATATATTCGGTGGCCCCGGTTGTTATAAAAAAGATGAATTTATAAATTTGCATAATACATGTAAAGGTAAAATAACACCGAAAGATTTACTAACTATAGAAATGTCCGATGTAAACAATATGTCGGCATATGAAAATGTAAAAAAAGGAATATCGCATTACAAAGATCAACGCGGTCGTTTTGTATATATGCAGACCCCGGGTATATTTGAAGCGAATAACGGCTATTTCGGTATCCAAGAACATCTGATGTATATGTTATTATATCCTGATGATCTAAAAGCCGTATATGAAAGACAAGCGCAATGGAATAAACAATTTGCCGTAAATTGCATAGAATTAGGTATCGATATGATTCATGTTTCTGATGATTGGGGAGCTCAAAAATCATTGCTATTCAGCCCGGATTTGTGGTGGGAATTGATGTATCCTTATCACAAAATAACTGTTGACGCTGTAAAAAGTAAAAATGCTTATGTCAGTCTGCATAGTGACGGGAATATTTCTCAAGTTTTAGACGGCATAGTGAAATTAGGTTTTAATGTTATACATCCTTATCAAGAATCGGCCGGTATGAGTTATGAAATATACTTTAAAAAATATAAAGGTATATTTGCATTGATGGGTGGCTTGGATGTACAGACTACTATTGGTTTTGGCAAGTTTGATTTGTTAAAAACCGAGATTGAACGTGTAATAGGATTATTTAAAGCAGGTCATTTACTTTATTGTACGACACATTTTGTGCAAGATCATTGTACAATGGAAGAGTTGGAGTTTGCATACAATTTAATATTAAATTTGAGGTAGATCTAAAAAAAAACAGGTGGATTAATATTCACCTGTTTTTAATAAATTTTTTTAGTTTTAAATAAACCGGTTTTATTTTACTATAATTTTAAAGTCCCTAAATTGAGCCGGTTCGGTTTGTTGAGCATATGATTTTTCATACTTCATTTTTATAGAAGTTTCACCGTCCGACATACCTCTGAAAACAAATCTTTGTATACCCGATGCACCGACAACCGTGGTGTCCTTCGGAGGAATGTATTCTGACGATATATACTGTATTACGTTATTATTGGTAATCGAATATGTCCACGAATAACCGGTTGACGGATTTGTTTCAAGTTCTATAGTAAAAAAAGTACCTGATTTTATGGTCAGTGTTTTAAAAGCATCGTCCGCTCTTAATACAATTTCTGGCGCATAAATAGTTGAAAATATTATAAAACATCCAATAAAAATCGAAATCACAGTAATGACAATAATGGGCATTGAACCTTTTCTCATTTTTAACACTCCTCGTCTATAGTAAATCTACTATAATGTATTGGTTATAATTATTATAGCAAATTAGCATTTTAAATTAAAGTCGAATAGCATGAATTTATTGTAAACAAATTAACAATA
>CAZJOD010000249.1:0-4017 GCA_964547525.1 uncultured Clostridiaceae bacterium
AATAGGGGAAAGTGTTAAGGACATTGCAGAACAATTAAAAATGTCCGTAGATAATATTTACAAAAGAATTTCCAGAGGAAAACAAAATATAAAAGAAATTTTATGTAAGGAGAGAGGATTATGAGTAAAAATTTAGATGAGTTTGTTTCTAATATAAAAGAAAATGAATACCCGGCTGATGATGTGTTTAAACGTAATGTTTTGAAAAAAACTATGAAGAAGATAAAATTTAAGAAAAGATATAATTTGGCAAGTCAAATAGCAGCGATATTTTTAGCTATAGTTATGATATCGGCGTTAATACCCAATACACCTGTTAATGCATTCTTTAGAAAGACCTTTTCATTTATACCCGGCATAGGTGTAGTTGAAAATGACAGTTATGATAACAGGATTGTAAGTGTTTTAAAAGATGATGTAACTGTAAGAATAGGGAATGAGTATATCACAATAAATTCGGCTTATATTCAAAACGATTGGCTGATAGTACATTTAAAAACCAATGTAGGACTGGGAAATTCAAATGCTTTAGGAAATAAAGAGTTGTTAAAATTTTATGCGGGTGAATTAAATCCGGAAATATATTTGGTATATAAAAATGATATGTTAAAACCTCAAGGAAAGCAAACGGCAGGAGCATCATTGACCGACGGCACATACTCTATACAAGCTCAATATCAGCTGCCTGAAGGATTGTTAAATAAAAACGAATTTACTTTCGCCATGGAAGACTTCGACCAAAATATAAAAATTGTGATGTATGAGTTAGATGGAGCGGGAGATATCGAAGATATGGGTAAACATGCTATAGTAGGTGAAATTGTTGTATTTGCGGATGTAGAAAGACAGACCGACACTGTTCGTATTATGTTGAGTGCGGTTGCTCCGAAAGGATACAGAAACATTAGATTTTCTAATAGAGAAATTGAGAAAGAGTTATTCTCGTCTGAAATTCATGTTATTGATGCCGAAGGAACAATATATTTAAGAAATGTAGAAATGGCAAAAGAAAACGGTGCAAATGTCAATACCTTCTATTTTTCAATACCTGAGAACGCTCAAGGATTAAAATTAATTATTCCCCAAGTAATGTATGAAAAGCAAATTACAGAGCTATATAAATTTAAGCTTCCGGGTAATAATGAAAAATTATATATAAATAAAAAATATTCCACAGGGGAGAATGATATTATACTAAAAGAATTGGAAAAATTACCTGCAGGAAGTGATTTGGTACCGGAAGAATTCAGAGCTTTTGACAGTTTAAAACTCGATATGGAAGCTATAAATACTTCTAATTCCGGGAAAGAAATAATTTGCAGAATAATCCCGAGTTATAAAATAAAAAACAATATAATACATGACTATATGATGACAAGTCAGTCGACACGTGCCGATGTATGGGGTTTAGAAATTCAGTCCGGCTATACAATCAGTGTGATAGACGATATTGATTCAATAAAAAATATCGCATTGGAATTAGAAGTGGAATGTGCATATTTACAAAATACGACAATAATACTGGAATAATCTTCGTTAAAAGGACATCTCTTGTTAAAACATATTAATATAAAAGTATTTCAAAGGGGGGCTATAGAAAGCTATAGTCCCTTTTAATTAAATAGGATACATTTATTTTTAAAATGTAAGCCGGCCAAGAGATACTCGATGCGGCCGCGGGTTTTCCTGTAAATATAAAATAAAAAACAAATTAATTAAACAAAAAAATAGTATAATGATGTTAAAATAATACCGAAGGTAAAATTAAGAAAGGGTTAGGATATGGATTTTGAATCTTTAGTAAGGTTAAGAAAAAGCGTTAGAAAATATGAGAATAAAAAAATTGACAGAGAATTAATAGTAAAATGTATTGAAGCTGCAAGATTGGCGCCATCCGCTTGTAATTCACAACCTTGGTCATTTATAGTTGTAGATGATGTTGAACTAAAAAATAAAATTGCAGATCTTTGCACTCTTCCTGTTGGGAGCATGAATAAATTTATGAAGGATGTTCCTGTAATAATTGTTCAAGTCATAGAAAGGACAAACTTATCTGCCGGCATTGGCTCTAAGTTAACAGACAGGCAATATAATTTTATTGATACGGGAATCGCTATGGAAAACTTTTGCTTGCAAGCAACCGAACTAGGATTGGGAACATGCATTATTGGTTATTTTAAAGAGAAGACAATAAAAAAATTACTTAATATCCCCGATACAAAGCGTATAGGACTGTTATGTACAATAGGTTATGAAAAGGACGGCCAAAAAGAATCCGGTAAAAGTAGAAAATCTATTAAAGAAATTCTATATTATAATAATTACGGTAATTAGGAGTCTGTTTAGTTATTAATATGGAAGTAAACGTTAGCATTTGATCGCCTTTATTTGACTTATTTTTTGTTAGCATCAGGAGTCACCGGAGTCGCTTTGTTTGATATAAAATTTATTTTTTATATGGACATGTATTTATGATTAGTATATAATACCTATGGTCATTTAACAGGAACCTGAGCCATGTTTTCAGATAGATTAAAAGGTTGATTTTGTAGAGTTATATATTAATTTTATCTGGAAAAGGTTATAAAATATAAATTATTATAGGGGGAACGTATATGAGTAAGCAAGAGAAACTACTAACAGGAAAAAATGTAGTACTTGGCATACAGCATTTATTTGCAATGTTCGGCGCTACGATTCTTGTTGCATCTGTTACCGGATTAAATCCCTTGGTAACACTATTTTCAGCCGGTGTAGGAACATTGATTTTTCATTTCATCACAAAAAAAATGGTACCGGTTTTTCTAGGATCAAGTTTTGCGTTTATTTCCGCTTTACAGACATTAACAGGATGGAATGACGGAAATGTAACCAAAGAAGGTATCGCTGCAGCCGGTGGAGCTGTTATTATGGCCGGTGTAATCTATTTACTGTTCGCATTAATTGTCTATCTATTTGGTACCGATATAATTAAAAAGGTTTTTCCGCCTGTTGTTACAGGACCGATCATAATAGTCATCGGTATACACTTGTCACCCTTTGCAATAGCAGATGCTTCTGCTAACTGGTGGGTCGCTTTATTCGTTATTGCGGTTATAGTTATAACTATGATGTTTACAAAAGGATTTTTCAAGCTTGTTCCCATATTGATAGGATTTGCAGCAGGATATGTCTTGTGCTATATTTTAGATCTGGCAATAACAACAAATTTTGTAAATGTAGCCGCTATCAGCGAGTCTCCATGGTTAAGCTTTAAAGCGATTAGCGAAGGAAATTTCTTTACTTTACCAAAGTTCAGATGGGATGCGATATTACTTCTTTCTCCTATAGCTATAGTAACTGTTGTTGAACATATCGGTGATATTACCGCTAACGGTTCGGTTGTGGGAAAAGATTTTTATAAAGAACCCGGATTACACAGAACTTTAATAGGTGACGGTATTGCTACAATGTTAGCCGGAACAATCGGAGGCCCTCCTAACACCACATATTCTGAAAATACAGGAGTTCTGGCTGTAACACGTAATTATAATCCCGCAGTATTAAGGATTGCTGCGGTATTTGCGATTATACTCAGCGTTTTTGGCAAATTCGGTGCAATGCTCGGAGCTATACCTACCCCGGTTAAGGGCGGTATGTGTATGATCCTTTATGGAATGATCGCCAGTGTAGGGCTTAGAACTTTGATTAATGCCGAATTGGATTTTTCACATTCACGTAATCTTTTAATTGTTGCTTTAATTCTGGTAACAGGAATTGGTATTTCTGTTGCAGGGGGTATACCTATCGGAAACGTTACTTTATCGGGAGTATTTGTAGCGGCTTTGACGGGTATCATCTTAAATTTAGCTTTACCCAAAGATATATAACACAATAAGCTACAAAATAGGCTACATTTTTAAAACTTGATTTTAAAAATGTATGCCGACCCGTGGACGCTCGATGCGGCTGCGGGTCTAAAAAACACAATAGGCTACAAAATAGGCTACATTTTTAAAACTTGATTTTAAAAATGTA
>CAZJOD010000250.1:0-3938 GCA_964547525.1 uncultured Clostridiaceae bacterium
TTACAATCAATAAGAATAACACCAATAACATAATGCATCCGAATGATAGAAACATATAAGTATTGTTCCAGACACCTTCACGTTCAAAAATCAATCTAACAATGAAAGGGCCCATAAAAGCTCCGATACCGTAAAAGGTATGCAGTAAATTTAAGTATTTACTTATATTTCCCGGATGAAGGTCGGATTTGTAGGAGTTTAAAACAGTATCAACCATACGTGATGCACCGATTATAAAAAATGAAAAAAGCAACAGTCCGTAAGAAGGGGCGTAACCTACTGTGAACAAGCCTACACAATATAAAGCAAAACCTATAGTTACAATTTTTGATTTTTTGAATATGTCAGCTAAAAGTCCGCCTATAATAATAGCCAATATCCCGCCAATGCTTTGAAATGATACGATTAAAGCACCTTGCGCCAATCCTAATTGATAATGCCGAATAATTTTAGGCATTAAAGGTCCTACGATTGTATTTGAGACCGCATATGCCATCATAAGCATATATATGTTACCGGTTAAAGCTATGCGGTCTTTTTGTGTACTTAAAAAATTTTTGTGTTGTCTTGTCATATAATATCCTTTTTATGCAGCAGGTAAGTTTTTATAAAAGAAAACGGAATTATCCATATCTATTAAACCTATTTTTTTGTATAATCGAATATATTAGGTTATAATGTTAATTATCGAAATAGCTTTATTTAAATTGGTATACTTTAAAAGAATTCATTTAAAGACCATCGGATGACTCCCATGTGATATCTCATATGGCTTTCTATCTTACTACAATAGTATGCAGTTACAATTGTATCGTTTTCAATCTGAACACTTGAGGGATAACCACAATCATTCTCAGTTCCCAAACTCACAATTAAAGCCGGCATTCCCCATGTCAAACCGTTATCTTGACTTATTCTGGCCGCTATCCCGTGAGATCCTTTATTACGTACTCCGTAAGTTAATAATATGGAACTGTCTTTTAATTTTAACAAGTGGGCGGGGTGCTGACCCGGAAGTGTAAGATCAAATTTATAATTCCATGTAAATCCCGAATCATTTGATTCAAAAAGTGTTAACAAGCCCTGCTTTCTAGTTCTGCAGGCAGCTAATAATTTGCCTGCTCCTAAAGCTAGTAAATCGGTTTCATTGTAGTCCTCTTTACCTATAATAATCGGTTCTTCCCATGTCTTACCGTCATCTTTACTTCTAAAAAAATATGAATGAGCGGATTTTGCATCGTATGCCGTTTCCCCTTGACGATACATTGAGACACCTAATGATCCGTCAGAACATTGAACTATATCTCCAAAAGGTATACATGGTTTATCCATATTTTTAATTTCAAAATGTTCCCATGAATATCCGACGTCATAAGAACGACAAACCCATGGCTTCAATATTTTTGAGTTTTGATAATAATTTTCACGTATAACCCTTTTTGGTTTTTTATCGCTCCATCCGGATGATATAACAATAAAAGCACCGTCTTTTGCAAGACCGGCGGCAACATTCATACGGTTAGTTCCCGGTTCATGAGGTGCCGGAACACCTCTTTTTTTCCATGTGCGACCTTCATCACTACTGGTCCAACACTCCACATCACCTTCCCACCAACCGTGAGAAGGTTGATTGAATATTACAGCGGCAATTGTCCCATCAGGAAATATCGTCAGGTTAGGCCATGCACAAACATTATCAACAGCTATATATCTTTCCATACAATTCATCTCACTTTCTGTGATATATTATCTATTTAGCCACTATTATACAGATTATTTTCACTTTATTCCCCATTTACCGTAAAGATTTGACATGTTAATTAATGGACTTACTCCTATCTTTGCATTATATATAGAGTAAATATATTTTTTGTATAACATAAGTGTTGATTAAATTTTAATTTCATAATACAGTAAATTATAGCATAGTTTTTTATATTTCATATAATACAAATAATTTTTTGGAGGTAAAAGATGATTTTGAAAACTAACAGGCTGATATTACGCCCTCTTTGCGAAAAAGACTATGAAGAGTTTCACAGCTATGCATTGAAGGATATCTGTTAACTATTTAAATTGTGCCGCATATTATTTCACGGTACATACCATATGAAAAATTGCAGCTGTTTATATCGTATAAAGATAACCTTTTTCTAAACATATTCTTACTGACTCTTTATTATCCTTTTCTTTAGATAAACAAAACATATCAAATGAATAGATGCTGTAACTACCCATGAAGCAGGATAACTGAGATATAGTGTTTCAAGTGTTCTATTCATCGCAAAGACGGTATAAATCCATGCGATTCTTATCCCACACACTCCGGCTATGGAAACAAACATCGGCATTATTGATGCCCCCATACCTCTAAGAGAGCCGACAGTAACCTCCATGATACCACATGTAAAGTATGTCATTCCTAAAATGTAAAGTCTTATCAATCCGTAATTGACTACATCCATATCATTAGGAGAATAAAGTCTTAATAAAGGCTTTCCGAAAAAATTCAAAAGTGTGCCTAGAGACAACCCTATGACGGTGGTAAGCAGTATACAAATTCCAAGTACACGTCCGATTCTGTCATATTTTTTCGCTCCTACATTTTGTGCTGTAAAAGCTAAAGAAGCATGGTAAAATGAATTAGTCGCCATATAAATAAATCCGTCCAGATTTGAGCCTGCGGTATTACCCGCCATAACTATTTGACCGAATGAATTAACCGACGATTGTATCAACACATTTGAAATTGAGAAGATTGTACCTTGTAGACCCGCCGGAATACCAATTTTCATCATTTTTATAAGTTTATCTTTATATATTTTAATATCCCTAATAACAAGACGACAGCAACCGTTATATTCAATAAGGCACAATATGACCATAACGGCAGATATTATTTGTGATATTACTGTTGCCAAAGCTACACCGACAACACCCATACCAAATGCAATAATAAATAGTAAATTTAGTATCACATTTATAAAACCGGAAATTGTTAAAAATATAAATGGTTTTTTCGTATTACCAACAGCTCTTAAAATTGAACTGCCAAAATTAAAAATCATAGAAGCAGGCATCCCTACAAAATATATACGCATATATAAAACAGAATATTTTAATACTTCCTCAGGAGTACCCATTGCTCTTAGGAATATTCCGGCCATTCCTATCCCTATTGCTCCTGTTATAAAACCGAATATAACGCTGATTCCTATGGCGGTATGTACCACCTGACTTACATTATTCTCTTCCTTCGCTCCGTAATATTGTGCTACACAAACGCTTGCTCCTACCGACAATCCTATAAAAACATTTACAATCAGGTTTGTCAAAGAGGATGTAGATCCTACGGCGGCAAGAGCCGTACTTCCGACAAAACGTCCTACTACAATAACGTCCGTAGCATTATATAACAGTTGTAAAATTCCCGATAACATAAGTGGAGCGGAAAAATAAATAACTTTTTTATATAATGAACCGCTACTCATATCTATTTCATTGTTATGTACTTTCATATTAATCACCAGAAGAGTTAATAATTCGCATTAAAATAAGGTTGTACCACAACCCGTAAAATAATAAGATTTAAAGCGATATTATAATATAACCCTTGCCTTTTTCATTATAAAATTAATTTCTAAAACCATTACAAAATATGAGTGTAACATACAAATTAATAAGTAACAAGAGGTCATAATGATATAACAACAATGAAAATTAATGCCAATGTATAATATGGAAAGATAAGATTATTTTTTAATAGTTACAATAAAGGTATATTGTATTATTTTACTAAAGCCAAGCCCGGTTTATGTTGTAAATAAAAAAATATATCCCATATAATAAATAAAAACCCTTGACAATGCAAGGGTTAATTTTATTTGGTGGAGGGAGGTGGATTCGAACCACCGAAGGCACTGCCAACAGATTTACAG
>CAZJOD010000251.1:0-3856 GCA_964547525.1 uncultured Clostridiaceae bacterium
CGAACGTTACGATAATGACTGATACCCAAAATTATTTTTCCGTCACGCAATTGAAGCAATCCATGGTTGCTAAGTTGATTAGAATCACATTCGTTTTGAATTACTTTCGGTTTACTCCAAGTCCTGCCTTCATCATAAGAATAAGTAGCCACCAAAGGATAACGTGGCCTTTGTGCTGTAGATGATATATTATTATGTACAACCAAAAGACAACCACTTTTTAATTTTATCATTCTTGCCATTGATTCCGGTGAGGTTAAAAGAGAAGGTTCGGGTGTTTTCCAAGTGAAACCTCCGTCTGTAGATAATGTTTGATATTGATATCCGCCTTTGGTGCGGAATATTGCATATATTCGGTTCGATGCGGTTTCGGTAAGTTGAATTTCCATTACACCTCTTGGGGTCTCCACAGTGATTTCATTACTTCTTTTCCAAGTGTAGCCTTCATCATCAGAAATCAGACAAGCTCCGGTAAAATGCTGTACCGGTTTATTTAAGTCTCCTATCCTTTGCGGGTCCAAGAACATAAAAACGGCTATGATCCTACCGGACTCTAATTGTATCGCATGCTCGATACATCCGTAGAATTTGACTTTGGGTAATTCCTTTCGGTCGGTAACCAAATGCCATGGTATTTCCATGCCATGATCGAAAGTATATCCGCCGTCATATGATCTTCTCATAAATAATCTTGTACTGCTGTTAAAATAATCGCTACCTTTTACCGCTATACGTGTTTTTAGATCTACTTCTATATGATGACGCGTTTTACAATAAAACATTATAGTATCTTGTTTTCCCTTAAGCTTTATAATATTAATATATTCCGGAACTCCCCCCAAATAATCGGCCATAAAAATTTGTGGATCGGACCAATTCAATCCGAGATCGTCCGAAACAGAATATAAAAGAACACCGTTAGGTGAACATTCATCAAAATCATATGCATACCAATAAATTATGAGTTTTCCGTCTTCATATTGATAGAATTGTGGATTTTGGTGATAATCGGCGCCAATCCCACCTCGTATAAACTGAAAATAATTAAGTTTTCCCGGAGTATAATTAAGTGAAGCAATGTTTGAAATTTTCATATCGATTTACCTTTCGCAATTGTAATATTTTACTTTATACATTTTCTGTTAATAAACTTGATATATTAGTAATGTATGTCGGTGAATCATAAAAACAATTCACCGACATACCATGTACTAACATATAAAAAAGGAGTATTATATGATTATTTTAAACTGTTGTAGTATTTATAAGATTTAACCTCATCATCGTTCCAGATTTTAACCCATTTATCTAATCCTGCAGCATATATTTGAGTGATATACTGACTCCATTCGGCGTTAATATCTGCTATCTGACCGGCCCAAACTCGTTTTGTAAAATCATTATGAACGGCACTTATATCATTAATTGTCTGTTCACGAAGTGCTTTGAATTCATTAAACTTTTCAATGGGCATTGTTTGTGCACTATATAATTTATCCGGTCTTAACCAAATTTCGTCACCGAACCACCCGTCTGAAGAATAACGTTCCCAATAGTCTATCCATTGAACAAAGAAAGCGTCAAAGTTGAATGTAATTCTTACATCGGTTATAAAATTCATATTACCAAAATGACCGAACTCATCTATCGAACCCTTATACTTTAAAGGAATGTTAGCGGGATCTGTGAATACTACTGCGCTTTTAAAAGGTTCTCCATACCATTTGTAATGGACCCCCTCAATACCCCATTTATATCTTATCCAGTTATCACTAAAGTATGAATAGTCTAACAACCGGAAAAGTCTTTCTAATTTTTCATCAGATACATCTCCAATACAGTACATCATTGTCGACCAATTGAAAGTGGAATGGGGACGATAAGCTCCGTTTTCACCCGCGCAAGGGGTAATAACAAATTTAGCATTAGGATCCACGTCATTTAAAATAGCTGCCGGAGGCCAACTGTCACCATCACTATATCCTAATCCTAGCACTCTTGGTGGACCTAGTGTATTCATAAATCCGGTTTTAGCCGAATTCCATGTTTCACGTAATTCTAACCAATATTCTTCTTTACCCGGTACATTGCGTAAATATCCCAAGTTTATCATTTCTGTTAGAAACATAAGACTATCTTTATAGTATGTATAAGCAAAATAAGGAACAAAATCATTAGTTGTGGGGTCTTTATACATTAAACTTGAATTACGGTCAAAACCAAACATATTGTATGAGATATAGTTATCATAAGCAGAATTCGCAAAAGCTGAACCGTATGTGTCATCAATACCGTTGCCATCCGGATCATTCTCGGTAAAACCTTTTAAAATATCTTTGACTTGATTGATTGTAAATTTTGTCGTTGAAAAATATAAGCGATCGTTCCATCTATCAGGATTAATCGGACTGATCATAACCTCTAAATTATCAAGTTTGTAACCTAGTGCTTCTAACCAATCCAACCGCCACATCGGTACCCATCCGGAGTAATGGGAAAACGCGTTATACATTGCCAAACCATAAAATTCATCATCTTTTCCTTCAACCAAGTTAAATGTAAAACCCGCCGGATCGTTAAGCAACAATTTATAATATCCTGTATAGTATTGCTTAATCATATCCAAAGGAACGGTTCTACCCATACCATTTTCATAAAGATATAAACCGCTTGTGTAATAATGTCCATAATCAGGTACATCTCCCGCAGCAAGCATCATATGGACTTGCTCCATCTGTGCGGAATCTATCCTGACTTTCCATGGTTGTATATTAACATTAAACTTTTCTTCCAATTCCAGTTCATCCCATCGGCCTTCTTCTAATAAATGATTAGTATAAGCTCCCACTAACCACGTAATTGTCATGAACTCTTCAAAAGGATTGTCAGTAGATGTCTCAGTCTTTTTTTCGTTACCGGTTTGTGTTTTCGAGGTACACGAAATAAAAACGAACAACATAATCAATGTCAACAACCAACAAATTGTTCTTTTTAACATATTTTCTTTAACCTCCTCATTTATAATTTATATTATTATGGACCTATTATATATTGGTTCCATATATAAATATATTATAAAATTGAGACAATAATTACCAGGAGATGTCTATTTAATTTTATTTGGGACTTACTAAGCTTGTAAGATACGACCTATCCAAATTTAACATTGCACAGTTTTTCAGATAAATCCCATAAACGATCGGCGGATTATTCTTATTAGCTTACTTGCTGTATTTTTGAATGTAGCAAAAGTAATAATAAAGACTTGTTAACTCGTTGAATGCGTTTTAGGATGAGTGTTATAAGTACGATGAAAGATTTGTCTGTAAAATATAATGATCATTCTTTTTCAGTTCCTATACTATTTTTTTGTATGCTCTTCGATAAATCCTAATATAAAATCGAATGACTCCGGTGTGGTGTAAATTTGATTATGGGTTAAATCCGAAGATCTAAGTTTAATGGTATATTTTCTTCGATTTATTTTTACCGACCTTACCTTTTTAAAATCCGTATACATGGACTGTCGTCTTATCGCTAAGAAACCCGTACCTGCAATGTTCGGATTTCCGGAGATTGTACCTATAAAAATTGCAAGGGAGCTTATTTTTTTTGCTTTATTAAATTGTTCGGTTATTTGAGTATGTCGTATTCCTTTTTCGTTCATTTCAAACAAAACAGTATATTTGCCACCCACGACAAGAGCATATATATAATAAGATATTGCGATCAAACCTAACAGAAACATTAATACATACAGCATGACCGACCCCAAACTTAAAAACACACCGAAAGGATCACTACCGGGAACAGAAATCGTCAGTATAAAAATAGCTATACCAAGCCATATAAAGAA
>CAZJOD010000252.1:0-3689 GCA_964547525.1 uncultured Clostridiaceae bacterium
ATGATTCCCCATTTATTGTCTGTCCGTTACTGAACTCAAAACGATACAAGGTTGAGATGTGTCCCTAAAAATGCCTGTCCCCAATAATACCAATGATTGAGATGTGTCCCCAAAAAGAATGATGACAAAGCAATTTCAGAAAAGTTATGAAAGTATGGTATTAAATGGTGTATAATGGTATCGTTAAAAGTAAATATTAAATATCATGTTAAGAAGGTGTAAATATGGTTGATTTCATTTTATGCAATTCGGACGAAAACTCTTGTGAAGTTAAAGGTAAAAACATTTGCAGGGAGACGGCGATTCCACACGACACAGGTATTATTATCGCTGCCCCCGGTAGTCAGGCGGGTTTGGATGCAGCACATACTATTGAAAAAAAGTTTCAATCCACGGGCCATTCTGTGAAAATCCTGCAAAACCCCGGACCTGATATTCTGTTTCATTGCAAACAACCTGTCATTATATTGGGAAATCTTTCAAACAGCAGGTGTGTGGAATATTTATATTACAAAAACCTTTGTATGACCGACTTAAGTTACCCTGGAGAGAAAGGGTATAACCTTCGTACAATCATAGACCCGTTTGCAACAGGATATAACGTTTTGCACATTGGGTATTCGGATGATACAGGACTTTTAAAAGGAGTAAGTTCATTTTTAAGCAAGGTCGCAAACCCTTTGCCATATATCAATGAGGTTTACTACACAAAATTACCGTACAGTAAAAATTATTTGGAAAAATTAAAGCGGGAAACATTACCCGAAAAGATCGATTTAATCCCTTCCGTACATACATCCCTTTGGCATTACACGGGTTTATTGTCGTATGTGACCGGCGACATGGAATCTTTTGATACATATCTTGAAGGGTGGCGAAAGATGATAGAAATATCGAAAGTCAATTCTTTTCTGATAAAAGCCACCCATCTTTATATGACCGCCCACATTGAAATATGGAGACTACTTGAGTTTTCAGGAATGATTCCCGATGACATAAGATTGCAAATAGAAAAATGTATTTTTGATTGGGTAGAGAGTAAGGAGGGAAAAGGATATGCAAGCCTTCATGGGAAGCATAAGAATCTGCCGTGTCATAATCATACGATGTTCTGTGCTCTATCCCTTATATACACCCATGATTATTTCAGTAAACGTTATCCTGAACTGGATATGGTTCAAGAATGGAAAAGCGTAGCAGATGATGTTTTTTACACTTTCAACCATAACGGCTGGAAACCTTACTGCGACGATTCTTCTTATTCGAACCAAGTGTCTTTACGACTTGTCATCTCATATTCCATATTTGAAGACAACCATACATTCTTAAATACTTCCGCCAAAGAAGCGGGCAAATGGATCAAAGCGATCATAGGGCAAAATTACATGGTGCCTTCATACGGGGACGGCTCGGTAAAAAGTCCTTTTCCCGTATTTTTATCCGCAGTATTTTCACATTACTTAAAGGACGGCGAAATGCGCCTGCTGTATGACCGATTTAAAAAAATTCACTGTGATTATGAATCAGGGATTCAAAGGCTATTCGATTCCGGAGTGGAACCGGTGCAGCCCGATAAAGCATTGGGAATAACCCTGATTCCATTAGATAAGTACATATATGACGTATGGAGTAAAAATCCCACAGAAGCCAAACGTCTTACGCCGACACCTCCGACAGGTCCATATGAAGCTTGTTTTGACAAGGTTTCAATACGGACGGGCTGGGATGATAAAAATGATGACTTTTTATTAATAGACGGCCTTGGCAGTACCGGTGTTCACTCATATAGTGATGCCATGGGTGTTTTGGATTATACAAGCAAGGGCATTGTTTGGTTGGTGGAAGAAAATGATTATCGATGGCCTGAACCTGAAAATTGTTCGATTTTGACCATTGCACGGGACGGTTACGCCTCGGAGATTCCGGGTTATGCTTTGATGGAAGAACAAAAGGTGTTAAATGAAGGGTGCTACTATTTAAGAATCAGGTTGAAAAACTATAACGGTACCGATTGGGTAAGGGAAGTTTTCATGGTAAAAGGTCTTTGTGTCGTATTCCATGACACCGTAATTGCAGAAGAAAGCGGTGAATATGTAATCGGTGCTCATTTTAGGACGCCGGCGAAAGCTACAATATTTGAAAATACACTGAAGTCTGTCCGTTATGATCGGGATGGGAACCGGTTCGAGCTCAGACTCTCCGGGTACGGTTCCGCTGCCGTAAACATAAACCTTGAAGAAATACCATACGGGGAAAGACTGTTTAATTACGGTGGAATGTATGACAAAAAAGAAAACCATAACGGCAACAATACCGAAGTGGCGAACACCATGTGGAAATCAAGGTATAACGACGAAGATATGGTGGTATCATCCATGACAACCGTTTCTTTAACACGTATGGAAAAAGGGGATAAGATTTCGTTCACACATGTTGTTCATCCGGCGAAAGAAAATGAAGAAGACATTACACTTCAAACCATAGACAATACATTGAAATTATCTTATGCAGGCAAAGAGTATATATTCCATGTAAGCCATACCGGAAATATAAAGAGGGAAAACAAAAAAGAGGAGAAAGGAAACCATATTGTCAAAACAGACCTAAGAAAACAATTTGAGCTTGATAAGAAGATTTTGCATATAAATCAAACCGGGAAAAATCGATTTGTGTGTGCCACAGAAGGCGGGACTCTTAATTTGGTTGATAACGGGAAAGCGGTGTGGACTACAGGTTTGGATGGTGATATCCATGCTTTGCAATACATTGATACTAAGGGTATGATCGTTGTCGGTCATGGGCATGACAAACTCTCGGCGATTGATAAAAATGGCGACATATTATGGGAAACTCGGATTAAACGGATACCTACGTTATACTACAGTTGGGAATTGGCATACCCTCATATTGTAGGCATAAAATATGTTGAATCAAAGGGCAATGCTTACATTATTACCGGTGCCGGTGACAACCATATCAGAATACATAACATTGATGGTGAATTATTGAATGCCTTTTACATATATGCAACCGTTCCGGATACGATAGAAATTATCGATGTAGACCAAGACGGTGAAATGGAAGTTTTAGCCGCAGGTAAAGTGGATTCGGCATACGGCATTTTCTATGTTCATGACATGCACGGAAATCCGAAAAATAATATAAGTACGGGCTGGTGGCTTTGCAATATCAAATCCCATCAATTTGTATATGAAGACGGAAAATACTTAATGGTTTGCGGAATGAGTTACTCAAGCAATTTTAAGGTTGTAAGCTTAAAAGACGGAATTGTTAAAACAGAGTTTGAGAAAAACCTCGGTGGAACTGTCAAGTCCGTACTATTTAATGAAAGCCGTACGAAACTATACGCCGGAACTTCAAAAGGGTCTGTAATGGCTTTCAACAGGGAAGGAAAGCAAATTTGGCACGCATCCGTAAAAGATAACGTTAAGGATCTTTATATCTCAAATGAAAACGTAATTTCGGTTTGTGAGAGTGGCAAAGTATGTGTTATATCTCCTGAAGGCTTTGTAATATCCGAAGGTAGACTGCCGGGCACTCATGTTCATAGTATGTCGACGGGAGAAAATATCCTGGTGGTATGCGATAATGCGGTGTATCAAATTTGATATGGTTTAAACAAACGGATTAAAAATTGAGAACCAAAGAATATGTTTAGCAATGAAGGG
>CAZJOD010000253.1:0-3672 GCA_964547525.1 uncultured Clostridiaceae bacterium
TTTAACAGCCTTTTCTAACGCTTCTCTGGGAGTAACATCTTCCAAAACAACGTCCGTCCATGCATTAACCATATGTCTTGAAGTAAAATATCCCCCTAAAACAATCGGTATTTCTTTGTACCAGTGCCATTGTTCTTCCAATACCTGAAGATGATCTCTATCCCATCCCATATTACGGAAAGCTTCCATATTAGCTGTGTTCCATCTGGCTTCGGCTCCTATTAACGATTCTATTTCAGCACCGAAGTCACGTTGAACATCTCTGCCGGTCCACCACTTTAAGAATTCCCATGCCGCTTCCTGTTTTTCAGATTGTGAAATTATGACTCCTGTGGTATCTATAATACCACCAATTGAACGATCTATAGTTCCGTCTTCTTTCATTGTGCCGGGTACCGGTGCCACACCCCATTTTCCTTTTAACTCAGGAGCTGCTGTAGATAATTGTACATAGAACGGATAAGTCGCAATACCCATTGGCATCTCACCGGTTCTTATCTTAGTGTAAAAACTTTCTTGTACGGCGGGCATACCATATGTGGTATATAATGAAGTATATTTTAGGAATGCATTGTATGCTGTAGGAGTATCCAACCCTGATCTGGTTCCCGCTTCGTTGTAGTATGAAGCACCGCTTTGGAACAAGAAGGGAGTAAAATCCGCAGCGAACGCAAACTGCATATTATTTCGATATAATTCCGGCAACACGTCCAGACACAATTCATCCCATGTGTTAGGAACTTTCAAACCCATATCCTGAACAATATCGGCTCTGTAAAACATAAGCTTGAAGTTCATAGTTTCAGGTAACGCATAGGTACCTCCTCTATATTTAAAGGGTACCATTAGCTGCGGTAAAAACCTGTTTTGTATTTCTTCAAAATCATCAAATTTGCTTAAATCTACAACCGCGTCACGAATGGCAAATTCAACAGGTGATGTGGCTGCAACCGCTAAACCGACGTCAGGTGCAGTTCCTGATGACATTGAAAGAAGCAGAACATTAACCGCACCCGCATTTAACTGAGAAGCGGGTAATACATTCATACTGACTGCAATTCTTGATTTTTCGGTAAATTGTTCGTCAACCATAGCTTTTATAGCTTCAGACCACTCACGACCCCTGGCTATCCAAACTTTTATTACCTCATAATCGCCTTCCATTATACCGCCTACGTTATCGTAATCCACTCTGAATGAACGTAAGAAGTTTTCCCAGGTCACAATAACTTTTTGTAAGAAGGTAGCTTTTTCATTTTTCAATTTTTCATCCGGACTTGCCACATATATATAATCCAGTGTAAGAGGCTGTTGTTGTAAGCTTAATATGGCACTACTCATAGCGTTTTGTGCAACCGTAAGACCGTCAAGATTTCTTACTATATCATCAGGATCTTTAAGTATTCTTTCTATATATGTGCGTGCCATATTTATACTGTCTACTATTGTTGATTTTTTTGCGGATATGCTTAATAGAAAATCTGCATGAGCTTGCAAGCTTTCCCTAAGCATTTGCAAGTTTGGTAACATATCAGGTATTTTCCTGTCAAATTGATAATCATAATTAACGTCAGGTTCACTACCTGCAATCAAGAATATTTTTTGTAATATAACAGAGAGGAAAAAAGCATCGGCTGTCAGGTTTGCAATTGTGTCAGCCACTTCCCCCAGTTTTACTTTTATACATAATGTATGTTTACCTTTTTCTAAATAAAAGAGATACGGTTCTCCGTTTTCGTCTTGAAGGGATCTTAACTGCCATTCCCTGTCATAATCCAGACGGTATTGGTTCATTTCAGCAAATGGTATCTCTCCGTCGATTATGATTTGTCTGTATGAAGGAAGACCGTCGTTCCAGTTATGTAAAGATCTAAGAGCGATCTGGTATAATCCGTCTTCTTCCACTTCAAATTCAAATATAAGCTCTTGATTACCGTAACGCCATTGCCAGCCTCCTATGGAATTCATTAAAATATGTTCCAGATTGTAAGGCTCATTAGTAGGATCTTGATTACCTAACAAAACTAATGTTGTATCTGATTTTAGTATAACGTTTTCCTCGGCTTGAAACTTAATTGTTTTAGTGGCATTTTTATATCCCTTTGCTTTGTATTGTGCGGAAATTTCTTCGTAACTTGGTAAAACCACAGGCGATAACAATTTAATTTTATCTATAGCCATCGGTTGATCTGCAAATACAAACCGTATAGTGTGCATGCCTGCAGAGAAATAGAATTGTAAGGGATCCGCATATGTACCGTTTACATCTTCAAGTCTTATGGTTCTCCAACCGGGCACCTCTACCTGCCCGGGTTTAACTTGATCACCCAACGGATTAACACTCGGTTCGCTTTTATCTTTAAAGTATCTGGGAAATTCCAAACCTTTCATTTCTGTGAACTGTTCCACACCGTCTATTAATAAATCTCTTGCTACGGGAGATTTAGAATCTACCAGAGGATAATAATCCACTTCTATGTTATAAAGTCCGGGTTTTTCGACTTCAACAGTCCATTCGAACCATTGAACATCTTTTTCCCAAATAAGGAACTTACCGGTTCTATCACCTACTTGATCCCAAATAGGCACCTGCTCTTTTTCAATACTTGATTGAAATCCTGTATAAGCCGGTATTTCAATTTTAACATTTTGCACCGGTTGATACCCTTTTTCCGCGTATTCATCCAGAACTTTTTTGTAATAGATGATGTTGTCTTCGTAAAAATCAATTTTAAATCCGCCCTTGGTACTGTCACCGAACTTATCTTTTAGTTTTTGACCGGGTTCGGCCAAAACTGTGGAAACAGCAAGTACAGATGTTAAAACGGGTAATAATAGCATCCAAGCTAACTTTTTTTTGTAACGCCTGAAACTCATCAATTCAACACTCTCCCCCTCATTCATTAATAGTAAATTACATAAAAGGCACAACGCCTTAAAGAAATATAAAAATAATTCCTTCGGTAACATTTCATGTGATTTTGTTCACAAGAACACTACCATTCGCTATTAAGTTGTATTATTTGACCTTTTTTCACTTGGTGAAAAAGCTTTTCGAAGTGTGAAAGACATGCACACTACCGATATATAATACTATATTTTTATCTGCAATTCAAGCGAAATTTTTATACTCACAAACAAAAATAATACCTCATGACAAACTTACACTACCATAATACCCGGTATTCATATGGGTTTTTGATATATTCTATAAATTTTATAAAGCTTTCCCCCGGCTCCTTGTATACTTCGGATGGCTTCTTTATTCATTTCAGCCACTGTTGAACCTTCACCCCAACAATACCCTTTTTTACCCGCCTCCACCATTAATCGCCAGAAAATAGAACCGTTAACACCTTTATTCATAAATTCCGGTATGACGAATTGAAGAAAAATTCTAGCTCCGTCTATCTTTTTTCGGTAAATAAAAAATTTGAAAATGCCAAAAGGAAATAATTTGCCTTTAATTTTATCCAATACTTGATTGTAGTCGGGTATAGCCGCAACAAACCCTATAGGGCGGTCGCCGGATCTGGCTATATATACCAAAGACTCGTCAACAAACGGCATAAGGTTTTTTATCTCCGAATAGATTTCTCTTTCGTCCGGAACGGCAAGATGAACCCATGACGACGGCATAGATTTTACAAGTATCTCATGTATGTCTTTTAT
>CAZJOD010000254.1:0-3624 GCA_964547525.1 uncultured Clostridiaceae bacterium
GGTAGTCCATACCGGTTACCTTCGGCATTTTTACCATATCGGGTGTCAATGCCGAGATGAAAACGGCTATTAGTATTAATAGTGCGAAACAAGCTACGAGAATTCGGACTTTCTTATTGGTATTTATCAACGTATTTTTTTTGACGTTACTTAAAGGTTTAAAACTTAAATTTTTATCGCTGTACTCCATAATCGAATATGCGGTATTATTAATTTCAAGTACTTGATACGCAGACTCCAGATTTGATAATCCGTTTTGTTTGGTAAGTTCTATGGCTTCGTCTATAAAATTTTTTAATCCGGTGTTATATTTTTCATGACACTTATCTTTTATTTTTACCGATACGGTGTATTGACTGTTACGTTCGCTTATTTTTATAGGAAAGTACTCAACTATTAAAATTTTCTGTAGTAAAGATTTATCATACCCTAAGTATGTTACCGAATTTGGATATATAAAAAGAACTTTTCCTATAACAAATCTTCCGCTAAGTATTACACCTTCGTTTAATAAAGAGGAGTGTATGGTGTTATTTTTTACATGTCCACAGTATGGGCATGTATCTTCATCGTTTATAGTTTCCATGCAACCGTAGCATAAAGTTTTGTCCATATTATCCCCCGAAAAACTTATTAGCATAATTATTATATTATAATTCGTGACATGTGTAAATAAGCTGGTAATGTAAGTTTCTGCAAGGGTTTTTCTTTCTGAAGGTTTGGCTATTAGTGTTTTATTTTTATCATCCGTCGTGTTATAATAGCTAAAAATGCAATAGAGGTATTATAATGACTGCTAGTAAATTGTCTTGTGTATTTCAATTGGATATGAAGGATTTTTTCCAATTTAATTATGTCATAAATAAAAAAGTGATACAAATTATGATGTTGTATGGTGTGATAATGTTTCTTGTCATTGTAGGTTTTGAATTGGCGAAGGAAAAGGTCAACTTTATACCTATATTATTGGGTGCTATTATTATATTGGCCACATTCGGAGTCTTGTTTTTAAACATGTACAAAAAAAGTAAAAAAGGTTGGGCTTTAAACCCGGCTTTTCATGATTCTATGAAGTTAGAATTCGATGACAGGGGATTTGTTTGCACCACTTTAAAAAATTCAGCTTCGATACCGTGGAAAAAAGTAATGAGAGTATTGGAATCACGAAAAATGGTTGTTATAGTTATATCCGCAACACAAGCGTATATGCTTCCTAAAAGGGTGGAGAACATTGAAAAAATTAAAAAGATTATAAAGTCTAAT
Organism: uncultured Clostridiaceae bacterium; assembly: GCA_964547525.1. GTDB lineage: Bacteria > Bacillota > Clostridia > JAAYHZ01 > JAAYHZ01 > CAZJOD01. Next base: position 1,264 of record CAZJOD010000254.1, read on the forward strand.
TGTGATACCAAGACATGCAAAATAAAATAGTAAAGATGAAAGGATGAAGGAAATGGGTTTTATAGAGGAAGCGGTGGAGAATCTTAGAAAATTAAGTAAAACCACATATCCCGGTAGGGGAATCATATTGGGAATGTCTCCCGACGGAAAAAAATATGTCCAGATTTATTGGATTATGGGTAGAAGTGAGAATAGCAGAAACAGAGTATTTATAGAAGAAAACGGTTATGTAAAAACTAAAGCGTTTGATGAAAAGAAAGTAACCGATCCGTCGTTAATTATTTATTATCCGGTAAAAAATATCGCTAATTGTCACATTGTAACAAACGGAGATCAAACCGATACGGTATATGAAAGTATAAAGAATTATAGAACTTTTGAAGATGCAATGTCAACAAGGACATTTGAACCTGATTCACCGAATTTTACACCGAGGATATCCGGTATTATTGATTTGGATGACAGTACTTATGCGTACAAGCTGTCTGTTTTAAAGTCGATTGATAATAATAAAATGTACGGGCAAAAGAACCTTTTCATATATGAAAAGGCCATACCCGGCTATGGTCATTGTATAACCACATACCGGTCGGACGGAAATCCTTTGCCGTCTTTTGATTCCGAGCCCATGATATTGCCGGTTTATGATGATACCGACCACATGGCTGATATATATTGGAATACTTTAGATGAAGAAAACAAAGTGGCGTTAATGGTTAAAACAATAAATTCTGATACAGGGTTATTTAGTGTTATTATAAAAAACAAACTACATGCACCGGAGGTAAAATGAAATGGAAAAGGCGGTAATTACTGTTTTAGGTGTCGATAAAATAGGAATAATAGCTGATATCAGCGCCATTATGAAAAAATGTAATATTAATATACTTGATATATCACAGACAATAATGCAGGATCTATTCACTATGATGATGATGGTGGATATATCCGTATCAAATAAAACATTTGACGAAGTGAAGTTTATGTTGGACGATATGTCGAAAGAACTGGGATTGTCCATAAAGATACAGCATATGGACATATTTCAATCCATGCACAGAATTTAGGAGGAGCATATGCCCGGTATTTATGAAGTTTATGAAACTCTTAAAATGATAGAGAAAGAACATTTGGATATACGCACAGTTACAATGGGTATATCCATTTTGGATTGCAGCCATCAGGACAGTAAAAAGGCATGCCAACGAATATACGACAAGATAACAAAAAAAGCGGAGAATTTAGTTTCAACGGTAGAATCGGTGGAGCGCAAATTCGGAATACCTATAGTGAACAAAAGGATCTCGGTGACACCGATTTCGTTAGTTGCCGCATCTTCGGATGCAACGGAATACACGTGTTTCGCACAAGCCATGGATAAAGCCGCAAAAGTCACCGGAGTGGATTTTATAGGAGGATTTTCTTCTTTGGTACAAAAAGGTTTTTCTACAGGTGACGAAAAACTGATTATGTCCATCCCGGAAGCAATCGCATCAACCAATAAGGTGTGCTCGTCTGTTAATGTGGCTTCAACAAAAGCGGGTATTAATATGGATGCCGTATTAAAAATGGGTAAGATAATCAAAGAACTTGCTAATGCAACCGCCGATCAAAACAGTTTCGGTTGTGCCAAGTTGGTTGTGTTTGCCAATGTTCCGGATGACAATCCTTTTATGGCAGGAGCTTTTCATGGGATAGGAGAGCCGGAATGTGTAATCAATGTAGGAGTAAGCGGACCGGGTGCGGTAAAAGCCGCTTTGGAAAAGGTTAAAGGGGAAGACTTCGGAACGGTTGCGGAAACTGTCAAAAAGACAGCTTTTAAGATTACCAGAGTAGGACAGCTGGTAGCCCGGGAGGTTTCCAAACAGCTTAACACTAAATTCGGTATAGTCGATCTGTCTTTGGCACCTACACCTGTTGTGGGTGACAGTATAGCCAGGATTCTTGAAGAGATGGGACTGGAAAAATGCGGTACCCATGGAACCACGGCCGCGTTGGCTCTTTTAAACGATGCGGTTAAAAAAGGCGGCGTAATGGCTTCTTCCTATGTTGGCGGCTTGAGTGGGGCTTTTATACCGGTAAGCGAAGACGAAGGTATGGTTGCGGCGGTTTCAGACGGAGCTTTGAGTATAGAAAAATTAGAAGCTATGACATGTGTTTGTTCGGTAGGGCTCGATATGATAATTGTACCGGGAGACATATCGGCTGAAACCATATCGGCGATTATTGCAGACGAAGCCGCTATCGGTATGATAAATAATAAAACCACTGCGGTACGTTTGATTCCGGCCATAGGGAAAAAGGAAGGGGATATGGTTGAATACGGAGGTTTATGGGGTAAAGCTCCGGTTATGAGAATAA
>CAZJOD010000255.1:0-3620 GCA_964547525.1 uncultured Clostridiaceae bacterium
CTGTTCACTCCTCGTATTTTTCGTAGGACAATAACCGACGAACACCGTATTTGTCCGTCAAATCCACCATAAGTTCTCACCAACCACCTGGCGAGGGAGGGCAGCGCACCTCGGCCTTGTCTTTTAAAATATTGTAAGCTACTGTTAGCCGTTTCTCATAGTCAAACAATAACTAAAACTGCATAACGGTTCCGCTTGTAAAGTCCAAATTGTAGCATGATCGCTCACTGATGCCTAAGATAGCTTGCTCGCTGATAAACTTTCCATTTGGGCGTAAAAAAGTCAGAATCGGAGTTTTTAAAGCAATTTTATGTCCTTGCATTAAAGACTTTACTGTCCTCCGGCTCTGCGTCGGGTGATGTATAAAGCTGGTTGACCGGCACCGTCGCCACACAGTAAGCGTCATTGCTTGTCATTTTTCTTCATCATGGGTGCACTTTTGCGTTGGTCATAAGCTAATGATGGGTTTACATCTTGAACTACGTAAACCTTTTCAATCAGCCAACAGCAAGGCTTCTGCAGTAAAATTGCTCATTCATATACTGTTGCTTTTTTAGCACTCATAACTTTTAATTTTGAATGAGAGGCTCGCTCTTTAATACTTTTAATATATTCTTCTCTAGACATATTTTTAGTTTTCTCATAGTTTCTCTCTCTTATTTCATGTATTTCCTTCATAGCCTTAGATTCCGTCATTTCAATCACCTTCTCCATAATAAACTAATTTATCTTCCATGCCTATATGTATTTTATAAGTTCAATGCTATCTTCACCAATAACTTGTATATTTAATCTATCAAAAAAGTGTTTACATTGTTCAAAAAAGATAAAGGTGACATACTTAAGCCCACATTGATGACCAAAACCTAGAATATTTATCAATAACCTATCTATATTATTAGATGCCGACCAACATAGGACTAATCCTGTATCAGAGGGTGTGTAATAGCTAAACTGAATATAATCACCTTCTGACGTTTTCATCACTGGCGTTGTTCGATCATCACCATTTGGAGGTTCGTTACATACCTCCCACATATGCCTGGACGAAATTTGCGATATTCCAAAAATGAATGGTAATTCCTTTATTATAGAGAACGGAACACAGTCTATTCTTGTATTTCGGGTATTATAATCTGTATGCATCATAGTAGGAACATTAATTTGCTTGATTTTTCTTCCATAATTAAATCCACATTTCAAATAAAAATAGATGGATCCTGTATTGTTATCCGGTATAGTTGAAATCATGTTACATCCGTTATCTCTTGCAAAACATTGCCCATCATTGAGCATGGCGCGTCCTATCCCCTGTTTTTGATAATCATTGTCAATTTGTAGCATGCCTAAATATAGATATTTTTTATTGGGCTCATCGGTAATAATCCATTCCCCATGTCCTACAATTTTACCGTTAAGAATTGCAATTTGGATATAAAAGTCTCGTTCCAGTCGTTTTTCAACCCAATTTTTGCACTCAGTTTCACTATGCCATGGATCATCGCAATTACGGTGTATATTCTGAATGCCTTTAATATCATTAATTGTAGCTTTTCGAATTATAAGACTATTCACTAAACAATCTCCCTGTAACGTATACTATTATAATATGCTTGTATACTCATAACAGTAACATCTCATTATGCTTATTATATAAAGAAATAGTAGGCATTAGCTACCGCTTTGGTATTAATTCGTGTGTCATTCTTTCTAAAATATATTCACAATCTCCTAAAATATAGCTGTCCTTTTCGGTTAAATAACATGGTATATCCTTATTAATTGAAATTATCATACCGTCAGATCTTTGGCTTTTATATTTTTTTGCAACAGAACCAATCCCCTCATCACTTAACCCTACAGTCAAAAGGATATCATAGGAATCTATATTTGGAATTACCACTTTATCACTGTTTTGAAATATTGGTTTAATACCTGTTTTCTCATGTAACCCGTCTATATTTCCGGTAGCTAAAACAAAATTATGGGTGTCACATAGTTTTTTTATAATATAATGGCTTTTAGTAGGTTGTGATTCAGTAAGCATAGAGTAAAATTTTTTATAAGCTATTTTTCTGTTATCGGTTTTCATGTTTATAATATCTTTATAATATGCGTCAACCGGTTGGAAAATTTCATAACTAATATCACCTAATCCTTTTAAATCAACTACACCTGCCTTTATGGAAATGCCAGCTCCGGTAAATAATAAAACTTTTTTATCAGATAGTAATATTGCAAGTTCATTAATTGATATTTCATTCTTACATATAATATCATTTTTAGTTATATTATTCTTATTTAAATCCGATCCACTTTTAACTTTTTTATAGTAAGCATGTAGTAAATATTTTAAAACTCTATCTCTTTGAGGAATCCATAATGCAATCAACCCATCTAACGAAACATCATTTTCTTGTCTTTCAGATTCATTTATAACATTTCCGTTCTCGGTTACAAACTTATTATAAAACTTTTTAACACCTATTTCCGTTTCTATAAATTTAGGTGGTTTTTTTGCAATAATACCAAAACAAAATTCCGGATAGCTAATATTTTTTGCAATAATAAACTGCAAAATAAATTCGTTTTCATTATGATTATATGTATTATTAAAAATTGTATAATCCAAAATATTTTTCTCCTTTTGCAAAAATATAAAAACTCTGAATCACTTTTGCTTCTTATATTAATTTTAACATTTATTTACTATAACAGCAACTTGCAATTAAAAAATTTTACAATTTCCCTTGTTTCATATAAAAACATTGTATAAATCAATTACATAATATGCTATATTATATTAACATTAGTCATAAAATTCAAATTAGTTGATATCTGTCATTGATAATGCCGTTGTCGACGGTATTCATTCTTTTTAGGCTACAAAAGTTGTCAAGCTGCCTATGAGATGAAAAAAATAATTTGAGAAAGTGTAGGATTTTACTTGAAAACGAAAATTGAACAAATTTTAGAACACTGCCTGAAAGGACGAGAGGTTGCAATATGGGGAACACCGACACGTTTGTTGTTGCGTGTATTAAAAAATTACAAATTTCATATTGCCTCTTCTGTCGATATTTCAAAACATTATGTGGTTGCTGTCAACGACGATGATCTGACCGATTTTTTGATGGACGAACAGAGTAAATCCTTTAATTATGTTGATGACTATATTAATTTTAACGATATTGGAGGCGAAATTCCTTTTGAGTGGGAATGCTTCGGTGTAAAAATCGGCAGGCAGACTTATTTTGGCGAAGGGATGGTCTCGGCTTGCAAAAACGGTTATATTAAAAGTATCGGTCATTTCACATCTATCAACAGTACAGCGGATGTTGGTGTAAACCATCAGTTGGATATGACCTTTGTGAGTGATGATATAGAGCGGTTTTTCTTTGATAAAAATAAGAACATGTTTCGTCGCCGGTTACAAGAAAATCCCAAACATCCTTATGCCCTTTCGAAAAATCCCATAACCATCGGTAATGATGTTTATATAGGTGCATATTCGTTCATCAATGCATCCAAGGTAACCGACATCGGTGATGGTGCCATTATAGGTGCAGGCGCGGTGGTTCTCGAGGATGTACCGCCATACGCCGTTGTTGTCGGTGTTC
>CAZJOD010000256.1:0-3619 GCA_964547525.1 uncultured Clostridiaceae bacterium
CATTAAGGTGATTCTTAAAGATGAAGTGAATGGGAGTGATCATACCTTATTTTTAAATGAGAATGGTATGTATCAGAAAAACCGTCTTAAGGTAATGATCAGAGATAGAAAGTTCGACACTTTACCTCAAGAATATCAAATTGCTATAAATGAAGCTTTAGAGCAATATGCCAAAACAAAAAATCCCGCTGTAATAGATATATTTATAGACAAAGCGTGTTTTTCTTTAATGAAAAAATCGGCCGAAAAAACAGGAATAAAGTTACTTAAAGATGTTGCTTTATTTTTTATAGATTCGGGTAATGTTAGGTCTTTGATAAGGGTTATGGCCGTAAGTAAGTCCATGAATTTATTACGAAATGTTTTAATGCCCGAGGGGTCGGTGAATGAATCCGAATATTTAAAACTGTTAAACGGAACATTCGACCAGGTTAAATCATTTTTCTCTGACAAACCTTTAGGCGGTGTTGTGGATAAATGTATTAACTCTTATGATTACTCCGGTAGCTTATCGGGTATGGATAAGCTTTTTGACGAGTATTACTTGGATATGATTAAAAGGTACAGATTTGTCATAGACGGTCCGGAACCGGTTATTTACTATTTTGCTCTTAAAGAGATGGAAATGAAAAATATGAATCTGATTATGACCGGTAAAATAAATCTGTTGTCTAAAGATGATATCAGAGAAAGGATCAGGGTTTACTATGTATAAGATAGGAATGATAGGCGATAAAGACAGTATCATGGGTTATAAAGCGGCCGGATTGAACGTATTTTACGGAGATACCGCCGAACAAATAAAAGGATTATTGGACAGGTTGGCAAAAGAACAATATGCGGTTATATTTATCACTGAAAAAGCAATGGAGCTGGTAACCGACAAGATAGCGGAATTTGACGACCGTTTGACACCCGCTGTGATACCGGTTCCCGGAATTAGCGGAAACACCGGTATAGGTATGAGAGCAGTTAGAAGATCGGTGGAAAAAGCGGTAGGAGCGGATATACTTTTTAATGAATAATATAGTTAAGGATGTGGATAGATGAATAGTCAGGGAACCATTGTTAAAGTTTCGGGGCCGCTAATTATAGCTAGCGGTATGCGGGACGCAAATATGTTTGACGTAGTTCATGTCAGCAATAAAAAATTAATAGGTGAAATAATTGAAATGCACGGGGATAGTGCGTCAATACAGGTGTATGAAGAAACTTCGGGATTAGGTCCCGGAGAAGCGGTTGTATCTACCGGTTCTCCTTTGAGTGTTGAGTTGGGTCCAGGGCTTATAGGAAATATATTTGACGGAATTCAAAGGCCTTTGGAAACTATGAAGCGGTTGACCGGAAGCTTAATCGAGCGTGGCATTAATGTAGATGCGCTGGATAAAGATAAAAAGTGGGACTTTATTCCTCAAAAGAGAGTAGGTGACCGTGTATCCACCGGAGATATTTTAGGAACCGTTCAGGAGACTATTGTTGTCGATCATAAAATAATGGTTCCTCAAGGCATATCCGGTATTATACAAGAAATAAATCAAGGCGAATATACGATAAAAGATTGTATCGCAAGAATTAAAACTGAAAACGGAGACATTAAAGAAATTAATATGTTTCAAAAATGGCCCGTAAGAAACCAAAGACCCTATAAGAGAAAATTAATGCCCGATATACCGATGATTGTAGGGTCAAGACCCATTGATACGTTTTTTCCTATAGCTAAAGGAGGCACTGCGGCCATACCCGGACCTTTCGGTAGTGGCAAAACGGTTGTACAGCACTCTTTGGCAAAATGGTCGGATGTTGATATCGTTATATACATCGGATGCGGAGAACGTGGAAACGAAATGACCGATGTTTTGATGGAGTTTCCGCAATTAACCGATCCTAGAACCGGGGAGTCAATTATGAAGCGAACGGTTTTGATAGCCAACACTTCGGATATGCCGGTTGCAGCTCGTGAAGCTTCGATATATACGGGGATAACCATAGGAGAATATTTCAGAGATATGGGTTATAGTGTAGCTTTGATCGCTGATTCCACTTCAAGGTGGGCCGAAGCTTTAAGAGAAATGTCCGGGCGACTGGAAGAAATGCCCGGAGAAGAAGGATACCCTGCATATTTAGGTTCAAGACTTGCACAGTTTTATGAAAGAGCCGGAAGGGTCATTTCATTAGGTGCCGACGAGCGGGAGGGAAGTCTTACGGCTGTAGGTGCCGTATCACCTCCGGGGGGGGATTTATCCGAACCTGTAACCCAAGCAACGTTAAGAATTGTCAAAGTTTTTTGGGGATTGGATTCGGAATTGGCATATAAAAGGCACTTTCCTGCAATAAATTGGCTAAAAAGCTATTCGTTATATGTAGATACTTTAAGCGAATGGGCGGAACATAACATATCCGCTGAATATAACAAGCTAAGATCCGAGGCCATGAGGTTACTGCAGATGGAAGCTGAACTCGAAGAAATAGTAAGACTAGTGGGTATAGATTCATTAACTTATTCCGATCGTTTAATTTTAGAAGCATCTCGGTCGATAAGAGAAGATTATTTACACCAGGATGCAATGGATGATATTGATGCGTACGCGTCTTTGCATAAACAATTTTTAATGTTAAAAACTGTTATGACTTACTACTTTAAAGCTAAAGAAGCGTTGGAACAGGGAGTTGCTTTTAAGAATGTGGAAAACTTACCGGTAAGAGAGAAAATAGCAAGATTAAGGTATGTTCGTGAAAATGATATCGATAATCAATATAATAATGTTATGAAGGAAATGGACGAAGCTATTGAAAAGTTAATAACAGAGGAGGGTGAAAATTAATGTTAAAAGAATATAGAACCATTCAGGAAGTCGCCGGTCCTCTAATGCTGGTAAAAGATGTTGAAGCGGTAACCTTTAACGAATTAGGAGAAATCGAACTTGCAAACGGCGAAATAAGGCGCTGCAAAGTGTTGGAGATAGACGGTAAAAACGCTATGGTTCAACTCTTTGAGAGCTCTGCGGGAATTAACGCATCTAACAGTAAGGTCAGATTTTTAGGAAGAGGTATTGAATTTCCTGTTGCTCCGGATCTTTTAGGCAGGGTTTTTGACGGCCTTGGTAATCCGAAAGACGGCGGTCCCGAGATTATACCGGACAAAAGATTGGATATCAACGGAATACCTATGAATCCCGCCGCCAGGAACTATCCGTCCGAATTTATACAAACAGGCATATCGTCTATAGACGGTTTGAATACATTGGTTAGAGGACAGAAATTACCTATATTTTCAGCTTCCGGGTTGCCACATGCGCAATTGGCGGCTCAAATAGCCAGGCAGGCTAAAGTAAGGGGTACACAGACACCCTTCGCAGTGGTTTTTGCTGCAATGGGAATCACTTTTGAAGAAGCGGAATTTTTTATAAATGACTTTAGAAAAACAGGTGCCATTGACAGAGCGGTAGTTTTTGTTAATTTGGCTAATGATCCTGCTGTAGAACGTATATCAACTCCTAGAGTTGCAATGACCGCAGCGGAATATCTTGCGTTTGATCTGAACATGCATGTTTTGGTTATTATGACTGATATAACATACTATGCCGAAGCGTTGAGGGAGGTTTCGGCTGCAAGAAAAGAA
>CAZJOD010000257.1:0-1822 GCA_964547525.1 uncultured Clostridiaceae bacterium
ATTATAACTAAACTATTCATATAAGTTCTCCTTTTTGTAAACAATGTAAGCTATTATTAAAAATATGGAACCCATTATGCCCAAAATTAATAAATTTGTCTTTATATCGGATATTGTGCCGCCTTCCATTAACTTTAAATACGCTTCAGATATCCATTTGTTAATAGTAAAATTCGAAATTTTATCAAACTGCTCACCTTGGATTATTCCTCCACTCATAAAAGTCATCACAATCACCACGGCTGACATAACACCACCTGCCAATTTACCGTTTTTGAACAATCCCGATACGATAAATGCCAGTGTTGCCGCTACATATACAGCAAACAAAGATACAACAAATACATTAAACCATGAGTTTCCCCAATTTACATCAAATAATAAGTGAGTTGATACTATGATTATCATTGTTATAAGCATTACATTTATGGTATGACCTGATAATATACCCCCTAAGACCTGCCCTCTGGTAACAGGTGTACTAAAAGTGCGTGCCAATGTATTATTTTCTTTTTCCGATATTACCATAGCTCCTGCTAATATACCTGCAATAAGCAGAAACTGAACTAAGATTCCTGAAGTGTATACTTGTATTAAAGCATTATTTTGAGAAGGATTTAATATTACCATCTCAACATAGTTATATAAAGGTTTTGCAAAATCTTGCGTATCGGTCATCATATTTATAAAATAAACTTGAAATAAAGGCATAATTATCAAAAAAATTAAAAATGGTATATTTTGAAACATCGCTTTAATATTTTTATGAGCAATATATAATACTTTCATCTATGTCACCTCTAATCTCTAAGATTTCTTCCGGTTAAAGACAAAAACACACTTTCAAGATCAGCTTGTTCTAAAGATATGTTCCTAACGGGAACATCCCCTTTGTATAGAACGAATAATACATCCTGTAAAATTTGCTGAGCGTTTACGGATAGAATCTCAATAGTGTTTTCATTTATTCCCACATTCGTAACTCCGGTGATTTTTTTAATCTCATCAATAGGATTAAATCTTAATTCAGAAGTATTAATTATTATCTTTTCCTCTCCCGGCGTTTGATTCTTTAATTCATTTTTAGTGCCGCATGCAATCAGTTTGCCATGATCGATTATACCTACTCTGTCACATATTATTTCTACTTCTTCCATATAATGACTGGTGTAAATAATTGTAGAACCTTTTTTGTTTAGTTCTCTCACCGATTTTAAAATGTGGTTTCTCGATTGAGGATCTATCCCTACAGTCGGTTCATCCATTATTATGATTTCCGGTTGATGAACTATAGAACATGCTATATTTAATCTTCGCTTCATACCACCTGAAAATGATTTGGTTTTTTGTTTTCTATGATTTACTAAACCTGTAAATTCAAGTGCTTCTTCGGTTCTTTCCTTAAGTTCTTTATTATTTAAGCCATACAACCTACCGAAATATTTTATGTTTTCTACTGCAGACAAATTTTCATAAATAGCCAATTCTTGTGGTACAAACCCCATTATTTTTTTAACTTTGAGCGGGTCTTTTCTTACATCCATTCCGTTAACCGTAATATCACCACTATTTTGTTTTAAAAGTCCTATAATCATTTTAATAGTGGTACTCTTACCCGCTCCATTCGGTCCTAACAAACCGAATATCTCTCCCTTGTTAATTGATAAATTAATATTATCAACCGCCAATACAGTATCATATCTTTTGACAACATCCCTCAACTTTATACAAATCATCAATTATCCTCCTAGAATCATTCATTTATTATGAATTCATTTTACAACCTTTACTAAGCCTAAACCGGAACCTTAAGTCACAACTC
>CAZJOD010000257.1:1922-3610 GCA_964547525.1 uncultured Clostridiaceae bacterium
CCTTCGCTTAAATATACTTTTTCGGCTATCTCTCGATTTGTAAATCCGTCAGCAATATGTTTAATTATTATAATATCAGTTTCTTTAAATCCATAGTTTTTTAAAAACGAATGGTCTTCTTTTTTCAACATTCCCGATACTTTTATGGCAACAGCGGGATGAATAAGTAAATTTCCGCTATGCACCACTTTTATGGCATCAATAATTTTATCAGGCGTTACACTTTTTAATAAATAACCTTTCGCCCCGTTTTTCAATGCTTCAAAAATATATTCATCATCATCAAAAGTTGTAAGAATGATTATCTTTATTTGTTTATTGATCTGCATTATCTTTTTTGTTGCCAATACACCATCACAAACCGGCATGCGAATATCCATTAAAATTACATCAATATCAGGTATATCCAAAACCCTTTTATACGCTTCATCACCGTTTGAACATGTATCAATTACATTAATATTATTATTCAAATCAAGTATAATTTTTAAGCTGTCTCTCATTAATTCATCGTCATCTACAATTAGAACTCTAATATCCAATTTTTACACCCCATTTATCGGTATTATTGTTACTACCTTGAACCCGTCGCAGTTATCTATTCTAATCGAGCCCCCCAAGAGTTCCACCCTCTCTTCCATACCTGTCAATCCCATACCTTTTATAACGTTATCGCAACCTCTTCCATTATCCGAGACAGATAAGACCACCTTTTTTGATTCATATAAAAGTTCCACAGTTATTTTACTCGCATTTCCATGTCTTACGGCGTTAGTTATCGCTTCCTGAGTATTTTTATACAAAGTTAATTCCGAACCCGGAAAAAGTTTAACCGGTGTACCAACTACTATAAATGATATATGTATACCGGTATCTTTAGAAAATTCATCAATCATTTTTCGTATTGACAATATTCTACTGCTATATTCTTTTGGCTTCATGCTCTTTACCGTTTGCCTTAAAATTTCCACACAATTACGTAAATTGTCACGTACGGAATATAACATTTTCAGATCCTTATTGCTATTTGATTCGAATAGTCTGATTGTCGCCTCAAGCTGCATTAAAACACCGGTTAACTTGTGACCTACAGTATCATGTATCTCTGTAGAGATTCTGTTTCTCTCCTCCGCTTGAGACATACTTTCAACTTTTCGTGAATATTCCTCAATACGTTTTTTTGCATCTTCTAATTCATAACTGTATCTTCGATTACTGTCGTATAGCATCTCAGTTTCATTAAGCTTATCTCTAAGATTTTTAACATATCGTACAGTTATATAGAAAATTATGTATATACCTGTATAAACAAATAATGATAGTATATCGTATGTCTTAATCAGATATATTAATTCTAACATAGCTATTACCGCAATAAGGTTACCCTCATGTTCCGTAAATAGCACACCATCTTGCATTGTAATAAATAACAAAAGAAAAGTATAACCTTCAAATTGTTTATAAATAAAATAAATCAATATGAAATCTATAAACAATGATATAAGAAAAGCTTTGTCTTTAAATATAGTAAACCTTAACTGTGAGTTTAATAAAAACAAAAGCAATAATATCAAGTAAGAGCCTATATATCTAACATCATTAATTACCCCTATGGAAACCAAAAAGATAAAAAAGATACGTGTTATATATTCAAATTTTAATTTGCCGCTTATCACTATAAAACCCTC
>CAZJOD010000258.1:0-3578 GCA_964547525.1 uncultured Clostridiaceae bacterium
TTGTGTATTGTCGGGATAGGTTTGTAACGTCATTCTGTTTAAATTATCATATTGGTATGACGTTTCATTACCTGCGGCGTCGATGTATGATGTCAAGTTGCCCACAGTATCATATACATACTTAACACTTACGCATCCTGCCGTCCCTCCGCTTACGGGGGGTACCAAATTGCCGTACGCATCCTTAACTCCGGTCGTCGTCACTTCGGTCACATACAAACCGTCCAGCAATCCGTTCCTTGCCGGTACGTTGTCATTGTATGAGTAAAGAACCGATATGTACTCGCTCCATTGCGGATCTCCGGTTTTAATATATTTCTTTTCTTCGATGACGTTTCCATGCGAATCGTACGAATAACCGGTCTTCTCCTTCAGTTCCGCAGGATTTGTACCTATAATTTCGTTAACACGGTTTTCTCCAACCGCCTTTCCGGATAAAATCAATGTATTTACAGTTTGCACCATAGTGTCATCATCACGTTTGTATTCGGTCTGCGACAATAAATGATATGCTGAATCGTATGTATATGTAATCTTATGTTCGTCGTTTAACGGATTACCATTCACATCCCTAGAAGCCAACTTATTCCAGTACCCCGTAAGATTGTTAAATCCTCCCGTGTCATACTGGAAATTTTCATATGTGATCATTGTATTTTGAGCGGAATTGTACCGGGTGTTTTTCTGTTTAACAAGTTGCCTCGTACCGGTATTATAAGTGTTTTCCGTCTTTGAAATCAAAGCGTCGGAGTTATTTAACCACTCCTCTTTTATTAAGTTGTGTTTATAGTTGAATGTCCTTTTTATTTTTAATCCGTCGGTATTGGTTTCAGTACAAGAATAGGTATATGTATCAGGCAGATTATTAGGATCGTAATATGTGGAATATCCCGTATAATTACCGGAGTAATTAAAGTTTTTAAGATTATAATTTACATTCACTCCTCCGATATTAACAGTTTCTTTTCTTTGTATGACCCGATAATATTCTTCACTACCCAAATTTCCCATATTTCTCACATACATTTGATACGCATAATTCGATACCACACCGGTTGGATAAGTTACTGACACCAACTTCGATACCTTGTTTGATGCATCCCTTGTATATTTGTCATCGAAAGCGAAATTCACCGTGGAAATCTCATAATCAAAATACATTGACCTGCCTGCGGTATCAATTATCTCCGTCAAATTATATGCATTCGTCTCATAATTTATCGATTCAAGAATATATGTTATGGTATTGTTATCGGGTAATGTTATAACCACACGCTGTTCACCCGATAATTGGCTATAAGTAAAATTGACCACTCTTCCAACAGAATCTGTTATATAATCAATGACTGTATATCCGTTAAATGAACAATAAATAAAATCGATAGTATTCATAAAACGATCCCTTATTCCAAGTAGTCTGCCGTTGTAACTAAAATATTCCCTTTTACCGTCTTTGTATATTAAAACATAAGCGGATGTACCGCTTGCATTACTGTAGTTTCCACTATCTGTTTCCAGCCTGATATCTTTTAACGGATAATCCTTTAAATTCGAATCTCCTGCTGTAGGTGTAAAATTTATTTTATAAATTTCTCCTGTTGATAAATGCAAATATTTATCGTCAATATATGTTTCTATTGAAGAAAACTCAAAGCTCCAGCCAATCCCAAGGTTATATGTTTTATGTAAATATGTATAGGAATTGGTGCCACTTGCATAATAACCATCCATATATAGAGGTGATACATAATCATGCACAATATAGTTATACTCTATGTATGTAACCGGATTACCGTTTTCATCAAGCCAACCTGCAGGGAACGGTCCATTCGTATAAGTATTTGTTTCGTTACATTGAATAGTGAAATTTAACTCGGCTTCAGAATCACGCATAAATGTTATTTGATGAGTAGAAACAATAATTGTATTTGTCGGGGTTGAGTCCGAATATATGTAATCTTTATACCTTGTGTATTCAACATATTTACAAAATTTATCATCCCAGAAGTAATCATACAAATACATATTTGCTTGAGATAATTGGTATTGGGCTTTTATTATTAAATCCAAACCATTAACGCCGTCTAAAACCACGGCTGTATTCTCAAAATTCAGACTGCCATTGTTAAAAGAAACACTTTCATATGTATTCTCATTAAACTTATATGGATTTTCCAAATATTTGTTGTAATTTATCTCCGGCTGTGATGATTTTATTCCTATTATCATATCATCTTCTTCGGAATAAAAATTTTCAATTAAAGTTTCCAGCTCTATTAAAGAGATTTTATTCTCATCGATATATTTTAATATTGTTTTTTTATTCACATCATATCGATTAAAAATTTTACTATCTTCGCTATCCTCCGCCTCTTTCTTGTATAATAATTTCTCCATATCCAAATTCAAAACAATTGATATCGCATACGAATCTACTATATTAGTTAAAGTATATCCCGCTAAAAGGTATTTTATATTGTTTAAGACTTCCTCTTTTAATGAATACTTTTTTGCGTACAATCTAAATTCTATGATTTCATTATGTAGCTTTTTGGTATCTTTGTATATGTCGAACATAGTTTTTAACTCTTCCGGCTTAAATCCTAAATTCCAATTATTATTTAACAATACAAGATTTATGCTGTCAGGAAATCCGACCTTTAATTCTTCTATTTTCAATATCGATTCCCTATCAACTCCAAAATAACCACATATTTTATTCTGCTCTTCATCGGTCATGTCACCAAAATATTTATATCTGCCTACTATGGAAGCGATATCATTCATTTGATCCTTTTGTTCTTGCGTCAACTGCGTTTGTTCGTTCAGGAGTTCCGAAGATGCAAATATCCACTGATACGGTGTTATATAACTTATAACTAAAAATGTAACCAATATTACTAAAGTTAATACTTTGTTTCTTTTCATATCTTTACCTCACCTTTATTCCTCAATAACCGAAACATCTTCATTATTTTCCGTCAATGACTGAAATTTAACTATATTTAGTAATCCCGTCCATGCAGTATTAAAATTTATATCTTTTGTCACTGAAAAACGTATAATACCGTTAATTTCATCAATTTGTGTAATATCCACTCCTGTTTCCATAATTGTTCCTATGGAAATATCAGGATTGTTTCTCATTCCACATAAATCCAGTAAACGATACAAATACGGATTATAATTTATAACATAATTTTTATTTATCATACCGGATAAATCTCTTCCAATAACAGCAATGTAGTGTATTTGCCCGACCAAGGATTTATAGTATGTCTTAAAATACGCCGTTTCGGACCATTCGGACCAGATTTTTCCGTCATATACTCTGGCTTGCCACTCATATGACGTATTGGGTTGAAATGTATAACCGGTAAAAATATGCTTTACCGTAGTACCGCTTGCCTGTATCTTTGAAATTTCAGTTGGTGTTATCCACAACGTTTCTCCCTGAATCCGATATTGTATCTGATATTGTGTCATATCGTCCATATCCACATCGAAGTACGCAAACTTAAAATTGTTATCGTATTTGACATGAATACTTGGGTCTATATTATCTGGACTCAATGATA
>CAZJOD010000259.1:0-3567 GCA_964547525.1 uncultured Clostridiaceae bacterium
ATAGAAGAAGTTGGTGCTATGAATGTGTTCTTTAAAATTAAGGGCGAAGTGATTACACCTTCCTTAGAAGGGAGTATATTACCGGGTATAACAAGAGATTCCGCTATATTGATGTTAAAGAGCATGGGAATACCCGTATCGGAAAGAAAAATAACTATTGATGAGTTAATTGAATCGGCTAAAACCGGTGATCTTGAAGAAGCTTTCGGGACCGGAACTGCAGCTGTTATTTCACCTATAGGTGAATTGAATTTTTGTGGTGAAATCTATACAATTAATGATAATAAAATAGGTAAAGTATCGCAAAAACTATATGATTCATTAACAGGTATACAATATGGAGAATTAACAGATAATTTCGGTTGGACGACCATTGTGGAATAAATATATTAGAACAAATTATCGTTTTATTATTTTTTATAAAACTATTCAATATTGATAACTCTTATATAGTTTAATTTAAAAATTAATACTCATAAAACAAAAAAGGGGCGGCTATACCCCTTTTTTAGTGTACAATAATGTTTATTTATAAAAATATTCATTACCGGTGCGTCACTTCGATTTTCGTGACGACAATTCCCCTTTTAACTTTTGCAAAGCTTTCTTTTCAATCCTTGATACATATGATCTGGAAATACCAAGCTTTTGAGCTATTTCCCGTTGAGTGAGACAATCACATTGGTACAACCCGTATCTTAATCTGATAATTTCACTTTCTCTGTCTGTTAGAATCATACTGAGTTTATCATATATCTTTTTTACCTGCATACGAAATTCCAGTATATCCGATATTTCATCACCATTATCCGGAATGACATCCATCAATGTAATTTCATTACCTTCTTTATCCGTACCTATAGGATTATGTAAATGGACTTCATTGTTCAGCTTTTTTCTTGAACGTATATGCATCAGTATTTCATTTTCTATACATTTGGCCGCATATGTGGCAAGTTTGGTTCCCTTATTGTTCTTATATGATTCAACGGCTTTTATCAAGCCTATTGTACCAATGGAAACCAAGTCTTCGGTATCACATCCTGTGTAATTAAATTTTTTTACAACATGTGCCACCAAGCGTAAGTTTGCTTCGATCAACTTATTTCTTGCGTCCAAGTCGCCGTCAGAGGCTTTATCCAGATATATTTTCTCCTCTTCTGCCTCTAAGGGGTCGGGGAATGAACCGGGTGAGTTTATATATCCTGTAAAAAAGAGATTCTCACCCAAAAGTTTAATAAGTAAACAATAAATAATATGCATGACTAGCCCCTTGCTATAAACGGATTCCATATATTATATGCTTTTAAGGGCTTGACCGTGTATGTCCTTGTTTTAATTAGTTTTAATTAATTTTCATTATCTCTTCAGCTATTATACCGAATAAAGGAGCAGCATCTTCCGCACCGGATTTTGAATGTTCCAAAACCACAGTCATTGTATATGTCGGATTATGTGCGGGGAAAAATCCTGTAAACCATACCGTATTATCATCCGTATTTCCTCCTGCCGTTCCTGTTTTTCCCGCAATATCAAATTTACCGCTAATATTAGCACTTTTTCCGGTACCTGCTGTTACACAAAATCTCAAATATTGCGCTAGTTTTTTTGCATCGCCCGGTGATAAGACCCTATGTCCTTGTTTATTCAAGTAATTTAGTATTTTTTGGTTGTTATTAACCGCACTATGAACTAAATTTATGGTATTGAGCATTCCTCCGTTTGCAATAGCTGAAGTCAAATTACAAATTTGCAACGGTGTTACTTTGGCTACCCATTGTCCTAATGCCAGGTTTGCTATATCAATGTTACTTTGTACATTATCCGGAACAGGTAAGTAGCCTTTTGATTCGTTTATCTTTTGCAAATGTAATCCGGTTTCGGTTGTTAAACCCAATTCGACAGCTTTTTTGTAAATTTTTTCATAACCTAGTTTTCGTGCCGCATTTAAAAAGTACGAATTACATGATAGCGCTAATCCATCCGAAAGGCTTATAGGTTTTTCACTACCATAGGGGTGTGCAGAGCATTTTACAACATGACCTCCTATACGATAAAAACCATTACATACATAGTCGTACTCCCCCGCTTGACCGCTTTCTAATATAGCGGCGGCAATAACCAACTTGAATACCGAACCCGGATTGTATTCGGCCGTAGCGCGGTTAACCAATTCTCCGTCGGTTCCGTTAAGAAAATCACCGGAATAATCGTAATTAAAACCCGGTACGGAACTCATGGCGAGGATATAACCGGTTTTACAGTCTTGAACAATAACACAACCTGATTTGCTTTGAGCCTGTAATTTTTCGTCCACTATTCTTTGAATATGTCTGTCTACTGTTAAAACAATGTCTTGTTGTCGGTGATTTTTCCCTGTAGTTATAATTCTAGGGTCACTTTCATTGATTATGTTACCGTTTATGTCTTGCATAACAGCGAAATTAATAATTGTGTCTTTGTCCAAAATATCGTTATAACTTGCTTGTAATCCGGAAATTCCTGTTTGATCGTATCCATTGACATATCCTATAACATGAGTTAAAGAATCGGAATTTACGTTTTTTACATATAAAGTGTATACATTTTGATTTAACACATTGATTATGGTTTGTGCACTTAAAAGATCGGTTCTGATAATAATTGGTAATAACGGTTCTTTATTAATGTATACTTTATTTTTTATTTCGTCAAAATGGAATTTATATTTTAAATATTCATCGTATTTAACAATAATAATGCATTCTTGCTGAAATGTCGTAAAAGGTATACCGTTTCGATCTAAAATATAACCTCGTTCTCTATATAAAGGCATGAACTTAAAACGTTGTTCCAACATTGCATAATTTGTTTCTTTAGCTTTGAATACCTGTAAGTACCCTAACCTAAAGATTAAAACAACTGTACAAACTAAGAAAAAAATAAATAGATTTTTTTTCCTTTCCATAGAGACACCTCTTTCTTTATGTAGTCATTAATAATTTAATATAGAAAGTTTTACCGCTTTGTATACGATTTATACCTCTAGATTACCACCCATAACAGATATCTATGATATTGGATTATAAAAGATATAACAAACATGTGTAGTTTGTATATTTTTTGTATGATATAATTATTAAAAATCCAAGGAGGTTGGACATGGTAAAAATTTGTTATAAAAGTTCTAATAGAACCGTTTTATTTGCCGCTGGAGAATTAAAGAAATATTTAAGCTTAATGGGTAACAGTAATATTACTTTATGCTATACGGAAGATCAGGCCATACCCGGTGAGCAAACCATATTTATCGGTACTTTTAAGGAATTGAATATTTGTAAAGCATCTGTAAAATCGGAGTATTCACCTTTTGACGATCATATGATAGCACAATTAAACAACGGTGTCGGTTTCATATCAGGTTCCAATTATCGAAGTGTTTTATTAGGTGTTTATAACTTTCTCACTAAATCAGGCATGCGTTGGATCAGACCCGGGTTCGCAGGTGAAATTATTGTAAAAAATTCTCTTGACGATATAAGCGTATCTTTTGATGAAGTGCCGTCTTATCGTCACAGAGGTCTTTGT
>CAZJOD010000260.1:0-3507 GCA_964547525.1 uncultured Clostridiaceae bacterium
CAATCCTAAAAACACTAAAATTAATATTGCTAACATTACTAAAAAAGTAAGTTTTATTTTATAAGCAATACCGGTCATATTCATCACCTCGTAATATCTGCTTTATTTACTTTTATTATGAATGGAAATAGAAAAAAATATTCACTTACAATACTATGTTTATTAATAGAATGTTATTTCGTTAAAAAAAACATAAAAAGCCGTAAAATACGGCTGACTTTTTATTAACTATGGGGCCACTTATCGAACACTTGCTGCGAGAAAAGAGCCAAAATCGAAGGGCTCGATGCCCTGAGATTTTTATTTATAATTTTTTGGACTAAACTTAATCAGATTATTTTTCCTTTTAATTCGCTTAATATTTTTTTCTCTAGTCTCGAAATTTGAACTTGTGATATACCTAGTATTTCTGCGGTTTCCACTTGCGTTTTATGCTCAAAATACCTGAGATTGATTATCTTTTTATCTCTTCTGCTCAAAGTTTTTAAAACCTCTTTTAATACTATGTTATTTATTATTCGATTTTCCTCTTCTTCTTCGTCATTACCAAGCTTATCTATTAATTGACCGGTCGCTTTTTCACCGTCACCTGTTTCTGCATATAGGGATTCGGGAGATGCGTTAGCTTCCATTGATGTGACAATATCCTCATCTTTTAATCCTGTCAATTGTGATATTTCACTTATGGTAGGCTCGACTCCGTTTTGTTTTATTAACATTTCACGTGCCGATCTTACTTTGGTATAGGTTTCCTTTATGGAACGACTGACTCTTATTATACCGTCATCTCTTAAAAACCTTCTTATTTCACCCATGATCATAGGTACGGCATATGTGGAAAAACAAACATCATAACTTGAATCGAATTTATCTATAGCTTTAAGAAAGCCTATGCAGCCGATTTGAAATAAATCCTCCAATTCATATCCTCTGTTGGAAAATTTTCTGACTACACTCCATATTAAACCGGTATTTAATGCGAATAATGTATCCTTTGAGGATTCATCCCCTTTTTGAGCTTGCCGTATGAGTGTTATATTTTTATGATCTTTTTGAGACTGAAATCCATCTGAATTATTCATATGTATACCTCTTTACACCGACTGCTATTATTGTTTATTTTTACCTATTTAAAGGTAAAATATACATACATCCGAATATAATATATATATATATATATATATATATAATTATTTTGCTTATTTTATTTCTTTGATCAATGTTATGGTTGTACCCATACCGGGAGCAGATATGATCTCCATATCGTCCATAAAAGTCTCCATAACGGTAAAACCCATACCCGATCTGTCCATCTCCGGTTTGGAAGTATACAAAGGTTGTTTTGCCATCTCAATATCCTTAATGCCAATACCGGTATCACTTATTTGTATAATGACTTTTTTTCCGGTAATAGTACAGTGTATTGTAATGATACCATCTCCACCCTCATATCCGTGTATGATACAATTTGTTACAGCCTCCGATACCGCAGTCTTAATATCGGCCAGCTCTTCCAGTGTCGGGTCTAATGATGTGACAAAAGATGCGACGGCGACCCTCGCAAACGATTCGTTTATTGATAATGATTTAAAAGATACTGTCATTTCATTATAAAATTGCATAGTGTTTCTCCCTCCGATAATAGCATGTCAAGCATTCATGATGTTATTAAAATCGTTAACAGCTTCTTCAATATTTTCATAGATTCGATTTATTCCCGTTGCCGAACATGTTTTTAATACTTTTAAAACATGACCTTTTGCCCGGCAAAGACCGGCTTTACCTCCTAAAGATTCAACGGTTTTACTTTTAGATATAACCAAACCTACCGCCGAACTGTCAATAAACGATACATCACCGAAATCAAATATTATATTCTTAACACCCTTTTTAACAAGCTCCATTTTTATCTTATCATTTAATACAGCTAGATTATGGTGATCTGATTCTCGTGGAAATTTTACAATTAAATGGTTACCCACATGTCTTATGGAATTATTCAAAAACAACCCTCCGTTTCTGTTTGCATATCAGTCTTAATATTCTTCGATTGTTTCTATAGTTCCTTTATTTTGCAATATTTAAAGTTATTTCCCGGATTTTCCCTCGGCAATTTCTTTAATCTTTTTCAATCTGTGATTAACACCGGATTTTCCTATAGCCGGCCGGATCATTTCACCTAATTCTTTCAAGCTGGCTTCAGGGTTTTGTAATCTTAAACGTGCGATTTCTTCTAAATTTTTAGGTAATGACTCCAATCCTACGGTTTGTTGAATAGTTTTTATGTAATCAACCTGCTTTACCGATGCGTTTACCGTTTTCTCCAAGTTGGCGGTCTCACAATTAACCAAGCGATTAATATCATTTCTTACACTTTTTAGCACTCGGACATCCTCGTATTTTAAGAGTGCTTTATGGGCTTGAATAATATTAAGAAAGTCGACAATTTGTTCCGCTTCTTTAATATACACCACATAATTGTTTTTTCTTATTATTACGTTAGGAAATAAATCAAACTCGCCGAAACAGTCTAACACTTCGTCTACAGCATCTTTATTTTTAACTGTCAATTCAAGGTGATATGACTTTTCAGGGTCACTAACCGAACCGGATGCTAAAAACGCACCTCGAAGATAAGCTCTGGCACAACATATATGTCCCGAAGTACTGTGAAAATCATTCCGATTGCTATATAATGCATTTACTATATCCACCGGCAAATAAATTGTGTAATTGGTATGTCTTTTAAATTTATAGCTGCTCATATATGAGACCTTTACTATTTCAGTATAAAGCTCCTTTATAAATTTAAACATCCTTCGTGCAATCGAACTGTTCTCGGTTGTAAATATCAAAGAACCGTCCTTTTTGGTTTGAGCGGTTGTTCTTATGGCCGCCGCCACTTCTGCCAGTTTACAACAGGACTTTTCTATCTCTATTCTTGATAATTCATTTTTAACAACAGATGAAAATGACATAATACATACCTCTTAATAAATTAAATAATGAGATTCAAATTGTAAATTTTTCAAAGGTTATATCCATAACCTCATAGTCGAACGCCGATTCATAAAAAGACCTTATTGAACTTTCAATTTTATCGGCTTGTACCGAGTCCTTTGAAGCAAATACAATTCCAATCAAAGCTTTTTGTCGGAAATCGTTAAAATCCTCTTCAATGCATGACACTGAAAATTTATTTATTGTACGCGAAATTAAAGATTTGACAACACTCCTTTTATCTTTTAGAGACGTAGCCGTAGGTATATATATCAAAATCTTGCCTACCGAACATACCATTTATAAATACCTCCGCAATTATCAGTATTATTGTGTGTGTTTTTTATAATAATTTAACAATGATTTCACTGCAAAAACTCATAAACTGAACTGTAATTGAAATCTGTAACGGCTTAACTTACATTTTAACTGTCGTGATCAACGCGACATCCTGTCGCTAACCACTCAAAACGACGTCCTGTCGTTTTGCCAGTTTTAAATACTGCA
>CAZJOD010000261.1:0-3499 GCA_964547525.1 uncultured Clostridiaceae bacterium
CTTTTATCTGGCCGCTGAAGTACTTGTACTGACACTTTTTATCCATCTGTATGTAGCGGTCTTTTTAGTATTAGGTTATTTGTTTGTATGTGTAATTAACATTAATAAATTTTTTAATATAAAATTTTTGTTAAAGTTCGCAGGAGTTATGATTATAAGCGGTTTGATCGGTATTTTACCCATAGTGGGAGGGCTTATGGCAGGTATTGAGCTGCATGGTCCTTCTATTGATTTCGTTTTGGAAAGTGCGGGAACAGTGAATGAAGGATCATCATTGACAGGTATTTTTGATTATCGGGAAAAAGAACCTGCATTTATATTATTATTAATCAGTTCATTGGCCTTAGTGGTTTTGTCATTTATCAGAGTGTTGTTTAAAAAGGATAGAGAAAAAGCGGTGTTCGGTATAATAATCGGTCTTATGTCGATCTTTTTATATTTACAATACAGAGCCGGTGAGATGGGTATTCCTCAGCTTATGGAGTACTCCAGAACCGGTATATTCTTAGGGCTGATATCTACTGTAACCATAACGCTATGGGTAGGATCTATAGATTTGATCCCTACAAAACAAAAAGTTCGAAATTGCATCAAAGGGTTGGCTTGTGTTATTGTCTTTATAATAGTATTTAATCATTCGAACTTTACAATTCCTGTGGGAGCCAGGTTGGAATATGATGAAGCCGCTTACTCATATGTAGATATAAAAGAAAACTATCCTGTTTTAAACTGGACTATAGTATCGCCTGTGGAACAATATTCACAATGTATGGGTTACGGCTGGCATTATCAGTTATGGGAATTTGTTAAGAATGTGACCGAAGACGATTTGAGTGTTGTCGAATTTCAAACCGAATATGTATTTTGGTTTGTTGAGAAGATACCGTTAAATACAAATAAGCCGGTTACTTTGGAAGACGCACAAAAAGGTTTCCCTGTCATAACAGGTAACTTGGACGAATATTATACCGATGCTGAAAACAGGAGAATAATTCAGGCAAAAGCGTACTATTGGATGGAAGAATATATGTCAAAGAATGATAATGTAAAAATTTATTTAGAAACACAATATTTGAAGATTTATATGATGAAACAGGAAGGATACAATCCTATAAACCTTATAAATTAATATGCTGAAAGGAATATATATATGGGAACGGTTTTGGTCACAAATGCGCAGCAGCGTAAAGCTTTGTCCATAGTGCGATCCTTAGGTAAGGAAGAAATTCCTTCGATATGTTGCGATGTGACCGGTTGTAACCCCACTCGTTTTTCGAAATACAGCAATAAGTTCTATAAGCATAAAGAAGCCCGGTCACCTGAAGAATTGATAAATTGCTATATTGATATTATATCCAAAGAAAATTGTGAAATTTTGATACCTGTTGATGATGACAGTATGGAAGCGGTTGTTAACCATTCTGACGAACTTAGTAAATTGTGCAAATTTATAGTACCTGATAAAGATAGCTTTTATACGGCTTTATATAAACACAAAGCTGTAGAACTTGTAAATAGTATTGGAGTTGATTGTCCTTTAACTGTTCGTCCTGATAATCCGGAATCATTATGGCGGGATGTATCTTTCATGGGATTTCCGTTGGTCATAAAACCGGTAAAAAGTTCCGGGGCTAGAGGTATTAGGATAGTACATGAAAAGGATGATTTTATGGACACTTATATGCAGGTAAGTAAGAAGTATTCATTTCCTTTGGTGCAAAAATATGTTAGATTTAAAGAAAAGTATGATGTTTGCCTTATGTATGATAATAAAAGCAGACTTAAGGCTTCTTTTGTACAAAGGGAAATAAGGCACTACCCGAAAGAAGTCGGCCCGAGCACAGTGCAAGAGAGTGTGTGTCGAAAAGATTTAATTGATATAGCTTTAAAGATAATGGAAAAAATCCCATGGAGGGGTGTAGTTGAACTTGAGTTTCTGATAGATGACAAAGACAGACCGGTTTTTATGGAAATAAATCCGAGGTTCTGGGCATCATTGGAAACGGCTGTTTTATCAGGGGTAAATTTTCCTATGTTGTATTACAATATAGCAAAATACGGAGATTGCGAAGTTGTGAGCGATTACAAAAAAGGAATAAAGACAAGATGGATGTGGCCCGGGGACTTGTTATACTTTTTAACATCAAGTAATTTTCGAGATATGAGCCCTTCATTTTTTTCCGGAAAATCAAAAGGTATAAACGATGATATATTTAGGGTCGATGACCCTTTTCCCATGGTAGGAGTTATATTACAAAGCGGATACTATCTTCTTAGAAAGGAGAAAAGAAACTTTGTCATTAAAAGGGAGTAGAAGCGACTCGTTATATGTCGGTGCTAAACAACCGAATGTTTTGACAGTTGATGTGGAAGATTGGTACCAGACAAATGACTTTAATATTCATAAAAGTCGTTGGCATTCTTTTGAGTCGAGGATTGAAAAGAATACAGATGAAATACTGCAGATTTTTGATAATTACAATGTAAAAGCAACATTTTTTGTTTTATCATATGTAGCTGAAAAAAATCCGGAACTAATAAGGCGTATAGTTGATCAGGGGCATGAAATAGGTTCTCACGGTTGTTATCATCAGATGGTTTCATATATGACGCCTGATGAATTTAAACTTGACGTAAGACATTCCCGTATGATTTTGGAAGATACTATAGGTAAAGAGGTTTTTTATTACAGGTCACCCTCTTGGTCAATCACACGTAATAATTTATGGGCTTTGGAAATCTTGGAGGAAGAAGGTTTTACTTGTGATTCAAGTTTCCAACCCATTAAAACACCTCTATCCGGTGATTGGAAGGTGCCTTTGGAACCGTTTAGACCTGTAATAAAGAATAAAAGGTTGAACCTGGTGGAATTTCCATCTACAGTCCTAAGATATATGGGGTTGAAAATACCTTTTGCAGGAGGATTGTTTTTAAGAATAATGCCGGATGAGCTTATACTTTGGGCTTTAAAGCGAGTTAATGAAAAAAGACCGGGACTTGTTTATATTCATCCGTGGGAAATTGACATAGATCAGCCTGAATTGTATAAACCTATATACACTAGACTTACACACTATGCAAATCTTAGGACAACAAAAGCTAAACTGAATAGTTTACTAAGTGAATTTAAGTTTGTATGTATGGGAGAGTTTCTAGATAAAAGAAAGTTACCGGAAATACTTCTTTATAAGTAGACATATGATGTCGGGGGTAAATGTAAAAAAAGTAATATTAAAAGATTTGACCGGAAATACCATAACAAAGCTGATGTTATTAAATATCGTTCTTGCGGTGGTGGCTTTATCAAGGGATATAGCGTTAGCTTCCTTTTTGGGTACATCAGCCGAGGCCGATTCTCTATTACTTGCCTTTTTTCTTCCTGACGTTTTAGGTAATAATCTTATTGCCGCATCGGTGGGGATTGCTTGTATCCCGGTGTTTACGCAAGTGTCCCTTAAAAATGATTTTGATGAATTCAACGATTCGGTAAGGACCACAG
>CAZJOD010000262.1:0-3441 GCA_964547525.1 uncultured Clostridiaceae bacterium
GATTATTATGAAATCTATTGTTTTATGTGACAATAATGAGCCGGAAAAAGTGTTGCCATTATGCAAGAAATATGGTTTCGGCATAGAAATACAAGGCTTTTGCAATCCGAATAAGACAGAAGATAAAAATAGTATTATTTCAATGTATACAAGTATTTTACCAAAAGATATAGAAAAGTATTTACATGCTCCGTTTTGGGACTTATGTTTGGGAAGCGCTAATAAAAAGATTGCGGAGGTAACAAAATTTTATTTTGATTATGCTTATCAAGTGGCGGAAGAACTGGATTGTTTTGGTATAACGGTACACCATGGTTTCGTACCTAATACATCCTATCCGCTAAACTGGATTAAACGGTCGGTAGATTTTTGGAAAGATTTCTTTGAATTACATCCTGGTAAAATTAAAATCTACATGGAAAATCTATGTGAACAAGATACGGTAACACTTATAGGAATAGTGGATAGTTGTCGGAATAATAGACTTTCTATTAATCTAGATATCGGTCATGCACATTGTAACAGCCCTTTAGCCGTGGTAGAATGGATAAGGGAATTAGGAGATAGGATAAAATATGTACACATACACCAAAATAACGGATTAAGGGATGAACACTTAGGATTAAGGAAGGGAAACATACCTTTATTAACTGTGTTGAATTTATTAAATCAATATGCACCTGAAGCGGTTTGGGCTTTGGAGTGTAATGTTGATGAAATGCAAGATTCCGTAGAATTTTTAGAGGAGAATGGATATGTTCCTACAAATGGTCCATGTCAAGGCTGTAAACCTTAGTTTTCAAACCATTACCTATTCCAAGTTCGTTAGTAATTCCAACAAAGGCTGAAAGAAAGGCTTTGTTGGAGTACATTTATGATAAAATACCTACCCTTAAATCTGAAGCGGCTTATTTTGTGCAAAAAGCAATCGCTAATGCAGAAACTATAAATAAAAAAAACCGGAATTTAATCATTGATGCTACTAAAATCCGAAAGGCTAAGGGTACAAAATAATAAAAACATAAGCGTTTTTTTTCGGGAGATTTGAAAATTGCTCTTGGCGGAAAAGCACTAAACTCTGACACGACACTTCTACGCATAAAAAATCACGAAAACTTACAATTACACCAGTATAATAAGTACAAATAGAAAGGAAGTGAAGCTATGGATTGGACCACTGGAATACAACGTGCTATTGATTATATCGAGGACAATTTGACAGAAAAACTAGACTATGAAGAAATCGCAAAGCGTGCTTTTGTATCAAACTTTCATTTTCAACGTATATTTGGGATTCTCTGCGGTTATACACTCGGTGAATATATCAGAAACAGACGTCTTACTCTAGCTGGTAGCGATCTTGCATCATCTGATGTGAAGGTAATTGATACAGCACTGAAATTCGGTTACGACAGTCCCGAAAGTTTTGGCAGAGCCTTCACAAAATTTCATGGGATAGCTCCATCGCAGGCAAGAACCATGGGTGCCAATCTAAAGTCGTTTTCAAGACTTTCTGTAAAACTTATTTTGGAAGGTGGTAACATTATGGATTACAGGATTGAAAAAAAAGACACGTTTAAAGTTATTGTCAGAAAGGAAAGATTCTCAAGTGACAACGAGGTAAATAAAAAAGAGATTCCTGAATTTTGGGATAAATGCAGAAAAGACGGGACAGTTCATAAGCTCTGCGATTATATGAATCCAAAGGGAATTTTCGGTGATGCAATAGTTGGAATGTGCTTTGAAGGTAGTGCCACAGACAAGAATTTCGTCTATGCAATAGGTGCAGCTTATGGAAATGGAAATGTTTCTGCTGATTTGACTATTGAAGAAATTCCGGCACTTACATGGGCAATATTTAAATGCACAGGTGCCATGCCAAATGCAATTCAAGAGCTTTGGCATAAAATTTATTCTGATTTCTTTCCGACTAGTGAATATCAACCCGGCGGAGGACTTGACTTCGAATTGTATCCTGGTGGTGATATTCATTCACCGGATTATGAAAGCGAGATATGGATTTCGGTTGTCAAAAGATCAATATAAATGATTACAGCCCCTTCTCAGGGGCTTGTTAGGGATGTAGAAGGTGTAAGGATTTGAAATTACATAATAGCGAAGATGAAGCAAGCAGGTTTATAGGGAGAAATCAACATGACTTCAAAGATTGAACCATACAAAGGAATAGCGGCTACATATGAGGAAATAAGACCAAGCTATCCGGAAGAATTAATTGAAGATATAATTTTAAAAACCGGAATACAATTTAGTGATAGACTATTAGAGATAGGCGCAGGAACAGGTAAAGCTACAATACAATTTGCTAGAAAAGGTTTTACTATTCATGCAATAGAATTAGGGGAGGATATGGCATCAATACTGAAGGACAAGTGTGCTGAATTCGAAAAAGTTACATTTGATGTTGTCCCGTTTGAGCAATGGAATAATGAAGGAAACAATGTATTTGATATGATTTACTGCGCCCAGGCCTTTCATTGGCTTGATCCTAAGATAAAATATGAAAAATGCCACAAACTTTTAAAAGATAATGGATATCTTATTTTGTTCTGGTACAATTCTTATGATAGTAAGTCGCCAAATGATACAGAAAGACAAAATAAAATCGATAGGATCGTTAATAAATATGCTTCAAATTATTTTATAAATGATAAAAGCTCTCAAAGACGCAAACATGATGGTATATATAAAGAAGATGAAAGGATAAAAGAGATTGAAGCATCAGGTCTATTTACTTTGGTTGAAAAAATAGAATATCTCCATGAAACGAGAAACAATGTAGATCAATATTTAAAAGTTATGAAATCTATACCGACCTTTGCCTCAATCTTTGATGGTTTGAACGATGTGAGCATTAAAAATATGAATAATGAAATTAAAGAAGTAATAAACGAATATGGTGGATATGTAAGTTCGGTTTTAAACTTCTCATTGTATATAACAAAAAAAGTTAGCTAATTTATTTAGAGTAATGTTATGAAAGAGAATTTGGTATAAATTAATTATGGAAAATATAATATGTCCGATGGCAAATAGGAGTTTTAGAAAGCTCTCGATTTCTGATTTACAATTGGTTTTACAAATGGAAAAAGATTTTCGAAGTGAGTTTGTCTGCCTTGAAAATGCGAGATTGTTTTTATCAAATCCCGCGAATTTGATTTTTGCTTGTATTGAGAATAATAGAATTATTGGCTTTGCATATGGCTATGAGTTAAATCGGCTTAATAATACTGGCAATATGTTGTATATACACGAAGTTGGCGTTCTGCCCGAGTATCATAGGCAAGGCATAGGGAAACAGCTGCTTAGCGGAA
Source organism: uncultured Clostridiaceae bacterium (assembly GCA_964547525.1). GTDB lineage: Bacteria > Bacillota > Clostridia > JAAYHZ01 > JAAYHZ01 > CAZJOD01. Next base: position 3,333 of record CAZJOD010000262.1, read on the forward strand.
TAAAGTCTTTATGTAAGTTATCCGGAATCTGTAGGTTCTTCCTTTTTACCGAAAAATCAAATATAGCGGCTTGTGCTTTGTATGAATCAGCCGGTGGAGAACCAGCGCA
>CAZJOD010000263.1:0-3392 GCA_964547525.1 uncultured Clostridiaceae bacterium
TGGATATAAAGCTCTCCTCCCCAAACCCGACCTTAGAAAGTGTTTTTAAAAATCCGGGTCAAGTAATTACTTTAGATGCTAATTTTCTAATTCCACCGGATAGAAGCAGGTATGCAAAAAAATCTTTCGATTTTCTTGTATTTCAACGCATATGGCTTGAACCAATATTTGAAGCATTCCCTAACCTGGCTATCCATGAAGCTGTGTATGATGAGTTGGTACTACCATCAGTCAGGACTTACATTGACACAAATATCAGCAATTCCCCTCCACGTCTTACTATTCACAAGGATTCATCACTGACGGCAGAAGAATATATGCTTAGAAATTCAATAGAAGAAAAAATTTATCCTTTAACAAAATATGATCCCTTGCTTGATAATAAAGATGACCGGGGTGAAGTAAAATCTCTTGCATACATAGCTGTAAAAGGATTAATTTATTTTGCCACCCATGAACAAAGTATAATTCATATGGCATACCTAAACTATAAGCGCAATCCTGTAATACAATTTGAACATGACGGGGAAATTATGAAGCTTGAGTATGTTGGATTATATACAGGACAATCACATAAAATAGGAGATACAATTCATGTAATATACTTTGATAAATACCCGGATATAATAATAGTCAACGATACAAAATATTGGTATTGGTTTGCGTTGCCTATAGTCATAATAGGATTAACATGTGGATATATGATTATAAAAATCACACTAAATATATACTAATGTGCCTTGTTCTATTGTATCCTTATCCATTTACATCACTGTTTCATTGGGTGTGCACTCTATCATTTCGTACCACCTTAGCCACATCATAACCTATAAATCGATAGACTGGTTTATAGGTTTTTTTATATTTAGAAGATGCCAAAACATAAAATCAGAATATACCCGGTTACAGCAATCCAAATATTCTAAAAATCGCTCTCGTATAAGCATGACCTTGTATGGTATGCTGCATGATGGGATAGTATGGGAGTATTGAACGAATACATTTGGTTTTATATAATTCGTGTTCCTTTATATTCTCACTAGTATCATTTATATCACGTAAAATAATTCCGTCGTGTTTTAAGACCCTTGCACATTCACTTAAATAGAATGGATCAGGAGATGAAAATACACGACTTTCAAGAATTATGTCTATTGAGTTATCTTCAAGTGGTATGCCGTAACGTACATCTTTTTGTATTATATGTAGGTTTGGCATATTACCGAAATGTTGCATACATTCATCAAGCATTTTAGGAGAAATATCAATTCCATAATAAGTGCAGCCTTTCTCAATAAACGGTTTAGCTACTCGGCCGCTACCTATACCGATTTCCAATATTTTTGGATCCTTGTATTGGGAAAGAGCGATTACTTTGTTCATAAAGTCTTGTTCGTTATACGGATTATTTCTTGCATATCCGGCCGCTCTTCTTCTTTCCCAAGCTAAATAATTTGTTACATAAGAATTTATGTTAATCTTTGCATCATCAATTAATTTAACATGTAAAAAACCTAAAACCGATTCATGATATTTAATAGCTGCTTTTGCAATAGTGGGCGAATCGTATATTACTTCAAGAATGCAATCTTTTTTAAATTTCTCATCAATCCATAATGCGTACTTCATATTTCCGTAAACCTTTATATTGCCTTTAATAGCTTGTTGAGGATAATATAGCAATGAGTCTTTTGTAATTTTGTTGTTTTTATAATTATGAATATCAGATCCAAAAACATATTTATAATAGTAAATAAGGTCAGGTGTTTCAAGCCATTCAACCATTTTTTGAAATCCAAATTTCTCTGTCATGGAAGCAAAGAAAAAAGCTTTAGCAGATTTATATATCTCTTCATCGGTATGAAGAAGATGATGAATATATAGATTATCCCTAACATCAATCTTACAAGATTTTGGAAAACCTAATTCCGCCCAACAATTAATCATATCGAACCATTCATGATGAACATTTTTCCATTTTCCATAAATAACATACAGCAGGTATAGAGATAAATTATCACCAAGAATTGTATATATTGTTTTGTTTTCATGGTTTATATAAACATTTGTGTAATCTTCAGGCTTTGATATATAAGGATATATGTCACCACAGAAATCTTGAATGTTATCGTATATGTAAATTGTAATTTTCGTGGTTGAAATACCGGTAAATGCTATAATATTAGATATGATATCAGCATACTTGTTTATTATAAAATCAATATTTTCTTTGTTTAGTTCATAGTAGTAAATCTTTAATTTATCATTGTCTTTTGAGTTCCATAACCTATTCCTTTTATTCATTTATACGACCTCGTCTCTCATAAAATATCTAGCGCTTTTATGTCTAATGCACCGTAAACAACCGCCGCTTCAATCTGGGGGGTTAAATAATCCGCATATGGTAAGATTACTCGTATCATATTATAATTAAGCTCACCTTCTAAAACTTTTTGAAATATAATTTCTTTTGAATTTGTATCAAGAAAAGGCATAAGCTTTTTTAATAATTCTTCATCTAATTTTTCAAACTATACACTTTCGAGAAGTTTGATAATACTTTTATCACTCATATATTTTGCCAGTTCAACTACTTGTGATATGTTAATACCGTGATTGCTTAGACCTTCGGCAATATTGTCTAAAAGGCTTGGTTTGATAAACGGAGCAATATTAACTATATCTTTGCCTATGCAATTTTTGAAAATTTCTTCCGGAATAGATTTTTGAAATGCTGCACTCGCTAAAACAAGTGATTCTGCTTTGCTTGGCTCTCCGGCATTAATAAGTGTATCAACTGTTACAATAAACTTTTCGGCTATAAGCATTAGAATCGATATATCCGGAAAGTTATCACCGCATTCATATTTTGATACTGTCTGCCTGGTAACACATAATATTTCAGCGAGTTCCGATTGAGTCAAATCTGCATCTTTTCTCAATTTACAGATGTAGGCACCGAATTTTTTTGTATCAAACATTATATTCACCATCCTTAAATCATCTATAATGATTATAACTTTATTTACTGAATATGGAAAGCAATGATTAGTTGCGAATCAGGTTGCAAAAACGGAAATGGGATTTTTATTTTTCCACACTCCCATCCTGCCCCAAACCCCAATGTACCAGGTTTACAGCAATCAAAATATTCTAAAAAACGCTCTCGTAAAGGGATGACCCTGTATGGCATGCTACAATACTGGTACATAATAAATATATGTAAAAGAAAGAATTAATAGATTTCATTAAAGATAACAAATTAATTAAGGAAGGATTAGAGGGTTTCACGGTTAATGAATTCCATAGCATTATGGATTCATATGTTAATGGTGAAGACTCTCGTCAACAATCATAAGAATGGGACGCCCGGATTCAAGATAAGAATAGGT
>CAZJOD010000264.1:0-3378 GCA_964547525.1 uncultured Clostridiaceae bacterium
TTTTACAACAGTCGGGAAATTTGCTTTGTGAAAATAATATTGCATTGGAGATCCGATTAAAAAACCGATATAAAGATATAATCATATTAACGGATCATGAGCAATTAAATAAGCAATACGGTTCTGCCGATGTAGTTCTACCGGAATCGGATATAAAAACAGATGCACAAATTTGTATCTTGAGGACGGTTGATAAACTTGCAACCCGGATATTTATTGCTAATGGAAGTTATATCATTTCAGAAAAAGTAACCTTGATTCTAAATGATCATACCGATCTGTTGGAATTGGAAATTAGCGGACAAAATATTAATGTTATAAGCGGAAATCATTCGGGTATAAAAGTTTTCAAAAGATATTAACAGAGCGTAACCATTAAAAACAATCAACATAATATGTTATGTAAACAACAAAATTCTATAGTTAAAATATTACTCTGTATGCTATATTTTGAAGGTGATTCATTAATAAACGCACACGGTATAGTCGTTAGAGGAATATTTTTCTTTTAGAGATAATTTTGAGTTTTACATAAAAAATATGAAAGGAAGATTACTTACATGAAAAGTTTTAATGGTGGTCTAATGGCCAATATGGATAAAATGAATATGTACCATAACAATATGTATCCAATGATGACTATGCCGGAACAGCAATTGGAGAGTATGTATCCTAAGGTATACTTCATTATTTTACCGGTGGTAAATCGTCAATGCGACATAATTGATACTATGTACAGTTATAACTATACTCCTACACGTGAAGAATTTGACAGCATGGTTGAAGATATGTATGTAAAGGTGGAACCGGATGTAAAAGCCGAACTCGGTGAATCCGGAGGAAATCCTCACGGACAATCGGGAAATCCTAACGGATACGGCGGAGGTTTATTAAGAGCGTTAGTAGGTACACTTTTTCTTAGGGAACTTATCCGTAGAAGACGTCGTCCTATCTACGGTTATCCCTACGGAGGATACGGACCCGGTTTTGGCGCAGGTTACGGACCCGGTTTCGGTTCCGGCTTCGGTCCCGGTTTCGGTCCTTTTTATTAAGAGCAATTGTCTGATTAAATATCTGATCAAATTTACTTACCGGGTATAAGGGACAGAATGTATAACCTGTCCCTTATCCGATTTTAAGACATTTGATACGCATAATTTTAGCAAGCTGTTCTATTTCAGACGTCAAATCACCATAACACATAGCATAATGCTGCCCCCCTGAAAGACGAATAAAATCCATGACGTCACCTTTAATCTTAATGTCCAGTGCCGGCATATACCCTTGTCTGAGTTCCGTCGGCAAGCCTTCTCCGATTCCGTAAACAAAATGATAATCTCCTATGTCTTCAACCAATCTGAGTAACGTTACACAGCCCGTTTTATATACAAAGCTGTTTTGTATTCCTTTAAAACCTACACCCGGCATAAAGCTTCGGATCTCCCTATCTTCTTCATAACCCATGCTGTAAGGTATAAAACCGCATGGTGATAATTTAACCGTTGTGTTATCATTAATATTGATAAAATCGGCGTATGCTGTTATACTTGCGGATAACCGGTGCAACATAAGCATGGAGACCGTAACCGGTATATCTCCTTCACATGCCGCTACAATTTTATTTTCCGATAATAATGACAAGGGCACACATGCCGTCATTCCGAATTCTTTGGATAACTCATATTGGCATTTTACATTTATTGCTTCTAAATCTTTAACGGTACAAATTTTCATTAATGCAAGGTACATTTTCGAAACTGTCAGCAAATCTTCTTTTGAAACATCGTTTCTTATCCGAGCTAAAGATTTTAGTTTAGAAATAGTTTCATTACAATCTTCATCTTTTATATTTTTCATCATATTTATTAAAGTATAATTATCTATATGTTCAATTTCCGGTCCTATTATTTTCCTCATTAACAAATGATCAAAAGTACCCGGATATATGCTCATTGAAGTATAGCCTATAAGTCCTATAGAAGACCTTTTTAACTTTTGATATGTATTTGCGGCTTTTGCAAAAACACATACTTCCTGCACTGTAACATTGTCTTCCGGTAATCCGCAAACAGACTTGTACATATATCCTAATCTATCCAAAGAGCCTTTAAACATGGCAAAAGATACAAATGATCCTGTCGATTCCCATCTGCCTTCTTTTTTAAACATGGGAGTACCCCATAAAGCAAACGGCAGGTGCTCGAATTCTCTTAAAGCGGACATAGCCACCGGACATTCCATCCAAGTCGCCATAAACAATATAATTCCGTCCACATCACTTCTTAATACATCCTTTGCCATTTTTCTCGCGTTTATTGAATCATTAACAATTTCACCGTTCCATATTACCTGTATATTATTGTACTTCAAGCATCGCACCGCCTGCTCGGTTAAGTTTTTAGCATTGTCATTAATATAATCGTTATGACCAATCGGTATAAATCCTAAAGTTATCAAAATTATAACCCCCTTGTTAAGACATCATTTTATTTTGCATATCAATATATGCTTGATACTTTTGTTCATACTCTTCAAATTTAAATTTATCACAAGCAAAGACACGTTTTACTCGTATAGTCTTATGCACGTCACTCCACCCGGAATAAACCCCGGAGCCTATTCCGGCCAATCCGGCGGCTCCCATGCAAGCTGTCTCATGTGTAAACAAGGTAGATACGTTTTTTCCGGTTATATCGGCTATAAGCCCGCACCATACATCACTAACCGCGCCGCCGCCGAAAACCCTCAATTCTTTGCTTGATACACTATCTTCCTCCATAACATTCAAGTTTGATTTTATCTGAAAAGCTATTCCTTCCAGTACACTTTTGACCAATTCGTTTGCTGACGTTGATAAATTTATTCCGAAAAAGCAGCCTTGTGCATTTTTATACCAGTAAGGTGAGCCTGTCCCGTTTAAATACGGATAAAAAAATACCGTTCCTCCGGGTTTTTCTATTGTTCTTGCCATTTCATCCAATTCGGAATATTTTTTATCTGCAAACAGAGTGTTTCTAAACCATTTTAAGCCGGCACAAGATGTACCTATAACACCTTCGGCCACCCATTGCTTATCATATAAATATGAAAAGAAAGGAATTCGCATGTTTCGGTCGATTAAAGGATTTAAATGGAGTTTTTCAACAGCCGTAGCGGTTCCTAAAGAAACGGTACAAATATTTTCATTTATACCGGCTCCGAAAGCGGCACATTTTTGATCCTGACCTCCAACGGTTACGATAACATCATTCGGAAGACCCAATTCGGCCGCAACACCGGTTAATATTTTACCGGGCGATTCAGCGCTATTTTTTAACCGAGGAAGTTTTTCCATATCAATACCAAAGTCATTTAATATTTTCTCATACCATCTTCTTT
>CAZJOD010000265.1:0-3332 GCA_964547525.1 uncultured Clostridiaceae bacterium
CATCGGGTATAATAATTTATCATACTCATACCACAGAAAGTTTTATAACTCAACCGGACGACATATACGATCCGGATATATATACTAGAAGTAACGATCCTAATAAAAACGTCTGCAGAGTGGGTGAAGAATTATTTAAATGTTTAAAGAATGTATATGATTTGAACGTTATACACGATACAACCGTTCATGATTATCCTGTATACAACAGTGCATATTCCAATGCTTATAAAACCATATCCGGTCTTATTCAAAGCAATAAAAATACCGATATAATAATAGATATTCATCGAAATGCGTTAGATAGCATGATTAAATTAAGATTACCCTATGAAACGAAAAATGCAACTGTGGCAAAAATTTCATTTGTAGTTGCAACAGGAGAGATCGGATTACCTCATGATGATTGGAAGTATAATCTGCAATTGGCTCTCAGACTTACCAGCATTTTGGAATACTTGTATCCCGGTATTACAGAACCTATATTTATTAGTAAATACAGATATAATCAACATATTAGTAAAGGAGCGTTGCTAGCTGAAATCGGAGCGGAAGGTAACCTTTTAGAAGAATGTATTCTGACAAGTAAGATTCTAGCCGAAGCGCTTAATATTTTAATTGATAACTGATTTCACTACAATAACTTACTTGCTGTGAACAGGTTTTGGAATCAAAATCGTTTTATGTGGAGGTATATGGTATTTAGGTTCAATGTTCGCTCCTTTATTGCAATAAAATAAAGTTTATACAGTAGAAACACAACTAAAAACTATATATTTCTTGCGAGCTAAAATACTTATGATATAATTAAATAAAAATGAAAGGGTATGCGTTATGCAAAAGAAGTACGATATAGTACATATGGATGAAATAGATCCGGTTGAGTGTCCCTGTGGATTTACAAGAAGAGCGTTTACTACGGATATTGATCGTATTGCATCAATACATATGGTAGATATAAAAAAAGATTCTAAGGTACATTACCATAAAAAATTAACCGAAATATATTTTATTCTTGAAGGGCAAGGATTTATGGAGTTAGACGGCAATGATATAGCCGTTACAAAACACAGTGCGGTTCTAATAAAACCGGGCTGCAGGCATAGGGCTAAAGGTGAAATGAAAATAGTGAACATCCCGGTTCCCGCTTTTGATCCTGAAGATGAATGGTTTGACTAAATTGTAATTAATAATGCAATAAGATTATTTATATCTATTAATAAGTGATAAATATTTATACTATTGGAGGTTTCTAATGATAAGAATAAATTTATCGGGTGATTTTAATGAAATACAAGAAGGAGTGTCCCTATTACAAAAAGAACAGGATTTTATTTTAGATTCAAATGAGTATACTATAGAGGTATCTAAAAATTTTAATAAAAAAATTATTATCCATGGTGCAGAAAACCTTATACATATCTCATATGATAAAAAGTTTATGTTCTACAGAGCACTGGCATTAGCTTTGAAGAATATAAAACAAGGTAAAAAGTCATTTCATATAGAAGAGAATTTATATTTCGATACAAACGGTCTTATGTTTGATACCGCACAGGGAAGCGCCGCTTTGAACGTTAAATATATTAAACGGATGATAAGGCTTATGGCGACTATGGGTCTGAACATGCTAATGATATATACCGAAGATAATTATAAAATAGACGGAGAACCTTATTTTGGATATATGAGACCGAAATATGATATGAGCCATTGGAGAGAATGTGATTTATATGCCGAAAAGTTCGGTATAGATTTAATTCATTGTATACAAACATTAGCACACCTTGGAGATTTTCTTAAATGGTCCTTTACAGGCAGCTTTCGCGACGACAAGGAAACTTTGCTTGTAGGGTGTGACAAAACTTATGAATTAATAGAAGCCATGTTAAAAACCATAAAAGGTGTTTTTAGAACAGACAGGATACATCTAGGTATGGATGAGGCTTGGAGTTTGGGGTTGGGTAATTATTTGAAACGAAACGGTTTCAAAGAGAAATTTGATATTATGGTATATCATTTGGACAAAGTAATGGATATAGTTAGAAAACACGGCTATCGTCCTATGATATGGAGTGACATGTTCTACAGAGCAGGAACTCCCAACGGTTCTTATTTTGCCCCTGAATTGGAGTTTCCCAAAAAAGTAGTTGATTCTTTTCCCAAGGACCTGCAATTGGTTTACTGGGATTATGACACGAAAGATCCGGAAAAATATGTACAGATGATAAATTCACATCGTAAATTTGGGTCCGACCCCATATTTGCGGGAGGTATTTGGGGCTGGTCGGGCTATTCCGTACATTATGAAAGAACTTTTGAAACAACAAATGCAGCTTTATTGGGTTGTAAAGCTGCCGGTATAAAAGAAGTATTTGCTACCGTATGGGGTGACTGCGGTGCTGAAGCCAATATATTTGCAAATATTTTAGGATTGCAATTATACGCAGAGCACAGTTATAACGAGAAAGTAGAAATAGACCGGCTAAAAGGTAATTTTGAATATTTTACGGGTGGAAAATATGAAGATTTTTTAGAGAGTGAATATATAAATAGATTTGATAGAACTCAAAATGACATAGCAAATTGCTCAAAATATTTATTATGGCAGGATATATTCATGGGTATGTTTGATTGGCATATAAAAGATATTGATACTTTGAAACATTATGAATTAATGTACGAGAAAATGTGTGTATATGCAAAAAGAAACGGTGAATGGAACTTTATATTTGAATTTATTTCTAAAGCTTGTTATGCATTAATATTAAAATCATCCATAGGTGTACAAATAAAAAAAGCTTATGATGAAAAAGATATAAATTTTATTAAAGTTGCTGTTAACGATATACTGCCTGACTTGAGACAAAGAATCGTAAACCTTAAAGAATATCACATGGATCTATGGATGGAAATGTATAATCCAATCGGTTGGGAATTATTTGATATAAAGTACGGTGGTGTTGTTATGCGCATAGACACAATTATAAAGAGGTTAAACACATACTTGGACGGTGAGATACAAACGTTGGAGGAACTTGAACAAGAAAGGCTTCCTTTTTCTAATAAACGCTATTTGCCTAATACTAATTCATATGATCTGATTATTTCAGGTTCAAGAATTGTAATGTAGTGTGAACATAAAACAAATACATATACTTGGATTGACAAACAGGTTAATCGGTATTGCAGGATATGCAAACCGATTTGCCTGTCTATATTAAAAATAAATACCGATTAAAAACCAAAAGGAGAAATAAGATATGTATAAAACAAAAAATAAAAGCACTCAAGATAATAGTATAAGTGATGTTTCTAAACTGCCGCTGAAA
>CAZJOD010000266.1:0-3287 GCA_964547525.1 uncultured Clostridiaceae bacterium
AAATACCTTCACCAATTGATTCTACAACTTAGGTTTAATATTCGTGCATTTATTGTAATAGAATAACGTTTTTGCAGTAGAATCATTATATTTATTTTGGTAGAAGTTCGTATGCATTCATCCAATTACTTCTTTTAAAGAGTCGATATACTTCTGCATATTTGACCTTTCCGGAATATTGTAATCCTCTAAATCGACTTACCACTTCATTATACTCTATTAGTGCTTCATAGTTTTGAGACTTGTGTTCACTTAACATTTTCTTTTTCAGTTCAGAAAATTCCGTTATATCAACATAAAATTCCGGTTCAAATTGTATACCGATTAATGTATCACACATAAATAGCGGATCTAAATCCGTATCAACAACAATCTGCGAAATATTCCTATGGTCCATATGATAATCATTCAAGCTGAGGGTGAATACGACATCGGCTTTTATATTTTTAATGGCGTTTTCAACTTTTTCATAAGTTTTTATGTCGTTCATAAGCCTGTGGTCCTCAAAACCTAAAAACTCCACTTTTGCACCTATAAGTGCGGCTGAGGCTTGCGCTTCTTTCCTACGAATTTCTGCGAGTTCCAGACCGTACTTTCCTGTCGTAGAACCGCCTCTTTGACCGTCGGTAGCAATCTGGTAGTAGACATCATCTCCTTCGCTCTATATTTTGCCGCTGTTCCACTCATACGAAATTCAATATCATCAGGATGAGCCGATACAAATAAAACTCTCATATTAATTACCTTTCTTTATACATTAAAACTTTATACATTAAAACTATGTATAAAAAATACATAGCTTATATTAAATTCATCCAAAATGGTTTATCAATCAAAATGAACTTAACTGTTTTTAGCATAATTTTACTATATTTTTCATTACCCATTCAAGCATGAATCTTTATTCATTGCGTTATTATATCCGACGATTCTTTATAGTAGGAGAACGAATAATTGGGGACAGTCCTTTTTATTCTTTGGTTATCGATGAATCGGAGGAACCGTCCACTTACCTAATGTAAATAGATTTTTCGTCCATTCCTAAACATAAGTTTTTCAGCTAAAATTTCAACTTGGCCAGCCTTTATCAATCCTTCGGTAAAACGTTCACTGAGCACTTTTGATACGATATAGCGCCATGCCAGCATTGCGCCTACGCTTTCTTCTGCAACCCAACAATCACTTCCCCAGGTAATCTTATCGATTGATGATGTTACCTCGATATAATCATGTAAAGCACGCACGGCCGATGAAGTACATATAGTTGCTGTCCACGTAAGACTTGGCAAAACATTCGTGTGGTTGTGGGCAAGGCCTGCAACCTCATGAGTCCAAGGGAAGCCGGAGTGAAAAAGTACGAATTTCGTTTTCTTGTGTTTTTCTATAATAGGTTCAAACATCATCGGTTGAGATCCGGATAATCGGGCCAAGCCGGTGTGAATTTGAAACGGAACATCCAGTTCTGCAGCAAGCTCACAACATCGATTAAAGATATAGTTTCCAAATATAATTTTCTGTTCCGGTGAGATGTCGTTCGGATGTATTCCAAATATTTTATTGGCTAATTCATAATCATCAGGCAAAAAGTTAATTGAACGGTTATATGCTTCTGCACATTTAAAGGCGGCAACCTTACCTTTACTATGTTGTATCTTGATTATATCGTTCATCATTTCTACATAATCGTTAAGACTTCCACCGACAAAGCCATATCTGCTCCAGGGTATGAAATTATTTGGTGCTATCGACTCACTATGATAACCGTACATAAACTTATCTATCCTAAAAGCGGGAATAAATACATCATCGTGACCTTCATCACTACCTGGATTCCAGAAAGAATCCTGAACAAGCTTTTCATATCCGTTTTCTATTAATGTATTCCAATGAAAATTTAAATCTCGCTCATATGCCACTTTAATCTTGTCAGAAATGTAATCCCAGGTTTCTAAAGTTATGTCTTCGTCAATGTTGTGAACCTTTTGCAATCCTTTTTCAAACCACGTAAAGTAGGAATTAAATAAAACATTGTCAAGCAGTGCTTTACGTGATTTCACGGTACCGTCAGGAACATATCCCGTCCAACTGACGTAAGAATTTTTCAATGCTTTATCTAAGCTCATCCCTTGTGCAAAAAACTCATCAGTCTGATGATGTTCATGATCAGAAAAAACCGGTAGAGAACTGATGTATTCGTATATTGATTTCATATTTTTTTGTTCTTTTAACATAATATCTTATACTCCTAATAAATCGTTGGTAAATCGTGGGGACGGTTCTTTTGATTCATTTATATAATATTACTTTATCATTTTAGATATTCAGGTCATTTTAGCTTTGTTTCAATTCATGTATTGCTACAATGATATTTTTTGTCGAATTTTGTATGTTCGAAAACTTATATCATCTGATACAATTATAATAGATATATTAAATAAAAACAAATGACAAGGATGCAATTAAAAATGCCAAGAACAGCAAGACAAAAAAGTATTACCGGTGTATATCATATAATTCTTCGCGGTACAAATAGAGGTGAGGTATTCCATGACGACGAGGATAAAGATATATTTCTTAAAATTATTTACAAATATAAGAAAATAATAAAATTTAAAGTTTACGGCTGGTGTCTTATGGACAATCATGTGCACTTACTAATGGAGGAAGGCCAAGAACCGCTTTCTAAAATAATGAAACGTATAGGTGTCAGTTTCGTTTCATATTATCATGCAAAATACAATACAACGGGCCACTTGTTTCAGGATAGGTATAAAAGTGAAAATGTAGAGACTACAGAATACCTTATGACAGTTATTCGATATATTCATCAAAATCCGGTCAAATCAGGATTAATTATACATGCATGTGATTGGAAATGGAGTAGCTGTGAGGGTTATTATACAAATAGAATATACCCGTACAGTCTTTTGGACAGAAGTCTAATATTAGGTTTGTTTTCATCTGATTATGAAACGTCCATAAAAGGATTTAAAGAATTTAATGAAGCGCAAAACCAAGATAAATGTTTGGACGATACCGTTAGAAAAAAACTTACTGACGAAGAAGCAAGAATGGAAATAAATAAACTTTTATCAGGAGTTAATATTGCTCAGATTAAAAGTTTTAAAGCGGATAAGAGAGATGAATTTATAAAAAGAATAAAGGGGATAGGAGGGGTTTCTCAAAGACAGATAGCTAGAATTACCGGACTTTCACAAAGTTTAATATCTAGAAAATGAATATAGGGATAGTCCCTTGATTTAATGGCTCTCGATGAATCAAAAGAA
>CAZJOD010000267.1:0-3283 GCA_964547525.1 uncultured Clostridiaceae bacterium
GCAATCAAAGCATAAACGATCATTGCAATAACAGTTGAAGGTTCAAGCACAGATTCCCTCGTTTACTGCAGATCGGAATATTTCGTTGAAAGGATTAAGAAAAACTCCGGTTAGTGAATAAATAAATGATACAAAACCGCTCTCCGGATTTGCTCCTAGCAATTTAAAATTAGACGAAAAATAAAAAGTGTTTCAAGAATTCCAAGTATATAGCAAATGATTCTTCTGTATTTATGATTTTTTATATGTTCCCTATTGGCTCTATGAACTTCCATTAGAATTCTTCCGAATAAAACATGCAAAGATTATTATGTTCTCTATTATATCTTTTTCTTTTTTTTAATTTGTTTTTACCAGCAAGTTTTATAGCTTCATCTGAAGATGAATTCCAAAGAATTTTATTTATAATGTTAAACCATACATAAAAAACGATATATAAAAAATTTTGTAAAAGATATTAACAAAATCGAAAAAATGGTTTAATATATAATTATTGATAATAAACGGGAGGATACACAATGAAAAGGTTATTTGTATTATTAGTTACGATGGCAATGCTTTTTAGCTTTTCCGCATGCGCTCAAACAGAAACTGAAGATCCGTTACAAAGTGAAACTGAAGTAACGACAACAGCTTCTCAGACAACAAAGAGTGTGACGACTACAAAAGCGGAAACAACAACTCAAGCTCAAACAACTACGCAAATTGTCAATCCGTTTGCAGAAAAGATGGAAATCAATTGGTTGGTAGGTACATATACTTCGCATTTATATGAAGAGGGTAGATGGGATGAATTAGAATTGGAAGAAAAATTCAACGTCGATCTAAAAATGTGGAATATACTTGTTGACTCAAAAAATATGGAGCAAGTGCAAATGATGCTTGCTGCCGGAGATGTACCGGATTACGGTTTTTACTACACCACAGGTCAATACTTGTATGCACAAGGTTTAAGCAGAACAGTTCCAATGAGTATGATCAAACAATATTATCCGAGTTATTATAAAGCGTTGGAAAGAGATCCGTTGGGATTTCACTTTAATAAAGTGGAAGGAACTGAAGATGAGTATTACGCTTTAACTATTTTTTCATGTATGGCAACTCATACAGGCCATGTACCCATGTGGAGATTGGATTGGTTGGAAAGCTTAGGTTATAAATTAGATAACTTGACTGTAATGGATAGTGCGGTAAAAGATGAATGGGACAACAGATTATATTTTACAACAACTAAATTTTCAATAGATGATGTCAAAGAAGTCTTAAGAGCATTTACCGAGGATGATCCGGACGGAAATGGTGTGGATGACACATATGGTACGGGATTTTCGGATACTTGGTATGACGGATATATTTCATATTGCATGTTTGGATTTGATATTGACGGTAATCATTTATATCTGGATCCATTGACAGGTGATTATGTACCGTATTATGCATATTCGCCATATAAAGATATGTTCAAGTTTTTATCCGAAATGTTAGATAAGGGATATATGAGATGGATACCAAAAGAATTGGCTTATAATATTGAATTAAGGAACATATGGGCTACCGGTAAAACCGGATATATGAATACATTAAGCGGAGGAAGACTTTTAGGTTATGTCGCCGATAATTTAGATTACCCACCACAATCCATATTGGCAAACGAACCTAATGCGACATTTGTCGTAACGCCGGTACCAGGGGATGATGGAAAATACAGACCTTATTCTACATATAACTGGGGTCCGTACATGTATCCCATAGGAATCAATGTTTCAGACGATAAGCTTATCAGAATATTCCATTTATTAGAATATGCATATTTTGGTGATGATTGGTTACGTTATAAGTTTGGTATCGAAGGTGTTCATTATAAGTGGGCAGGTGAATCTTTTAACAGTCCTGTAATAATGACTGATGCTACAAAGATCCCCGCGAAATATGCCGGTAAAGGAACTACAACCGGATTTGGTCAATTTGGAAATATAAATTTTATCAGTGATAATAAAGTATATATGAGCTTTGACGCTTTTTCCATACAGTTCATGGATTTTTGGGATAAATATAACGCAGAAGGTTATAAAGGAAACAATTTATGGATAAGACCTGATAAATATTATTCCAATTTTACTATGCCTTTGCAAATGTATACCGATTTTACAAAACTGAAAAATGAGACACAAAGTCAGATTAATACCGTACATAGTAGTTTTAAATCAAAGGTATGGTCCGGTCAGATCGGAAATATTGAAACTGAATGGGAACAATATATAGATCAAATATATGCTGCAGGTTTGGAAGAATGGGTCGAAGTTTGGAATAACGATGACATAAAAACATTCCAGTATTATAGCGGTATCAAATAACTGATAAATTGAAAAAATAAATTCAATATCTTGTTATTTTTATCTGTTTATATAGTTGATTCTACTGCAAAAAAACTTTATTTTATTGCAGTGAAAACATAGATTATTTAAAGCTTTCTTTTTTATAAAAGAAAGCTTTTTTAGAACAGTTATATATTAATGTATATTTAGAGTATAATTATGGATAGTATGACATAAAAACTATAAATTTTTATGTCATATATATTTGTTTAGATTATTAATTCATGTATAATAACTGATATAATATGCGTATATAAATCCTTACGAGGAGGCGGACGCTATGGGTAAATTCAAAGTTTCGTTTAAACCTGCACTAACTTTATTAATAATAATTACTATTCTGATAACCGTGGTGAACACGGTATATACCGACAATATTAATCAGGATATTTATTTTACAATCTTACATACGAACGACGAACACTCATCAATTATTCCACATTCTTCTACAACAGACTACATATCGGGCATACAAAATCCTTCGATAGGCGGATATGCCCGATTGTCTACTTTGGTTAAACAAATACGTTATGAAAAGAAAGCGGTAAATGAATCCGTGATATTGCTTAATGCAGGAGATTTTATGGGGGGAACCGCTTTTAGCTGGCTTATTCCAAGAGGATATGCACCTGAGCTGTCTATAAAACAAATAATAGGGTATAATGCAGTGACAATTGGGAATCATGAATACGATTATGGAACCGACGTATTAACGAAATATCTGATAAATGCAGGATATCCCGAGGCTCATTCAATAATGCCCGTTATAGCTGCTAATACTCTGATTGATGAAAACCATCCCATGAGCACATCAGGTCTGTATAAAAAAAATCATATTATAACTTTGGATAACGGATTAAATATAGGACTTTTCGGTCTAATAGGTAAAAATGCAATATCGGTCGCAT
>CAZJOD010000268.1:0-3278 GCA_964547525.1 uncultured Clostridiaceae bacterium
AAACTCCTTCGTCATATTATACCGGTTTATTCACCAATTCTTCTTTTGTGTATAGGATACGTTGTGATATCATTGATATAATTACATAGGACGGAGCATAATTTATGAAAACGTGTTTTTTTAATTTCCCGAAAAAAGGGCAATCATATACACAAATCATTGATAAGGCCAAAGCTGTGGGGTTTGATGCGGTGGAATTATATACCGCTTGTGAGCTGATATCGCCTGATACCGATGCGGCTAAATCAATCGGTGAATATGCCGGGATAAAACAAATGGATATCGGTTGCATATCGGTAGGAGCTAATTTGACACGTGAAGATAATACTATTGAAGTGGAAAAGCTAAAAAAATATGTTGATGTGGCTAAAATTGTAGGCTCACCTTTTCTTCACCATACATTAGGTTCGGCGTTGCATTGGCGTTTTGAACCGATTCCGGTAGCTAAAATTATTAATAGAATTGTCAAAGCCGAAAGGGAAGTTTGTGATTATGCCGGTGAAAAGGGCATTATGGTTTTAAATGAAAATCAAGGTTTTATAATGAACGGTATTGAGCGTTTTGATGAATATTTATCGGTCTTAGACCACCCTAACCACGGACTTGTAGCGGATGTGGGCAACATTATGTTTGTAGGAGAAAAACCGGAAAGTTTTGTAGGTAGGTTCGCTCCTTTTATTAAACATTTGCATGTAAAAGATTATTTATTAAAACCCGGAGCTGGATTGTATCCGGGAAACGAATGGTTGTTGACAAATAACGGCGACTATCTTCTTGACACTGTTATAGGATATGGTGCCGTTGATTTCGAAAAAGTGTTTCATATATTAATATCAGCCGGATACGACGGTTATTATTCCATGGAATGTGGAGCATATACAGAAGAACCTGACAGATTGGCTAAAGGCTTGAGAAATATCCGGTTTTATTATGAAAACACGGTTCATAAGCTTTCTCACCTGGCTTAATATATGAAAGGGGACATATTATGAAAATGACAAGCAAAGAAAGGCTTGAAGCGGTTATGAGAGGTGGGGTGGCCGACAGGATACCGGTTTCACCCAGAATAGGTGCTTTTTTAATGGGCAAGTATGGAAGTTCATCTTTAGAATCACATATCAGATTTCAAAAAGAATATGAATATGACATATCTTTTACGATGGGATCATCACTACCAAATCCCACCGAATCGGTACTTACGGAACTTCCTTATACAGACCTTGTAAAAATCGAAACCGAGGTCGGCCAAGACAGGGATTTAAAAATTGTTAAGCGGATATTTCATACTCCTGCAGGAAGGTTGCAAGATGTAACAATGATACCTCCTGCCGGAAGAGAATACGGAGTAAGTCCCAATCCTGTAAAAACCGAATGGTTGATCAAAGATAAAAGCGATCTTGAAAAACTTGTATATTTGTTACCCGATCCTTTTAAGCACACAAATACACAAGGGTTTTTGAATGCCGAGAAAATCTTAGGAGACAAAGGGATTATCCAGATAGTAATACGCAGTCCAATCGATAAACGAGCAGGTGACGCTCGGGGGATGGAAAACTTAATGGTTGATTATTATGAGGATCCGGAACTTTTCGATGCTGTTTTGGAATTTTATATGGATCATGTAATGGCTGAAACCAAAGCTTGTCTTGAAGCCGGGGTAAAACATATCTTCGGCAGTTGGTTCTATACTTCATTAAGTTCAGGTTGGTCTCCGAAAATTTCTAGAGAGAAATTCATTCCTTTGATGAAAAGGCATGTTGAATTGGTTCACAGCTACGGTGCTACATACGACCTGTATGACGACGGAAAGTTTATGCAAGTTATAGAAGATTATGCGGATACAGGAGCGGATGTGCTGGAAACTTTAACTCCTCCTCCTGTAGGTGACATTGATTTGGCGGCGGCTAAAAAATTGGTGGGTGACAGGATTGTATTAAAAGGTTATGTTGATCTTTTATATGTGCTAAAACTAGGAACACCTGAAATGATTAGAGAAACTGTGCGCGAAGCGGTTGAGAAAGCCGGATACGACGGCAGATTCATATTAGGAACCAGTGATTCCATAAGAGACGGAACTCCCGAACAAAATGTAAAAGAATATTTTGAAGCTGCAAAAAGGTATGTAAAGTTATAAAATTTTGGTATACATTTTTCAACTCTATTAAAAATAGTGTATAATTATAGGTATAGGGAGAAAATATTTTTTTCATCACCATTTTAAATTCCGGGAGGTTTATTATGAAAGGTATAAGAGTTTATGACAAAGAAAAGGTGTATAAAGGGTATACTTTATTTTGTCCTACGGCAAGAGGGCCTAGTGAAACCGGTGAAAAGGAACACCCGATATATCTGATAGATATGGAGGGAGAAATTGTACATGAGTGGAAAGTAGCTTCATCGCTTCAATCATACTGCCACTTATTGCCTAATGGAAATTTGATGGTTCCTACTCACGATAGAAGTGAAGTTGATACCGGGAAAGCGGGTTTAACCGAAATAAGTCCTGACAGTCAGGTTCTATGGTATTATCGCTGCAGAACAGACCATGAATTTCAAGTTTTAGAAAATGACAATATATTAATAAATACAATAACCGAATACATGTGGCCGGAGCTTGGAAAAGAATTAAAAAGACATCCGTACATTATTGAAATAAATCGAAACAAAGATTTAATATGGGAGTGGAAAGGTGAAGAGCATATTGCCGAATTAAAAGACTTGTTAGATGTTAAGCAATGGAATTTTGTTCAGGACAGAATACAAGGACAATTTGCTTTTGACTGGGCACATAATAATACGGCACAAATTATTCCTCCGAATAAAACATATGAAATTGAAAAACAAACAAAGGGTACAGCCGTATTTAAACCCGGCAATATATTTATTTCATACAGAAGCCTGGATGTGATCGGAGTTATAGAAAGAGAAACCGGTCGTATAGTTTGGGCTTGGGGACCGGGCATCATTGACGGGCAACATAAACCTCATATGCTCGAAAGCGGCAATGTTTTAATCTTTGATAACGGTACTTTGAGGGGTTATTCAAGAGTTATCGAGTTAAATCCTTTAACAGGGGAGATAGAATGGGAATATACAGCCGAACCGAAAGAATCGTTTTTTAGTCAGTACATCTCTAGCGCTCAAAGACTGCCTAACGGGAACACACTGATATGTGAAGGTAATAGAAAAAGATTGTTTGAAGTTACCCGTGATAATAAAGTTGTTTGGGAATTTGTCAATCCGTATCACAGAGGGAAAAGTGAAACCATATACAGATG
>CAZJOD010000269.1:0-3263 GCA_964547525.1 uncultured Clostridiaceae bacterium
CTATTGTCACCTTCCTCACTCCAAGTTTCTTCACCAAGACTTTCTTGTTTATCGTTGACTATGACAATTACTTTGGAATCTTCTTTTGTTGTTGCCTCATATGTCGGCACTATTATTATAATCTCGAGTCCGGCATTGAAACCTTCTTTTGCAGCATATCTTACATAGTAAGATCCGGGAATAAGGCGAATAGTCTTACCATCGCCTGCACTTACATATACAGAATTTGTTACTAGCCTGTATTCCATAGCTGCTGTTGTTCCGTTGATTATACCGTCAATTTCTTCGCTACTTGTAGGAGCGATACCGGTCAGTGTTTCAATCGGAATACCTTGGTCAACGTTAGGGCCTTGACCTACGATAATTTCCTTATCCGTTCCTACGTTAAATCCGGTTTTTGCAGCATACCTAACATAATATGTTCCTGGGAGTAATCCGGTAATTTCATTACCTGTAACAGCCGTATAATCCGTATCTGTAGATAATCTGTATTCCATTGCTGTGGTTGTACCGGTTATTTTACCGTCGCTTAATCCGTAGCTTGTAGGCACAACGCCGGTCAATGTTTCAGTTGGAGCAGATTGGTTTGAATTTAATGCGAAAGTTACGGTTATTGTTATGTTACCGGTGATTTCGTTACCGGGTATCTTATAAACTCCGCCTACAGGCTGAATTTGTTTTTGTGAACTTGAACCTACCTTATAGCTTACTGTAACCGAGGAAGGGTTATAACCCGAAGATACAGCTGTCGTAAATGTAAAATCGGTATCATGTACAGCGGTACTCCCGGCATCGGTTGTTCCACCGGTTACGTTTTTGGTCACGGTATAAGACTTAGGACCGATATATACTATAATGCTTTTATTTTCTGTAGGTTTTGATATTGTGATTTTGTTACCGGATACAGTAACAGGATTACCGTTTACGGTTGCAGATTTTACTTCATGACCGGATGCGGGTGTAATTGTGACTGTTCTGTTTTGTGAAGAACTCAAAAGATATGATGCCGTATCGGATTTATCTTCACCTTGTATGTTAGGATCACTTACAATAACCGTTGTTATCTTATATGCGGTTTCTGTCAAGGTCTCCCAATCACTGTAAACGACTTCATTATCTTCATTAACAGCTGACGATCTCCATGTGAAAGTGTTTACTCCTTCAATCATTGGTAGTTCTTTATTCAAAGTACCATACGATATTAGTCCCCTTTTACTTACAGTTGCTTGTACCACATCACCATTATTTATTATATATTCACAAGTAATGTTCACTTGTGTTTTGTTCGTTAATGTATACTTGAATTTTTGAGCTAGTGAACTAATACTGCCTTCAAGAACGTTAAGCCTTCTGTACCAAAAGTTAACATTACTGTACACTGTCTGCTCTTGCGAATTTGTATTAAATTCCGATATGACGTAATAATCAGATAAAACTTCAGGTGGTGAATTACTCTTATTTGTCTTAATAATACCTCCGGGTAAACCGGTATCGTCTTTTTTTATCGCCAAACAATATGTTTTATCATATTTGAGTGTAAAACCGTATGCTCCGGGACTACCTATGCCGAGAATCGATAGAAAACCTTCCGCAGAGGTCTTTTTTTGTGAAATTTCTGTAAATTGATTGTCAACGGTTTTTTTAAAAAGATAAACAGTAACACCATTTCTACCATTTGAGTAAATTCCGGAACCAAATACACCTCCGTAATATTCACCGTTTTCATTAGTATCTTCAAAAACATATCCACTGACAACATTCAATTTTCTTATACTGAAAAGAAGTTGAGGTCTGAAATTGAAAGTTCCGTTATTAAATGTGTATAAGTTTCCGTAAGGACTTGCTACGGTAAAATAAATTCCTGGTATGCTTCCGCCAATACCGTTCAAAATTCCGGTCAAATCCAATCCGTCTGAACCGCTGTTAAAAAGTAAGTTAAAAATTGTATTGATTCCTTCGACTCCCAATAAACTGTCAAAGTCAATGTCCGTCTCAGATATTCCTGACAGAACACTAGTGAGAGAATTTAAAAGTTCGGGCAGATATGCTATCAATTTTGTTACATAAGGATTTGTAACAGAACCGGTTTCTTCATATTCTACATCAAATGACATATCGGGCAATTGCTCATAATCAAGACTTCCATTATTAAACGGAAGTGCGACAGGTGAACGTAATATTATGTAAAAACCCATAGATTTACTCGGTGCGGTGAATTTACCCGAGCTGTCGGTATTACATACTATCTGCGCCAAAGTATTTACTTGTTTTAAAAGAGAACCCAGATTAAGATTATTTAAATCCAGGTTGGATAATTGTGATATGATAGGAGTCAACTCCGTTATCAATGTGGGTAGTATATCTACCGGTATGACTAATACCGATTGATCTTTGATTCCGTTTTCTCCGTCATCCCAGGTCGCATTAGCATTCTTATCATTAAACACATAGCCCGATATGTCAAAAGTATATGTTTTTAAGATATCCAAAACCGTTTGAAAATCATTGGCAATGAATAAATCAATTAAATCGAATGCATTATCAACATCATTCTCTTCTAAAAAATCCGAAACATAAGTTATGTAATCATTAACATCCGCTATGTCCGCTATGTACAATTCCTTTATATCTTCGAGTATATCGAGAATAATATCCTTTTTTTCAGAAATCGTACCGGCCTCATTAAACTCTTCCGCTTTTTCTTTCATCATTTTAAATAATTCCATGTCATGTCGAATTATAGCGACTATTTCGTCAATATTACTGTCTTGTATGCAAGATAATAATTCTTCCGCCATCCGTGCATATAACTCTTGTACTATGGAATGCATTAACTCTTGTCCGCTTCCTGAAAAACCCTTTGCCGTATTAACCGGTACGGCAAATGAGAAAAGCATGGCAAGAACCACAATTAATGATACCTGTTTTCTTAGATTCATAACATACCCCCTTATTTAATTTTCATTTAATATAACCCTATATTCTATTAGAAATTATTTCATTATTGCATAAAACTGTCAATATAGTTTAGAAATATATTTAACTGTAACCATTATTTAATATATTTTTATGATATTGTAATATAATATCATTCAGAAATATTATAACAAGAAATTAGTTTCCGATGAGCAGTAACCTTTTAAATATGTTCCTAATTTTTAATTCCGGGAAATTATAATTTACTAATAAAAAGACAGGTTGTTTTTAGTATAAACATAACCTGTCTTTTTAGTTAACTCTAATGTTGTATTATAAGCATATAG
>CAZJOD010000270.1:0-3250 GCA_964547525.1 uncultured Clostridiaceae bacterium
CAAGTCTTGTCCTTAACGCCTCATAACTGAACAAACCCCTTCTCATATCTTCTACTGTCTGAGGTGTGCAACATAAATAAATTCCCAAGCCGTTAACTTTTCCTTGCATCGTATCATTGAACATATTAAGTAATTTCTCATAATTGTTATTTCGAGATACAGAATGTGTAATCTTATATAGATTAACGCCTTCATCAAGTAACATTAAAAAACCTGTGTAGCCAAGTTCCTTAACAAAAGAAGAAAAAATTTTAATATAGTCAAACCAAGTATCATCGTCTATAATTATTCGTACACCCAAATCATTGTATGCTTCCGTTTTGCCGGTGTATTCACCTCTTAGCCATTTAAGTGCTGAATTTTTAAGATCGTCCGATCTTGACTTGAATCCCCTCCAATAAGCCGTAAGAACCTTAGAGAAATCAAATCCGTGAACCATGGAGTCCATTTTACTTATATCTTCCATTATTCTTAACTCCACTTGTACATCCAACGCTTTGTCTGTAGGAGTAAGAGACATTTCTTTCATTACTTTAAATTGAATCGTTGATATCCATTTTTCCAATATGGATGTTAATGCACCACCATCGGGGCGTACCCCCGAAGACATGTTCTGCATAAGTTGTCTGTATGTAGCCAGACCCTGCCCCTTGTTACCTATCAGTTTTCTTTCCGGTGAAAAATCTGTATCGGTCACTATATAATTCCGTTCCATTGCATAATTTCGTATTATCTGAAGCAAAAAACTTTTCCCGCTTCCATACCGTCCGACAATAAATCGAAAAACCGATCCGCCTTCCATTATATTGGCAAGATCGCCAAGTAACGATTCAATCTCTTCCTTCCTGCCCACGGCTATGTACTCTAGGCCTATTCTAGGTGTGACCCCCGAGCTTAGAGAATTTAATAACGCTGTAGATATTCTTTTTGGTATTTTTACTTCATTCAATGTTATCACCCTTTTTTCCGGAATCGGTTATTTTCAAACATTTGTTTGTGTACTATTAATATAATGCATAATGTAATAAAATTCAAGATAAACAGCTGATTTCTATTAAGAATAAATTATTTTTATATCCGGTTTACCTATAATTTATTTCGATTATAACCAAATATATTATAGATAACCGTAAAATATAAAGTTGATATTTGCAGCATCAAAACTATTAATATGATTCAATGCAGTAGAGTCTATACATTTACAATACTTTAAAAATTAATGACAAATCATCTCTATAATCATCACATAAAATCCATACTCCACTTTCACATACAAAGAGAATATCACCAATTGTTAAGACGGCAGATTCGTTAATACCATCAATTACCGGCTGCAAAAATATGTCCGGAAAGGCATTGGCCAGAACACAGTCTTCTGATTCATAGTTATTATTAATGATAAATTTTACAACATTCCTGCTTTCCTCGTCCAAACTTTTGACTAAATCAAACAAATCATCATTAACACCGATTGTATTTATCCCTTCATGAGGTGATAATTTACTGTCTTTATCCGTAT
Source organism: uncultured Clostridiaceae bacterium (assembly GCA_964547525.1). Lineage (GTDB taxonomy): Bacteria > Bacillota > Clostridia > JAAYHZ01 > JAAYHZ01 > CAZJOD01. The sequence goes on from CAZJOD010000270.1 coordinate 1,520, forward strand.
TGTTAATATTTTCTAACGTTAAATAATTATTTTCATATATTTCACGCCGCTCGGGGCAATAAATATTTTTATCTTCTGCTTCATTATTTATTATATATGAATATTCTTTCTCAGTCTTTGATATATCTATTTTTATGTCATTTTCAATATATGTATCATTTCTTTGTAAATTTTCAGGTATGCCATCAAGCAACATTTGTCTTATTACGTTAGAATCATGAATGAGCTTCATGATCTTTTCCCTGTCTATTTCAATTTTTATCGAACTCTTTTCCGCTTTTTCCTTTATAATTTGTTCATCTACAAACCTATCGATAACATCAATCATTTCCTCTCTTAATATGAAACCTCTTAGTCTGCTTTTATAACCGGCTAATTGTCTTAGTCTGTTCTCAAGGTATTTAATTACAGATGTGAAAAATATTCTGAGTATTCTATTCTCAACATAGAGAAACGGTTCAACTTTAATTGATTTCACATTTCCATGATATATGGCGTTTTGAAAAGGTAATCTATTACGAATCTTCTCCTCTTGAGGCTTGTATATTTCAAAAATTCCCCTTCCTTCCTTTTTCAGAAGGTATTGATTAATATACCCAAATACTCCGGGTATATATCTAAGTAACCGGTTTTCATTATCGTTTATACAAAACTTACTTTTCAAAAAATCATAATCAGAAAATCTGCTTACAAATTCTAAGGGCATTGTACAATTGGACTTATAAATATTTTCTATTACCATGTAGTCCGGGAAAAGAAATAGAAGGTTCTGATCAGGTATATAATTCAACAAATCATATAAGTTATCTTTCATATAAATGTGTATATAATCCTGTACCCAGGTAACAAGATAACGATCAAGAGAAGGGTATCGATCTCTGTAATTACTCCACAATTTACATAATTGCGAAAAACCGTCTTCCGAATTCTTTACCCCAATTTGATTAATCAACTCATAAATGTGTAAAAACACATACGAAAGATCGGTATCCGGGTATATACTTGAACGAACCTTGTCTCTCCAGAAAAAAAACCATTCTATTTGCTTTTGGGTCATTGTCTCATAGGATGGCCAGTAACAGCTGAAAGGTATATGCTCTGCATTATCAACTTTTACATTTTCATACTTACGTGCCAGTTCTATAAATCCCGCCTTCATTGGTTCACGCTTTAGCTCTAAAACCGATTTATAGAGATTTTTTAGCTTTTCCGATCTGTCTTTGCTTATACCGCTTAATAAATCCTTACTTCCACCGTCTTTTTTTTCAAAATGTACTGATTTAATATCTTGATCTGTCCTTTGTCCGGTATTGTTACTTCGCTGAGGAGGAATAGGAATGCCGGCTTGATGTTCCACATCAGAGAATTCATAAGTATATAAACCATCTTCATCCTTAACCATATACATTCATCACCTGCAATCCAAAGCATTATTGTTAATAACATTATAGGTTTAATGAGTTCTTTTGTCAAATAACGGTAAAGTACAATTAAAATGCGCACAGTTTAATTTCACACTACCAACAATGTTTCCGAAATTCAGAGCTCCACATTCTCTGCCTATTATAATCTCTTAAATGAAATTATTTCAACAAAAACGATCACATTTAAAATAAATATGTTTCATATTGTAAAACTTCTTTTATAAAAATAACCGGCTTTATAATAAGCCGGCTTTTTATTAAAAATAATTATTTAATTTCAGATATATATGTTTATATTAAATAAGTA
>CAZJOD010000271.1:0-3242 GCA_964547525.1 uncultured Clostridiaceae bacterium
AACTAATTGATCTGTTTTTGCATTCACAAGTACAGGTAGAGCGGCTTTCGGCTTGTAATGGGTAGACTCGCATATTATCATATCAAAATGCCTTGAACAAGCTACTTCCGGAAAGTCGGAAAAATCCGATTTCAAGTCACCGGTGTACAAGACTTTCTTGCCTTTGAAATCAATTATGTATGCAAAACTCACAGAAACACCGTCTCTGGTAAGGTGCTGAGTTGATATCGCCGATACAGTAAGATTATCATCGGTATACACATGTCCTTGGTGTGTTACCCTAAATGTTACGAGTTCAGGGTATTTGGTTAAGTGCATTGCATGAAGCCATTTTTTTAAAGGGTCGACAGCGCAAGCTTCCGGCAAATAAATTTTTGTAGACTGACCGGTTTGAGGTCTTTTTATCAGAGCTTTTATTAAGCTTGGCAGTCCTCCTACATGGTCCTCATGCATATGAGTTATAAATACCGCTTTGATTTTATGAAATGATTTTTGTTTTCTTATCATAAGTGCATTAACAGGTGGACCTGAATCAAATAAATAATACGAATCGTTTATCTCAAATAAAGTAGAAGAACTAAACCTTTCGTTTGTAGGATCGCCATGACTTGTACCTAATGTAATTATATTCATAAGTTGTATTCCTTATAATGATTATTTAACTTAAATATGACTTTTTTATTATTATATTTTTATTCATATATCTCAAAACAACATTCTATAATAAAACTCATATTAAACTTCAAAGTTAATTTTAACATGATTATTTGATATTTTAAACATAAAAGGTTTAAAATTGCCGGTTTAAATTCAATCAATCATTTGCAGTTCGATATTTTTTATGAATACCGGCGAACATCGAACACATTGGTTTTAGCTATAACTCACAGCAATTGTTCGTTACTTCGCTTAGTTATATAGGATGTCTCGTTGACCACGACAGTTTAAATGCAAGTTTAACCGTTACAGACCTCAATTACAGTTCAGTTTATGAGTTTTTACATTGCAATCAAATTAAGAATAAAAATAAGAAAAAATTATTTATTTAAAACTTATATAAAAACCGGTACAATAAAAATAGTTTGATACTTAATTATAATTAACGAGGTATATAGAAATGTTAATAGATTTCCATACACATACATCTAAATATTCAAAGTGCTCTGTTATGACAGGCGAACAACTTGCAACTGCGGCTATAGAGGCCGGTCTTGACGGGTTTGTTATCACCGAACATAATGTGTTTTGGACAGCTGAAGAGATTGAGTCCTTAAGAACCAAATTTCCACAAATAAAAATATTAAGTGCGGTAGAAATCACGGTACAAGAAAAGGAAGATATTTTAGTTTTTGGTGTTATACAACCGGAAAAGCTCTATAAAGGTATGCCTTTAAAGGAATTGGTCGAGGTTGTTAAGAAGTATGACGGGTTTTGTGTTTTAGCTCACCCGTACAGATACAAGGATGTAGTGGCAGAAGAGATATTTAATGTAGATATAGACGGTATTGAGATTGCAAGCATGAATATTAGAGCATATATGCTGGAAGGTATAAATGATGTGAGATTAAAAAGAAATATGATCGCCGTTGCTTGTTCGGATGCACATTCTACAAGCTCCGTAGGTGTTTTTGCCACCAGGTTTAATTGTATAATAGAAAATGAGAGAGATTTGGTTGAAGCTTTAAGATCAAAAGACTTCACTGTTCATAGAAACAAAGAATTTTTGATAAAACAAAATAAAAGTATGGGTGAAAAGATTGCAATGGCTAAAGAGTTGATTAAACAAGGTCTGACAGATGCGCAGGTAAGAGATAAAACGGAGAGAATAATTAATATTTCAATGTCATATGCAATTAGAAACGGGAAGGATGTAACATACCCGTTAGAGTAATTTTTAAACTACATAAATATGAACATACAAAAGCAAAGGATTATGCCTTTGCTTTTTATTGTATATTATTGCAATGATTTCATTGCAATAACTCCTAAAATGATAATTTTATATTTTAGTTATCTTTAAACAGATAACTATGTATAAAAAGCACATTTAGAAGATATCTTTTACAGGTCATTATTTTTCTTAGATTTCGCAACTTATGCTATGTCCCGCTTTTCCCGATTCAAATATTTTATCTACAACATTCATAACCCTGAGAGCTTGTTCCGGTTTAACTATTAAATCGGCTTTGCCGTCTATAGCCAATGCAATATTATTGTAATAGTCGGACCAATCGGTTGTAATTTCCGGTAATTTTAAGTTTTCGGTTGTATGTACCGGACGAGGAGCCATCGTTCGTGTCGGTCCCGCCTCGGTATAAATTATTTCATCATCCCATTCCATTTGACTATCAGTGTTTAGTTTTACCATTTTGCCGTTACATACCCAATCCTCAATAATTGCCGTACCTTCCGAGCATGAAACATGCCAGCGTGGTAAGTTAATAAAACAATTAGTAGATACTTCCACAAGTGCCGATACATTGTTTTTAAATAGTAAGAATATTTTAATATTATCATCCACTTCAGGGTTGAAAATACTTAAAACATGTGCATATACCGATACAACCTGTGAATCAACCAAATCCATAATTTGATCTAACAGGTGTATACCCCAATCCAATAGCATGCCTCCTCCGTTTATCTTATGGCCTCTCCATCCGTGTAACGATCGTCTTGAGCCTTGCACGCGACTTTCAATAAAATAGGGCTTCCCGATAGATTCGTCTGCTATTATTTTTTTTATAATTTTATAATCCTTATCCCATCGTCTGTTTTGATGGACAGAAAAAATCTTACCTGCCTTTTTGGCAGCTTCTATCATTTCAGCTACTTCCCCTGAATTCATTGCAACAGGCTTTTCACAAACCACATTTTTTCCTGCATTTAAACAAGCGATGGTATATGTTTTGTGAAAATTATTAGGTGTTGCAATAGTAACAAGCTCAATTTCTTTGTCGTTTATCAAAGCTTCCAACGATTCGTAAATATGTAAATCATTGAGTTTTGCTTTAGATATTGCTTCCTCTCTAATATCGTATATTCCTTTAACTTCGATTTGAGGTATTTTTTTTCGAATATTACTGCAGTGCCATGATCCCATGCCACCATATCCGATTATAGCCATTTTATGAGTCATTATGTTAACCTCCCGGATTGTTCTATTTAATCAAACATTACCATATGAAATATAATAATGCAACGGATTGTTTATGTATTTGTACTAAAAAAGTATAGTTGTACAT
>CAZJOD010000272.1:0-2016 GCA_964547525.1 uncultured Clostridiaceae bacterium
ATATTTTTATCTGAAGGTACAGCCCGGTGTGATTCTTGCAGATATAGGAAAGGTTTTAAAGACACTTGAACCGGATATAACAGGCTGGTCTTACCGGTCGTTGGAGGTGTTTGAGCTGTTGAAAAAATCCGAAAGATATTTTTTTCCACCGGATCCTACCGAAACATCTGCTACAATAGGGGGTATGGTAGCGTGTAATGCATCGGGTGCATGTTCATTTCATTACGGACCGGTTAGAAATTATATCGAATCGGTAAGGGTAATGCTATCGGACACATCGGTGCTAAATATAAGGCGAGGGACATATAAAGCAATCGATGGAAAATTTTGTTTAAGTACAGAGAACAAGGACCAAATCCGAGGTGAGATTCCGGGGTATAATATGCCAAATGTAAAAAATGCATCAGGATATTATTCAAAAAGTAATATGGATATTATAGATTTATTCATTGGAAGCGAAGGCACATTAGGAGTTATTACCGAAATTGAAATCCGTATTATACCTGCTCCTAAATATATATGGGGAGCAAATTTATTTTTTCAAAATGAACCGGATGCAATAAGATTCGTTGAAAAAATCAGAAAACGAACGAGTGGTGGCAATGTACCTGCAGCAATTGAATACTTTGACAAAGGATCTATGGACCTTTTGAGAAGTATTAAAACAAAAAGCTCGGGATATATGCAAATACCTTGTATAAAAGACAACTATAACACTGCCGTATATGTGGAATTTCACAAAGACTTAAAAGAAGATTTGATATATAATATTAAATATGCCGGAGAGATGGCTAATGATTGTTCAGGAGATCCTAAAAATTCTTGGGTTGCAAGAAACGATTATGATCTTTCAAGACTAAAGGTATTCAGACATGCTATTCCCGAAACGGTAAACAGGATAATTGGAGAAAGAAGAAGGACTTATCCTGAATTGACAAAGCTTGGAACCGATATGGCGGTTTCCGACGAGTATTTAAGCTATGTTACGAATATGTATGAATCCGATCTGAAAAAATTCGGATTGCAATATGTCAAATTCGGACATGTAGGTAATAATCATATTCATGTTAATATATTACCTCGTAACGGAGAGGAATATATTAAAGGTAAACTGTTATATGATACCTGGGTGGGAAAAATCGTAAAAACCGGGGGAACGGTATCGGCGGAACACGGGATTGGCAAGATAAAAGTGGTCTATCTAAAAATGATGTACGGGGATGCAGGTGTTGAAAGTATGAAAAAACTTAAGAAAACATTTGACCCGGATCTTTTATTGAACAATGGAAATTTATTTGAATAAGGTATGTAAATGAATATTATTGTTTGTATTAAACAGGTTCCCATATCAAACAGGACTAAATTCGATAACAATACTCACACAATGATACGGGACGAAAATACATCGGTCATAAACCCTTATGATATGTATGCAATTGAAGAATCTATAAGGCTCAAGGAGAAACATTCCGGGAATGTGTCAGTCATAAGTATGGGGATCCCGTCTGTTTCCGATTTATTAAAAGAGGCGATGTCTTTAGGTGCGGATAAAGGTATATTGTTAAGTGATAAACGTTTTGCAGGTTCGGATACTTTAGCCACCGCATATGTGTTATCACTTTGTATAAAAAAAATAAGTAAATTTGATATAATATTATGTGGTAAGCAAGCTATCGACGGTGATACCGGGCAAGTAGGCCCCGCTCTTGCCGAAAAGTTAAATATAAACCATGTTACCAATGTGAAGGAAATTGAATGTGTAGAAGGTGAAAGAATTATTTGTCATAGACTCACCGAATACGGATATGAAAGAATACAAACACGACTGCCGGTATTGCTTACGGTTGTAAAGGAAATCAATGTACCGAGACTTCCCGACATAAAAAGCGTTTTACAAGCTGAAGAGTCTGATGTAACAGTATGGAATGCCGAAGATATAAATGCTGACACTGCACGTCTAGGGTTAAAAGGATCTCCTACAAGAGTAATAAAAGCTTTTACTCCCGTACATAATGT
>CAZJOD010000272.1:2116-3232 GCA_964547525.1 uncultured Clostridiaceae bacterium
CGTTTTAGCAGGTCATAATATCGAAGAAAAAGCCAAAGAACTAATAGCATACGGTGCCGACAGAGTTTATGTTATTGATGATAAACGACTTGAAGTTTACAATGATGAAATTTATTGTGATTTGCTGTCTCAATTAATCGTTATGTACCAACCGGACATATTTTTGTTTGGGGCAAGTATACATGGACGTTCGTTGGCACCACGATTAGCGTCACGTTTTAATACAGGCTTGACCGCCGATTGCACAGCATTGGAGATAGATTTGAAAGAAAAGCTGCTATTACAAACAAGACCCGCTTTCGGAGGAGGCTTGTTGGCTACCATAGTATGTGCTCATAACAAACCTCAAATGGCCACAGTGAGACCAAAAGCGATGAAAATGCCGGAGCCGGACCGATTAAGGTCAGGTATTGTGGTAAAACCGCTCATACGGCTAAAAGATCCTGTGACTGAACTATTACAAGTAGTTTCGGACGTTAATGCCGACAGTTTGCAAGAAGCGGATACTATAATATCTGTGGGACGAGGTATAGGTACAAAAAATAATATTGATATGGTCTTCGAATTGGCCGCATTGTTAGGAGGTGCGGTTGGTGCTACCAGAGCGGTAGTTGACGCAGGATGGATAAATTACCGCAGGCAGATAGGTCAAACGGGAGTTACCGTAGCACCTAAATTATATGTAGCATGTGGAATATCCGGTGCGGTACAACATCTTGCGGGTATTATGTCTTCAAAAAAAATTATCGCTATAAATAAAGATCCCAAAGCTGCCATATTTAATGTGGCACATTATGGCATTGTAGGAGATTTACAAGAAGTTTTACCTGTTTTTATCAGTAAAATTAAAAGAAAATAATATATAAAGGAAGGTGTTTTTTATGAGTATCGGTACAACAAATATAGGTGGTATCTCGGTATCAAAATTGATACTGGGTGGAAATCCTTTCAGTGGTGTTTCACATCTTGGGATAGACCTTGAAATGAAGCTTTATTATACGACTCAAAGGATAAAAGAACATTTTAAGCAAGCTGAACAGTTGGGCATTACAACATTTATAGGAAGATGTGATAATCACATAACACGAGTATTATTGGAATATTGGGATGAAGGCG
>CAZJOD010000273.1:0-3199 GCA_964547525.1 uncultured Clostridiaceae bacterium
AAGATTCATACAATACATCAACGATATATACGGCAGTGAAAATTATGCGTTTATAACCGGGAAACTCCCGGAATATCAAAAAAATATAGAAAATATGAAGGGCATTACTATCGGCGTTAATATGAATAAGCTTTTAGAACCGTCAGAAGCCATGATCTTGACCTTTGAACCTAAACCTTTCAAGAAAAAATCCTTTATAACCAATTTTTTTAACACATCCGATAACAATGAAGAAGTTTTAAAAAAGTCGCAATTTTATAGTCTTACAAAGGTGTCAAAAGGCGGTGTTGAAGGTGCGTTTTTAAAGGATCTCGGACAAATTATAAATTCGGGTTTAGCAAAAATCGCCGAATTGTTGGATGAATACTTTACTTCCAGTATTGAAGAACTTATCGAGTACGATCTGGAAATAGATTTTTATATGGCAGGATATAACCTTGTTGATAGAGCTATGGAGATGGGTATCAATATGGTAAGACCGATTGTTTGTGACACTATAAAAAAAGTTTGCGAAATAGAGAACATATTGGACCTGTCATTGGCGGTACGTATGAGAAATGATAATAATAAACTTAAAAAGCCCGGTGAAATAATTGTTAAGAATAATGTAAACATGAATAAGGACGGGAGAATATTTATAATAACAGGACCTAACCAAGGTGGAAAAACTACTTTTACACGGGCTGTAGGTATGTCTCAAGTTTTATTTCAAGCGGGTTTATATGTACCCGGAACTAAAGCGGTTATGAGTCCTGTGGATAAGTTATTTACACATTTTCCAAAGGAAGAAGAACGAAGAGTTGACGAAGGCCGCTTAGGCGAGGAATTGCACGAACTATCGGATATTGTTAATAATATAACCGGATACAGTATGGTGTTATTGAATGAGTCGCTGTCTAGCACCAGTGCTTATGACAGCCTTGTGATATGTGAAAATCTTATGAAAGCTTTTAGGACGATTGGTCTTAGAATCATCTTCTCAACACACTTACACGAACTGGCTTACAAAGCCGATGAAATAAATGCTGAAGTTGACGGAGACAGTAAGGTGGTAGGGCTTTGTTCTCAAGTTTCAAAAATCACCGAAAACGGTAAAACAAAACATATCAGTACATATAAAATAATACCTTCGGTAACAGACGGTAAAAGCTACGCCAATGATGTTGCATATAAATATGGCATGGCATACGAACAACTTATGGAACGATTTGTAGACAGATAAACTTTTATAAGATCGTATCATTTGATCCGCGGCCGCATCGAGCGTCCCCGGGCAAGGCGTAGAATCATTTAATTTAAAAATAAATAAATGATTTCACTGCTAAAAAATACCACTGTCAAAGCATAATATACTCAGGTTAAATATTGTTCGTTTATAGCAATAAAATCAAATTTTTATAGTATAATTATCATTATCATATAGAATCTTGAAAGGATGTGCTTATATGTTTGAATGCAAAAGAAAGGTTAATAAAATTTTGGCTGAAAAATCTCCGGCTCCGGGAATCGCACCTCACCAAAGCACTTTCTATAATAAAAGTGCCGGATTATCAAAGATAAAAATTACCGGAACGGCAAGTCGATCCGATACAGCCGATACTACTTATGTTAGTATATCTGAAGACGGTATAGATTATCAATTATTACGGGATTTTGTTCCTATGAAAAAGATTCCTCAAGGAACAGTACGAGATTACTACAGAATTAGCTTGGTATGTCCGGGAAATACAGTACCGGACGGTAAAGAGCGGCTTTTAATTTTTTCTACAAAAGCTTTGCTTCCTAACGATGAACCGTTAGAAGGAATGATGAATTGGACATTATGGTATCAATTATCTTTTGACGGCGGCAAAACTATAGCTTGTGAAAAGCAAGTAATACAAAATGGGAATGAATATAATCCAATGCACTCATTTCGTGGTGTAAATACAGGAAAAAACGCAATTATGCTTGGCGATTCAACAGAGCTGGCATATATTACTACATATCAGACGGATAAAAATGAAAACAACAAAATTATATTGGGAGTACAAATTGGTAATACTGACGAAAACGGAAATTATTATAATCCTGGTTCCGGTTTTACATATACATACTGTGCACTGATTCATGGGAAATGGGATGAAAATTCAAATTTAGTATGGGATATATCCGAGCCGATAAAAATATCACCCGAGTTGTCTCGAAGAGGTTTAATCGAACCGGCTGTTATGGAATTTCCGGACGGACGTATTTTAATGGTAATGAGAGGTAGTAATCAAGGTAAAGGCGACAATGATGTTAATTCGATGATTCCCGGATATCGTTGGTATACCGTATCCTATGACGGAGGATATACATGGGATGACGTAAAACCTTGGAAATATGATACCGGCGAAAACTTTTACTCACCTTCGGCTTGCTCACAGTTATTGAAGCATTCAAACGGGTCGATATATTGGATTGGTAATATAACCGAAAAAAATCCTGTTGGAAATCTGCCTCGATATCCTTTGGTTATAGGAGAAGTGGATAAGTATAGTCTTTTATTGAAAAAAGATACGGTATCAATAGTTGCCACAAGAGAAGATGACGAATCTGAAAGTGTAACTTACTCAAACTTTTATGCCAAAGAAAACAGAATAACAAAAAATATAGACGTTGAGATTACACCTTTTCATATTATTAAAGGTAAGCCTTATCATAATACAAATGCATATATATATGAGGTACAGTTGTAATTCGGGTAAACTCCTTAGTACTAAAAAACCTTGTTGATAATTTCAACAAGGTTTTTTGGAGCCGCTAATCGGAATTGAACCGATGACCCCTTCCTTACCATGGAAGTGCTCTACCTTCTGAGCTATAGCGGCGTAATTTTAAAATGGAGCGGATGACGGGAATCGAACCCGCATAGTCAGCTTGGGAAGCTGATATTCTACCACTGAATAACATCCGCAGATATCACTCAACCAACAGAACATGAACGATTATAACACACACAGTATGTTAAGTCTAGAGTTTTTCTGAATTTTTTTCGCCGAGTTTTTCGGCTTTTTCAACAAACATAGCTCTGTTCAATTTTTTTTTAATCCTTTGCAACGCATTATCAACCGACTTTACCGTAATTTCAACCCTCTCGGATATTTCGGTGTATGATAAACCTTTTAAGTAGCACTGCAATACTTCCTTTTCGAGATGACTAAGGCAAGAATTTATT
>CAZJOD010000274.1:0-3198 GCA_964547525.1 uncultured Clostridiaceae bacterium
TGTTTCTTCATTTATGAACATGGATTTTACTATGTTCTTTTTTTATTATTTAAAACATTCAATCCGTAAAGATAAGCATCTTCATCAGATTTACCATTAAATTGCATGAAATTCTTTTAATATAACATGCTATATTTTGTCAATATTTGGTATCAAATTCTAATAAATTGATATCTGTCCCCGATAGATATATTTTGTTGTAGTAAATAGTTATAGTTTCTTTTTGACTATTTTCAATAGCCGGTACCGTTACACCTACGAAGTCGTTTGTCTGTTTATCGGTATTCATTTCTTCCTTATTAAATTTAGTCACCCAGTGACGAAGAGTAGTTATTGGTAAGTTATTTTTTTCGCACCATTCCCATGCCTTAAGGTTACTGTTTCGATAATCTGCTATTCGTTCTTTCCAAAGATCATATTTATTCATTGATAATACCTCCAATTTAAAGGTATTATCCCAAATCTATAGAATATAAAAAGGTACGGTCGTTTTGACGCTTACCAATATACGAGCGAAGCATATCGCAGAGCCGTTGAGAAATATGGGATTAAACAAAGTATGAATTCTGCTAGTGGGCGGTGCCATGATAATGCCAAATGCGAGAGTGTATGGGGAAGATTTAAAGCGGAATTAATATATGACAGGTATGATACATCCAAAATGAGCATGAACGACGTAAAAAGCCTGGTATGGTACTACTTCATGAGTTACTGGAACAACCGACGTATATGTTCGGTAAATGGCGGACTACCGCCGGCGGTAAAGCGGCAACGATACTATGATGGGAAGATGGCGGCGGTTTGAGATAAGATCGGAAGAGGAGAAAAATTTTTCAGCGACCATATGGTTATATTTTCCAGCTTCGCTGAAAAATATAACCATATGGTCGCACAGGCGAGTACAATATATTAAAAAACAATAAAAAAAACTTGAGGAAATTGTGTAAAGGGATATTGACAAGATCAATATTAGTTATCAAATGATAACTAATTGATATCTGTCCCTGACATGTTCTTATTCGTTCCCTATATCTTTTACTTTAAACTGTTGATATATAACTTCATGTTTTCAAGTAATGCCTCTTGTTTTTCTTTCTCCATTTCAGAAATTAAATCATCATACAGTATTCCTTTTGATATGGTTTGTATGTAATTAGACAATGATCCGACAATTCTTAGTCTTTGTTCTAAAGCTTCACTTGTTTCTTTAACGGTTTTTAGCATACCGATCATATCCGAGTTATATCTAATTTTATTATTATCTATACCCGTTATGATCTGTTTCGGATATTCATATAAATATTGAATGTAATTTTCTGTACCCTCCGGTGAATACATCATCGGCTTATTGTATTTCGGATTTACAATAGAGGGCCACCATTTAAAAACACTAAACGGTTCCCAGAGCATTTCCATGCGATTGCTATTTATCCTATAATGTTTATCCTTTACACCGTAGGTAAGCAACTGATTCAATTCCTTGTCTTGATATAATAATCGCAATGCAATAACAGCTCTTTCAATATTTTCATTGTGACATATTAACATCATTGGGAATAACTTTTTTTGTGAGTAAGGTTCACAATCGGTTATAAACATTATTTCATATTTATTATAAAAATCTAAAGGATTCTTAATATTTGCATTAAATATTTCACTGAAAGTTGCAAGAGCCATACCCAACCCGGGTATCGGGCTGTGATCAGGTAACCAATTTGATGAGTCGAAAGGGAGGTGGTAGAGTGCATTTTTACTATACATTTTCTCTATGGAAGTATAACAATCCTTTATAATATCTGTTTCTACCAAGTCAAGTATTTCTCCGTTATTAAATGCGTATAAATTGGTGTTTAAAAATACACATCCGTTTTCTTGACAATATAACATTAATAGTTGATAAAACGGGCACATAAAATATCGATCGGCATTTCTATCTAAAAAAATAGTCCCTTGTTTATTTTTATTATTAACTCCGAATTCATATAATTCAAAAATATCGTTTGTCGTTTTTATCGGCAGTCTACCTGCCGATTCGTAAAACTCACGATCAATTATTATACAAAGACGATCTTGGTAAGACTCGGCTATAACTCTGGGCATTACATATATCCTGCCATCAGTATAAATATCATTAAAATCGTTGCCCGGTTCATACAACTCCGGATAATATACCGGTAAGATATCGGTAAGATCTGCAATATTAAGATTATTTATATGTTGCTCCGGATCGCTTAATGCATAATCTATAATATCTACATTGTCATATGCGTAAAGCTTCTTAAGTATCTCATGGCTTTGTTTTTCATATGGAACATATTCGATATCAATCAATGTATTGATTTTATCTTCAAGTATTGTATTGACTTCATCTATTATATCCTTTTCCATGTTATATGTTCGAGGTAAAAAATCTGTACCGGGGCGCAATATTATCGCAGGTCTTATAACATATATTTTCCTTAAATCAAGAAGATTTTCTCCTAGTATTTCAACACCAGGTATTACCTCATCCTCGCTATATAATTCTCTTTTACCTGAATCACATCCTGTTAAAACTAGAATGAAGCAAAGAATTATGATTCCCATGTTTATTCTCTTAAACACATATTTGCACCTACCTCATAAAATTAGTTTTTTTATAGCTCTTACTCATTACTATTTTTATGTACATCCAATCAACAATCCCATAACCGCCTGAAGTTATGGGTGATTGAGTTATGTTGTTACTCTAACTAAAAAGGACAAACAAGACCCCAGTTTGCAGCAAGACATTGTTCATGATAAAGGTAAGCATGTATATGATCGTTGTATGTTGTCCATGTTGCGTGTCCATATATACAGCACCAATCCGTATAACACCACCATTGTTCTCCAGGACATCCTATATAATAAGGACAATCACTATCTACCCATGAAGTTCTACGATAGCACTCCTCATAACCTTCAACTATTGCATTACAGGAATCACACCAATCTTCATATGCTAGCACTGAGTTAGCTGAAACCAGTAATACCACCACTAATATTAACATTACAAATAATTTTTTCATTGATACAACACTCCTTTATTTATATTTTCCAAGGCTAAAACGCAGCTTTTGTTGCTTCGTTCAGGCCTTTAACCTTGGTGTTTACTCCGTTACAATATGTTTGTCGATTATTCCTTGTATCGCCTTTAATAAAGCATTAGTCTCATAG
>CAZJOD010000275.1:0-3159 GCA_964547525.1 uncultured Clostridiaceae bacterium
TCTGTAGCTATGATTGTGGTATTCGCAGCTTTGGTCGGTGGAGCTACTTTGGCTTGGTTTACAGATGCGACGGCTCCTATTAATAACGAATTTACTGCGGGAACAGTATTGATAGAAGCTGAAGAGACAGTAATACCGGAAGTATTTATGAGAGAAAACTGGAATCCCGGTGATTGTGCCGAAAAAGAATTTACAATTACAAATGTGGGAACCAAGTCGATATATTTGAGAGCTGTCATTATTGGACAATGGTATAACAGTGACGGAAGTTTATTCGAACATCCCGGTTTTGAAGGTGAAAATGTAAGATGGGATTTAAATCCGGAAGATCAAGATTGGGTAAGAATCGGAAACAACTGGTATTATAAATACCGAATTAACGGTACATATACCGGTGGTTCAGAACCTGTTACTTTGAAACTGAAGGTATGTTTGAGCGGTCCTGATACGGATAATTATTTTCAAGGGAAAGTTTTTAAGCTAATAACGACTTTTGAAGCTGTTCAGAGTTCGAACGGTGCATATCACGATGCTTGGGGAGACGAATATACATTTGAAACCGGAGATCCGGGAGACCCTAATGACCCCGGAGATCCCGGTCCTGTTTCTAGTGAAACGGCCTGGATTGAAGGTACGAATTTCGGTAGCAGCCCGTTAGCCCGTTATATCAGTTATCAGAAAGGTTCAGGAACCGAACAGGCTCCAATAGTTAAAGAATTAATTTCAGGAGCTGATCTGAACTTGGTTGGATATATTAAGATATGGAATGATGCTGCAAACTTATATATTAAAACAGAAACATTAAACACAGTAAGAATAAAAGAAGTACATGCATATGCAGGCCAAAATCCACCTGTGGAAAGTGCTCCCGGGCAATTGGGTTTTAATTATAATGCAGTTAATCCTGTAGTGGAATATATACAACAAACAAGTTATATATTTAATAATCAAACACAAAAAACACAAATATCTTTCAACGGTTTGAGCAGTGGTGCTAACATGTTTATTACAGTACACACAACCGTTTTAGTTCCTGTAAGTTAATATAGACATGAGTATTATCATCAAGAAATAGATAGATTACAACATTTGTTTAACAAATATTATAAAACTTTTTATTAATTAAAAATTGTAATAAAAAAGGATACTTAGGTATCCGTTTTTTTATCATTATACCAATACTTATCATTTTTTTATTTAAAATAAAAGTATTCTTAAACTTTATTTATAAGCAAAGTTATTTTAAGTGATCGACTCCTATTTGCAGCAAGTAATTTATTGCAGTGAAGTCGGAGTTTATTTTTATGTAATTATTTTTTATACATTTTAAATGATATAATATGTTATGTTAATGTAATAAATAACAAAACATAGGAATATGATTTAAAAAGATCGAAAAATCTATTTACTATTACTCTATATAAAAAAATCAATAACTCACATATAACCGATCATTTTAAATGATATAACGGAAAAGAAGGTGAAAATCCATGAAAATTTTTATAGGCAAACCTTTTAAGACGCATAGAATAAATCGTTTTCTGCATGGCTCGTTTTTTGAATATTTCGGAACGGCAATTTATGATGGTATATGGGTAGGGAAGAATTCATCAATACCAAACGTTGACGGTATTCGTCTATCATTGATTGAATGCTTATGTGACGCCGGAATTACAATGCTACGTTGGCCGGGTGGTTGTTGTGCAGACCATTATCACTGGAGAGACGGAGTGGGTTCGGACAGACTGTCACACATACATCCTTGTCCACCGCCTGATATATGGCGTCATGAATTCGGTACGGACGAGTTTCTTAAACTTTGTCAATTAACAAATACCGAACCTATGATAGTGGTTAATACGGCAACTGATTCACCAAAAGAATTTCTTGCATGGTTCGAGTATGTAAACGGTCCGACAAATACCGGATACGGAAAAATGCGTGCCGATAACGGTCATCCCGAACCTTATAATGTTACATACTGGGGGTTTGGAAATACTGATGAGAATGTATGGTGGCCATATGAGAATGAACCGGAGGAATATGCAAAAATTTTCAGAAGATTTATTACCTCTATACGGGATTTGAGACCGTTTATAAAAATTATCAGTGCCGGTCTTAATACCAAGCATCCGGAACGCCCGGGTTGGAATTCCCGTTTCCTCAAATATACAAATACTTGGCAAGGGAAAACATATTTAGGTCCTGATTATATATCAAACCACCAATATATAGGTGCACTAAATAAAAGAGATTCTATATGCTCGGATGCGGTGGATTACTCTGATGAAGCATATTATGCCGCATTATCACTTATGGATTCATATTATAAAGCTGATATCGATGCGTTACGTACAGATATTACCTTATATACCCCGCTTTTAAGAAAAACATCAAAGGGGCTCGATCCTGCTATGACAGACAGGGGTGCACAAAATATCACTAAGGTGTCTTTTGACGAATGGGGAATGTGGCATCCGGAAGCAACGGAAGAACAAGGTCAACGGATGCGCCAAACAATGAGAGACGCAATATTTGCCGCAGGAGCTCTGCATTTGTTTTATAGAGAAAGTGATATTGTAGAGATTGCTATGCAGACACAAACCATAAACTTTTTACAAAGCTTAATGGAAACAAATAATGAATTATATTTTTATACCCCTACTTATTGGGTTATGAAACTTTTAAAAGAACATCAGGAGCAATATTTGGTAGAATGTGTTCTTGAAAAAGCGGACAAAATGCTTGACATGGTGGTCACTATGAATAATACCGAAAGTAGGCTTGTTACTTCCATAGTTAATCGTGATTTATATGAGCAAAAACAAATACGGCTTATATTACCCGACCGCCCGGAAGTATGGAAAACGGTTGCAGCGGATATAATCGCTCCTAAAAACGTACGATTATACAATACTTTTGAGCAAAGAGAGAATGTTACCGCCAAACCGTTTGAATTTCAATCGGGAGATAGTATAATTTTACCGCCTCATAGTATAGTGAGAATTGTTCTAGAGACATAATTTATGATAAGAAATGATAAGAAAGTTAATTAGGTAAATGCAAACTAGCTAGAATATAAATATTAAATATAGTATAATAATTCTACTGCAAAAACTTTATTTATAGGTAAAGGTACTTTCAATGACCGGTACACTC
>CAZJOD010000276.1:0-3158 GCA_964547525.1 uncultured Clostridiaceae bacterium
GGTATTCTGCATGCCAAGCGCCACCCAGCCTGCTTTTTGGGAAACATTGATTTTATCGATTGTGAGTATTCACTGCCGTCTCTCGGCTCTTTATATTCCAATAAGGAATATCCGTTTTGGTCATCAATGGAAAAACGCATTACCGTAGGTATTGCTCCGCTACCGCTTATTTTTGTAAATATATCGTTTTCAAATCCGAACCAACCTACCGATACCACCGTATATACCGTAATTTCGTTATCTTTTACATCATCACCTAATATAACATGACCTTCCACGAGGTATTCACCGGTTGAGTATGATTTTCCCTGTCCCTTTACGGCTTGAGATATGGCGTCATTTAATGAAGTAGGTTTTAAAGATTGAGATCTTCGGCCTATACCAAAAACAATATCCGGTGTGGGAGTTACGGTATAAAATCCGTTTTCCCCTGTAACTACTTGAATCTTTTTTTCACGGATTTGATCGTCTTGAAAATCGGTTAATGTAACATAAATTACATCCTCCGTGACAAACTCGTTTATACCCACAAGCGGAGACCAATAAATGTGTGTTCCGTAGGGCACTTCAATCGATTTTACCCCTTTCGGATTCTGACCGGAGTACACATCCCAATACAATAAAACTCCGTTTTCACATGAGTATTTTACATTTCTTACCGCTCCTGTATAAACCGATTGTATTTGTATACCGGGAACCGAAGACATAACCGATGCATAGTATTGCGGATAAACATAAATTTTCATTGAAATGTCTTTTAAAAAGTCACTAAAACTTTTTTCATCCTTCCCTAAATCAGAAAATGATATATTAAATCGTTCTTCTAATAACGATCTTGAATAAGAGTATTCCGCAGTCTCGTTTTTATACGTAACCTTATACGTCACTTCGCTTAAATTACTTATAAGCGAAAACATTATACAGGCATTGTTATCCAATCTCCATACAAAATCTATATCATCCGGTAAAACATAATTAATCAAAAGTCCGTAAGGTTCTTTTTCGGTAAATAATTCCATCCCGTTCCTGTATTCACCTAATGGAAGTCTACCGGCTAAGTTTCCTACATTACTCGCATCACCTATATACAAAGATTTGAATTTATAAAGATCGACAGCATCATATTCAGCAACCGACGCCCATGCCGGTTTAATATCGGACAATCCTCCGGTTAATAAAACGACGCCTGTAACAAAAATACATGCTATACCCAATATCCATGCTATTCTTCTTCGATTTTTATAAATATCGGACTTTTTTATCATCATTATTCTTCTTTCTATGTTTTTTTTGTCATCGGTCATACCGATCAGTTTGGGAAAACCTTTGGGTTTCCCGAAATTCTCCAATACTGTAATCAAGGATCTTCCGTAAGCATAATTTTCACCGTCACCCAAAACAGTTAAAACATATTCATCCGTAGCGGTTTCCATATCACGCCTTATACATTTGAAAAAATACCAAATAAGAGGATTAAACCAATGGAAAACAAGTAGTGCAAGTAAAATATTGTTAACCGACAGATCTTTTCGTTTGTAATGAGCCAGCTCATGCATCAATACATATCTAATCTCGTTTTCATTTAGTAATAATAATGAAGTATTTAACAATATGACAGGTTTGAATATGCCATACAAAGACGGGCTGTTAATATCATCTCGTACAACCGCTTTTATATTTTTGGTTATATTCATTTTTTCCTTACATAATTCTAATATTTTTAATATTTTCGGGTCGGTAACAAGCTTTGACTTTCTAATCTTACAAGTAACGGATATATATACGAATAATAACCATATGGCTAGAAAACACACCCCTATCACCCATATTACCAAGGGTACATTTATTTTTAAGGGAGAATCGGTTTGTGTTGTTTCAGGAGGTTCGCTCACAAGTCCGGCCGGCGGTGTTGTATCGGTCATATCAGGTACTGTTACAGGTTCTAAAATCTCAGGTTGTCGATACAAAAAATCGCCGGGTGACTGATGTGCCGGTAACAGGTTTATAATATTAAATAGGCTTATTGAACTTTGGGGTCCGACCGGCACCAGTAGTTTCACAATCAAAACCATCCATATAAGATAATGCCAACGGGGTGTTAATTTATCCTTTAATAATTTTTTCAACAAATAAATCACAGCACCCGTAACACTTGCATAAAAAGAAGATGTTAAAATGAACAAGAATAACCGATTCATGTTCTACTCCCTCCCATCCAATAATTTTTTAAGATCATCAATGTCGGTTTGAGTCAATTTGTGTTGTTTAATAAAGCTTGTAAGCATCATATGTACCGATCCGTCGTACACACTATGCAAAAAGGAACGATTTGCGTAATTTAAGTACTCGTCTTCGGTAATTACAGGGTAATATATAAACGCTTTTTTATTTGATTTGTCGTAATCAATGGCACCTTTAGCTGCAAGCCTTGTAATTAGGGTATGAACCGTTTTGGGTTTCCAATCGGTATATTCGGTTAATCTATCAATTATTTGAGCACTGGTGGCTTCTTTGCACTCCCATAAAATCTTCAATACTTTCAATTCGGATTCGGATATTTTGGGTATGTTTTTCATATTGTCTCCTTTGGATTACATCTGTAAGTCATAACTTAATCTTACACTTGTAATCCAAAAATGTCAATAGCAAAAAATAATTCCACAGAAAAAAAATATATAAAGCATTTTGCTTTAATAATGATAAATAAAAGTAAAAACCAACTGTAAAAATAATGAAAAATATTTTTTTAAATCTATTGCCAATATTATATAAAATATGTTATTATATATGTAAGCTAATTGTTTTTAGTAAATAATTTTTTCTTTATATAATCACTTATAAGACTACAAATTATTTTGACTTCAAGCATCGAGCGAGTTGTTGTGACTCGCTCGTTTGCTTTATAAAGGAATTTGACGGTTCTCAACATTTATATAAACAACCGGGTACTATAAAAGCCCGGTGCCGCATCGAGCGTCCCCGGGCCGGCGTACATTTTTAAAATCAAGTTTTAAAAATGTATCCTATTTATTAGATATCCTATTTATTAAGCCCGGTGCCGCATTGAGCGTCCCCGGGCCGGCGTACATTTTTAAAACCAAGTTTTAAAAATGTATCCTATTTATTAGATATCCTATTTATTAAGCCCGGTGCCGCAT
>CAZJOD010000277.1:0-3138 GCA_964547525.1 uncultured Clostridiaceae bacterium
TTGTTTTCTTCATCAACTACAAAGCCTAAATGCCAATCGGGCACCGTTTCAACTTTTTCAATAACCTCGGTCGCAAGATTCAATTTGAATAAAGTCTGATTACCTGCAAAATAACAGATACCTTCCTTGGTTATATGAAGTCCCGGCCATATGACGTTGTTCACCGGTAATTTTTTCTCCATAACGACTTGACGTTTAACATAGTCGTATGCAAATAAGTGTCCTCCCGATACCAAACCATACATTAATCCGTCATAAAAATGAAGATCGTCAATCACTGTACCGTCGGATACCGGTTCGACTCTATCAATAACCTCTTCCTTTTCCACATCAAATAGCAATAAGGTCGCATCATGTCTTTCACCGTTAGATCGCCCCAATCCGGTTTCCGGTGTGCTGCCGGCACATATATACGGTGTACCGGGTATGCTGTGGACAGACTGTAAAGCGTCATCTCCGACTATCCCTCTCCATACTTTATACTCGTATGTATATGGATTCAATCTGCATAAAGCTCCGCTCACCTGTCCGTATACCGGAGTTGTCGCTATATATATGTTACCATCGGAAGCTACACACATCTGTTTAGGACGATTTTGACCGTGACTGATAAAAGCATGCACCTCTCTGGGGTTGTTTTCTTTATCATAACCGAAATTCCAAGGCCTTTTAGGATCATACACCGATAATATCGCATGTCCGTATGATGCTGTAAAAAGGCGTCCGTCGGCATTTACCATAGAATAAATCTCTCCGCCCGCTGTACAGGGTGATCCCATATTTTCCATGTCACCGGTTACGGGATCATAACGAAACATTTTAAGAGGTAATACCGAGCTGCCATATATCTTATCGTCCGGTCCTTTATGAAGCATAAAAATCTCCGCACCTGCAGAATCGTAAGTATATTCGATTTCTTCAACAGTACCGTCTGCTTTTTCCAGTGTTAAATTTCCCGATGATACCTTTAAAACTTTGGAACCATCCTCGAATACAAGCTTATTGGCAGGTGTAGCAATCTTTTCGGTGGAAACGAATCCGTCATTTTCAATTATATACAGATCATTTTCGTATTTAGCAAACAAATCACCTTCTTCATCAAAAAAGATGTCAATAAAACCGCTTGCATTGTCATTGGGATAAGGAACAAACTTCTTTTCTCCGGTAATAGGGTCGTATATACCTATTCCCAAAGGATTCGTGCCCATTGAACATATTATTTTACCGTTTTTATGTTTGTAAATTTTTCTACAGTACGGAAGTGAATCATGGAACCTACCCAAATCGGTTTTTTCTCCGGTTTTGAGGTTATATTTCATAAGTTTTCCGTTACCGTATGTTCCACCGTAAATATTACCGTAGTCATCTTCGGCAAAATCCCATATGTAAGTTTCTCCAGGAATCCCAGTTCCCAAATCCTCTATTTCTTCTTTTTGTGGGTCGAATTTATATAAGGTACCCGTTCCGTATGTTCCCAGGTAAATGCATCCGTCCGAAGCCGCTATACTGCCCCAAGCACCGCTGTCTCTCGGCGCCCGGTACGTTTTGGATGTACGTGTATCCAAATTGTACGCCACCAACGCCAATGGTTTTTCAGATTGAGTAAAATTTAAATACAATGTATTGACTTTACCGTCTTTACCTTTGCCTACGCTTCGGCCCATGATTCCACCCTCTTTAACAGGAGTGCCTAATTTACGAATCATTATTTTTTCC
The DNA here is from genome assembly GCA_964547525.1 of uncultured Clostridiaceae bacterium. Lineage (GTDB taxonomy): Bacteria > Bacillota > Clostridia > JAAYHZ01 > JAAYHZ01 > CAZJOD01. The sequence continues at coordinate 1,717 of CAZJOD010000277.1, forward strand.
TCCTCGTAAAAATGTCTGATAATTTTTATAGGTGCAAAATTAAAACACCATATGTAAAGTATAACAAAACGGTTGTACAAATGAAAAGGATTTCCTGTTTCGGAAGGTACGGTTATATATAAATTTTAATGATAAAAAACACCACTTATGAATCTAAGCGGCGATTCCATAATTTTTTTTATAAACCGGATTGTTTATTAATTATATCTTTAAATTCCGGTACAAGCTTTAGGGCATTCATATTATATACCTTTTCTAAAACATCATCAGGGAGACCTATGCCATAAATTTGCCACCTACCTTTGAAACTAACAGGAGCATAATTGAAGTATTCATCCCATGTTTCCAAGAAACGATAATATATGGGATTTCGTTCACTTCCGAAACTGTTGTCTGTCCCGAATAATATCCTATCTTGATAATTGATCATAAACTTTCTTGCAGTGTAAGGTTGTCTGCCCAATTCACTGACTCTTGCCGAGATATCTACATACATGTTTGGATGTCTGTCCATTTGAGCAGATACAAATGCTAAATTTTCTGAATATGATCCCACATGAGCAATTACGAAATTGGTTTGTGGGTTATTCTCAAGCAAGTTTTCCTGCATTTCCATTAATTGCTCGAAACTGAAATACTCATCTTTATAAAAAGACCATTCCGGTTTGGAAACAAGCTGCTCGAATCTTTCATTTTTTTCGTTAATAGGTTTAAAAAAAGCAACAGGGTCGGCAATATGTACTAAAACCGGTATTTTAAGCAATGCTGCGGTTTCCCATATAATATTCAGGCGTCTATCGTCTATACGAATTTTATCACCTTTGCTATCGGTATCATTTAAACTTAACGTTTTAAAGAATTTTAAACCGCGAATCCCCTTTTTATATCCCATCTTAATGACACTCTCCGCATATTTACCAAAATCTTTGTCATCTATTTTTGTTACATCCACCCATCCGAAATGTATTATTCTGTTATTGTATTTATTTGCATATTCCAATTGTTTGTCAAGCTTTTGTCCCTGATAGCCGTCCAAGTTAACTACTCCGGCAACACCATATAAGTCAAATAGATCAATTTCATTTTTAAGGTCTCTTACAATATTTCGATCACAACCATAATGTGTATGAAAATCAACTACAGGAAATTTAGGCTTTGTAACTTGGTGACATTCTACTACTAATTCGCTATTTGGATGATATTTTGACAATAAAACATCTTTCATTTTGAAACCTCCGATAATATTTTACAAACACATACAGACGACTAATACTTGTGCCGCCTGTATATTTTGCTATACCCGTTTTATAGTATATTATCTTTCCGCATCTAATAATGGTTTACAGTATTCTTCGGAATATCTGAGGCATCTGTATATGGTTTCACTTTTCCCTCTGTGATACGGATTGACAAATTCCCAAA
>CAZJOD010000278.1:0-3113 GCA_964547525.1 uncultured Clostridiaceae bacterium
TCTTATTATTTTCTTTACCCTGCAAATCATGCTGCAATAATATCAGGGACAAAATAATTTCGCTTCTATGTGAATACATTGTTATATGAAGCGATAACTACTCCACTCTTACCTTAAAAATATACTCATAACCGGCATAATCTTTTTCTGTACCCCATTTTGTTGAAGCTACTATATAATATATACCTTTATTCTTAATCTGCGTTATATTGTTAACATTTTGGATTATTTCAAAATTATTATCGTAAACTGTATAACTTAGAATATCCTTCCTAGTTGAACCATCCTTATATATTTTTGTTATTATAAAGTCATCAGAAGCCGGTATTTCCTTAAGTTCATTGATACCATTACTTAAATCAGAGTTATATTCAATTGCAGTTTTAGAAAATCTATATCCGTCAGCAGCTAAACCATCATGTAGTGAATAAACCCAATGAGGATATGAAGTATACGTATTGCTTTTTGTTGTTAATTCAACAATCCCAATGACACTTCTTTTATTCTGTTGATAGACAATAAAGGTTGATAATGCTATTCCTAATGTAATAATAAAAATAATAATATAAACAATTAATCTTCTCATATAAAACCTCTAATTTTAGGTATACTAGTTTGCTAACTACTTCTTTTATGATTATTATTTCATATAACGACAATTGTATTGTATAATTATACCAGTGTTTTGTCAACAGACATGTCGGGAACATATCTCATCTAATTATCTTTTCGGTATATGAAAGCACATAAAATCATTAATTTTTAATTTTATTAAGATTAGTTGATAACCGTCCCACATATAAACGGTATACATTCAAGGTCATCAACTTTAAAGACAATGTCGTATTTTAAAGCATAAAATGGTATTTCTCATAAGGGCATTCATTTGACCAATTGGTAAACTTTTGATATTATTTTTGCATAACAGCTTAGATCTGTGTACCTTAGATTATTATATAATATGCAATGGGAGAGCAAATTCATGATTGAACTTCAAAATATTAATAAGACTTTTAAAGTCGCTAAACGACGTGCCGGGTTAAATCATGCCGTAAAGGCACTTTTTTCACGTGAACACGAGCTTGTCCATGCTTTAGATAATGTTAGTTTTAAAATTCATGATGGTGAAATGGTTGGCTATATTGGACCGAACGGAGCAGGTAAAAGCACCAGCATCAAAATCATGTGCGGAGTTTTAACTCCGGATTCCGGGGAATGCACAATAAATGGACGCACACCATGGAAGGATCGCAAAAACCATGTCCGTGAAATAGGTGTTGTATTCGGGCAACGCAGTCAACTTTGGTGGGATGTGCCTGTTATAGATAGTTTTGAACTCATAAAAGATATTTATAAGGTTGAGCAGAGCGAATATAAGAAAAATCTCAATGTATTAACAGAATTACTTGATTTAGGTGAAATCGTAAAAACTCCGACACGTACTCTGAGCCTTGGTCAACGTATGCGATGTGAGATTGCAGCATCACTTTTACACAACCCCAAAGTTCTATTCTTAGATGAACCGACAATAGGGTTGGATGCCATATCTAAAATTGCAGTCAGGCAGTTTATCAGAAAATTGAATAGAGAAAAAAAGACAACCGTAATACTCACGACACATGATATGCAAGATATCGAAGCTTTAACCGATAGGATTATTCTAATTGGCAAGGGGAAAATCCTTCTCGACAGCAATCTACCGGAGCTCAAGAATAAAATCTCGACACAAAAAACGTTGATTGTTGATTTTATTGGTAGTATTCCGGCAACAAACCCGTACTGGGAGATTCTAGACAGACGTGAAGGACGCATGTCTATCCGCTTTGATGCGCAAAGATATTCGGTTTCGGACGTTATCACCCATATTTCTCAAAATACGAGTATACAGGACATTTCTGTCAGCGGGATCAGTGCCGAAGAGATGGTTGCAAGTCTTTATATGGAGTATAAAATATGAGCACATATTTTTCGCTTATAAAAATGCGTTTCATTAACGGATTGCAATACAGAACGGCAGCAATTGCGGGAATCGTAACACAGTTCGGATTCGGATTTATGTTTATATCTCAATATTTGGCTTTTTATCGCTCAAATCCTTCCGCTTTTCCAATGGAAATTTCACAGGTTGTATCTTACATATGGGTGCAACAAGCCTTTATTATGCTGTTTATGACTTGGTTTTTTGAAGGTGATATTTTTTCTACAATCACAAACGGTGGGATAGCATATGACCTATCAAGACCGCTTGATTTATATGGGAAATGGTACTGTCAATGTGTTGCAAGCAGATTGTCCAAAGCAATACTTAGATGTTTTCCGATTTTAATAATTGCTTTATTATTACCGAATCCGTATAAGCTGATTTTGCCGCCTAATGCTACACAGTTTATATTTTTCATTTTATCATCTTTTTTGGCATTAGGAGTAGTGGTATCTTTTGGTATGTTCATTTACATTGCGACATTTTATACAATGTCACCTGTCGGAGTACGTATCATAGGTGCTGTTTTTGCCGATTTTATGGCGGGATCTATCGTTCCTATTCCATTTTTCCCAAATGGGTTTAGGCAAATAGCGGAATTTCTTCCCTTTGCAGCAATGCAGAATATGCCGCTTAGGATTTATAGCGGAAATATTTCGGGAATTGATGCTTTTATGGGAATATGGCTTCAGGTATTTTGGATCATTACATTAACCGCAGTCGGTAAGTTGTGGATGAGTAAAACACTCAAAAGAGTAATAGTTCAAGGAGGTTGACATGAAACTTTATATGAAATATTTAGCCATTCATCTGAAGAGTCAGATACAGTATAAAACCTCATTCTTCTTGTCAATTATCGGGCAGTTTCTTGTCTCATTTACAGTTCTTTTGGGTCTTTTCTTTATGATGAACAGATTCAATACGGTTGATGGATTTACACTACAACAAGTTTTATTATGTTTTGCTACAGTTTTAATGGCATTTTCTCTTGCAGAATGTTTTGGAAGAGGATTTGATTTGTTCCCTAATATGTTGTCTAACGGGGAATTTGACAGGGTACTTGTGCGGCCGAGAGGAATTGTTTTTCAGGTTTTGGCACAGAAGGTGGAGTTTACAAGATTAGGCCGTTTAA
>CAZJOD010000279.1:0-3062 GCA_964547525.1 uncultured Clostridiaceae bacterium
TTCCACACCGGTTTTTTTCAGAGATGAAAACGGGTAAATTTCATTTTTATAAACCCCCTTTATTTTATCACTAATTCGGTCAAGTTCGTATTGAATTTTTGTTTTAGCGAATTTATCGGCTTTAACAGCGACTACGATATAGGGAATTGCACTATGGTTTAACCACTTCATCATCATTAAATCCTCTTCGGTCGGTTCTCGCCTTATATCCAACAATTGAATTGTCAAAGCGATTTTCCTGTTAGCCATAAGATATAAGTCGGTTAATTCTTTCCATGATTCCTGCTCGGTTTTAGAAACCTTTGCATACCCGTAACCGGGAAGGTCTACGAATCTTACTTTATCATCAATGTTAAAAAAAATTATTTGTCTGGTTTTTCCGGGGGTTTGTCCGACACGGGCTAAATTTTTAATATTAACCATTGTATTAATAAAAGATGATTTTCCAACGTTAGAACGGCCGGTCAGTATTATTTCAGGCAACACCGCAGGAGGATATTGTTCGGTAAATACACAAGTTGCTTCATGTTTCGCATTATTCCAGTTCATTATACTTTCCTTTCATATATGACAATGATTTCATTGCAATTAAATAAAGTTTTGCAACAAAAATAGTTATTTATTATCGATTATTTATTTTTATCATTATTTATCATAACCGGTTTTCCATCCAATAGCATATTAACAAACACTGAAGCGGCAGCCGAAAGCGGAATATTTTTTTGTGTCACAATACCAATACTTCTCTTGGGGATTAAAATACCAAAATCCATAATAAACAGTTCACCGGACTCCAAAAACTCATTAATATAATCTTTGATTACATACGACACCCCAAGGCCGCTGATTGCAAACTTTACCAGCAGCTCTACAGATCCAAGTTCTAAAGACGGAGATACCCGAATATTGTGTTTGAGTAAAAGCTCATCAACATACCTTCTTGTACCGGTTCCTTTTTCCAACAATATTAAAGGTAAATGCTCAATCTCGTCCACACTGAGTTTCTTATTGCGATATTGTTCAAACCTTCTCCCTGCAACGAAACAATCACTAATAACCGAAGCCTTTCGTATAACCAAATTTTTTTCGTTTTCAAGCGGAAGATTTACGATACCGAAATCAACAGATCCGTTTCTTAAAAGCGTTATTGTTTCAACTGAAGTTCTATTGGTTACTTTAATTGATATACCGGGATATTTGTTCTGAAACCCGCTTAAAAAATCGGGTAAATAATACATACATATGGTATCGCTTGCTCCTATGCGTATTTCACCCGTATCTAAACTTCTAAGCTTCTCAAATTCCGCCTCGGCTTTTATCAAAGAATTTACAGCCGGTTGTACATAACTTAACAACATATGTCCGTCTGCCGTAAGAGAAATTCCTCTGGCGGTACGTTTAAACAATATGCATCTTAATTCATCCTCTAATTTTTTCAACGACCTGCTAATGGCAGGTTGCGTGACATACAATTCTGCCGCAGCTTTTGATATACTGCCGGTATTTGCAAGGACATAAAATATTTTATATAATTCCGTATTAATCATATAACCACCGCTTATATATAGTATAACAAATATTAATTTTACTTATACATATATTTATATTATTATTATTTTGTTGAAAAATCAAGTCTAATATAGGGAATATTATATATATTCAAATACATTTGGGAGGTATTATATGATAAAAGCAGTCGTAGGCTTAAATTGGGGTGACGAAGGAAAAGGTCGTATGGTGGATTATTTCGCAGGTAAAGCGGATTGTGTTATACGATATCAAGGTGGAAACAATGCGGGACATACTGTTATAAATGAAAGAGGTAAGTTTGCATTTCATAATTTCCCCTCGGGAGTATGCTACCCGAATGTTATGAATATTATTGCACCCGGATCTGTTATAAACCCTGAAAACTTTAATAAAGAATTGAATGAGTTGAAAGAAAAAGGTTTGACCGGTGATAATATAATTGTATCGGATAGAGCCATATTAATTATGCCTTATCACATAATTATGGAAAAACTTGAAGAGCAACGCATGAAGGATAAAAAATACGGTTCAACAATGAACGGTATAGCACCTGCATACGGTCATAAATTTTTGAAAAAAGGAATTCAAGCGGGAGAACTACATTCACCAAAGTATCTAAAGCAGCATTTAAAAGAAACGATTGAATATGTCAATATTTTGATCGAAGGCGGGTACAAAACTGATAGTATAAAATTTGATCACATATGGGAATGGATTGTCACATATGGAGATCTTCTAAAACCATATGTAAAAGATATACAACCGGTTGTAGCACATTTTATGGAAGAAAACAAAAACATAATAGTCGAAGCCCAATTAGGAGCTTTAAGAGACATAACTCACGGTATTTACCCGTATACTACTTCATCGTCAACATTAGCAGGTTACGCCTGTGCTTCAATACCGGTACCGTCGTATAAATTAAAAGAAATAACCGGTGTTACAAAAGCTTATTCCACCTGTGTAGGAGAAGGGCCTTTTGTTACCGAAATATTTAGTGATTTGGCGAGTAGTATCCGTGAGCGCGGAAAAGAATACGGAGCCACTACAGGCCGTCCCAGGAGAATCGGATATTTTGATTCGGTGGCCACACGATATGGAGCAATGTTACAAGGTACCACCGAAATGGCTTTAACCTGTCTTGATGTTTTAGATGTATATGATGAATTGAAAATATGTACAAGTTATGAAATCAATGGCAAAATAACATCGGTGTTCCCATTAAACTGCACACTTGAAAAAGCCGTTCCCGTATACGAAACCGTTAAAGGCTGGAATACCGATATAACAAAGGTTCGAATCTTTAACGATTTGCCCGTGGAAGCTAAAAAGTATGTTGAAAAGATTGAGTACTATACCGGGATAAAAATAAAATATATTTCAGTAGGACCTCAAAGGGACGCTTTAATTTTAAGGGATTAGTGTTGTAAAAGAATTTTCCGGTTAAAAAATGTATCCTATTTAATGTATTAAAAGCCCGGTATGTGTCGAACATACCGGGCTTAGCATAATTTTTAAATAAGACCCACGGC
>CAZJOD010000280.1:0-3025 GCA_964547525.1 uncultured Clostridiaceae bacterium
TTACAAAATCAATATACAGATTAACCGCTAAATCGGGATTTTTATCAAAGCGTGAGAGAATGAACTCTTTATTTAATAAAGCGGCAGTTGAATACTCAATAATTAGAGCAAGTATGGAAAGAACAGGTATTGTCATCGGACCCAATGATTTAATATTATCCGCAACGGTTCTTTCCCGTTATGGCACCTTAATCACAAACAATGAAAAAGAGTTTGGTAGGGTATCCGGTCTGATAGTAGAAAATTGGATTCAGATGTAAGAATCAAGTTGTATATTTTTTGAATTACATTATGAAACCTATTAAAAATATATTACTATTGGCAATTGGTGAAAAAAATATTGGAACCGGTTTAGGTGCATCAGCTGTAGACACAGGTATAAGTATAATTACTTTTTGTAAATCCCTGCTTTTCGCATGGTATACTTTAATCATAGCATATCCGGAATCCTCGAATGCATAAAAAATCCTACAATCATTTGTATTCCTTTTGATTTATGTATTTAAATGTTATTATCAAAAGGCAAAATTTCGGTTGTCGGATGTAGTACGATTGTATTAGAGTTTCACGAAATCAGGAACTTGAATTAACATGGTGCAGTCAGAGCAATATTACCCAAAAATATTCCTACATACGAAATCATACGAAAACATAGACAAATATGTTATATATGATATAATAATGTAAAAGTGTGGAATGAGGTGCACTATGGAATAACCGGTGAAATATGAGTGAGGGTAATAATAACGAAGGTAAGGGATATTTTCAAACTAAATAAAAGCCATTATGAACCGGACTTTGTTGATGTTAATCCGGACAATGATATTCCGTTATTTTTAGCCCCCTACTTTCTTTCCAAATGTGATTTCTCGTTAACATTTGAAGCAAATACAACTATTAAGAGCTTTTTTGAATATCTGTTAAGGCAGCTAGAAGCGAACAAAACCAGTTTTGCACGAGAACTTTTCTCATACTTAAATGAACCTAATAAGTTTTGTCTTGGGTTATCAAGAGGAAAACCTGACGGAAAAGATATTGGTTCTTCTGATTCAGAAAAAATTTTATAGTATGCTTGAAGCTCTTAAGGGAGGTGTTGATGGAAGATATTAAAGTATTTTGGAGTAGAATGATTATTTTGGGAAACAAAAATATTAAGTGTAATTATATGATAGAATTCTAATGGTAAGGAGGAATGAATGCATGAATTTTGAATGTGGAACAATGTGGCTAAGAGTTGATTTTCATCTCCATACTAGAGCTGATAAAGGAAAATTTAGATATGATAGAGGAAGATCTTGATAACAGGACAATTTATGAGAAAGTAATTAAAGCAATTAAAAATTTAAAGCCGGAAGTGCAGTTTATATTTGCAACTCATAATGCTAATATACCGGTTGTTGGAGATGCTGAAAAGGTTATAGCATGTGAGTATAAAGAAAAAATTAATAGTTTTGAAGGAAGTATTGATAAACCTGAAATTCAAGATAAAATAATAAATATAATGGAAGGTGGAAAAGATGCCTTTAGTAGAAGGAGGGATATATATAATTTATGGAAGTATTAGAACTTCTTGAAAGAATTGAATTAGGAGAAGACAGCACAACTCAGCTTAAGGAAAATATAAATAATAATACAAGCCTGGCAGAAGAAATGGTGGCTTTTTCAAATGCTTTAGGCGGATTAATAATAGTTGGGGTTAAGGATAATGGTGAAATTAGCGGACTGAGTTCTGAAGACGTAAGAAGGTTGAATAATATGATATCTAATGTTGCTTCTGAAAATGTAAAACCTCCAATTAGTCCATTGACCATGACTAAAAAAGTATCGGATAAAATTTTATTGATTATAGATATTAAGCAGGGGATCAATAAACCGTATTGTACGAATAGTGGTGCATATATTACTAAGTCCGGTGCAGATAAACGACGTATTTCGCAGGAAGAACTACAAAGGTTATTTCAAGAATCACAGAAGCTTCATGCTGATGAATTAACAGTCAAAGGGTCGAAAATGCAAGACATTGATCAAAAAGCATTTTTTGACTACTATGAAAAACAATATGAGGAAGATATTTCGAAACAAGACATTGAAACAAACAAAATACTGGAAAACTTATACTTATCAAAAGACAATTACTTAACTTTAGCGGGATTGTTACTATTTGGTAAAAATCCACAATTGAGGAAACCGATGTTTTTGGTAAAAGCGGTAAGCTTTGTTGGAAACGAGATTTCAGGGATGTTTTATAGAGACAGTGAAGATATCAAAGGAAATGTATATCAACTATTTAAGGATAGCATGAGCTTTATTACTAGAAATCTTCGAAAAATACAAAGGGGTAAAGACTTTAATACTGAAGGTGATTTGGAAATACCCAAAATAGTATTAGAAGAATTAATGGTTAATGCTATTATTCACAGAGATTATTTTATTGAAGCACCGATTAACCTTTTTATCTTTGATAACCGAATAGAAATAATTAGTCCCGGGAAGCTTCCTAATAGTTTAAGTGTGGAGAATATTAAACATGGTATCTCTGTAATCAGGAACCCGATTATTACCTCGCTTGCAACAAAAATACTTCCATATCGTGGGATAGGAAGTGGTATTGTCAGAGCTATTAGACATTACGAAAAGATTGATTTTATTAACGATGTAGATATTGAAAGATTTAAGGTCGTAATTTATCGCAGTTAAATATTTTATAGAATATTCAAAACGGAGCAGAAATTCGGGTATAAACACGTTGGCGCTATTGATGAAAGTCTTGATATGATGACGGATATTTCCTATAGCTCGATATACATACAAGAATCAAAAATTTATGTATAAATATTTATAAATATAAGTTTATTTCTTGCATTTTTGTTTGGTCTTGACAGACCTTTGGGCAGATTGTATGTAGTTATAGGATTGGTGGTAAATATAGTATTCACATAGATTATATATAATATTTACAAAAATGTTGTTAGGTTTGAATGAAGCGGGATGAAAATTCCCTATATCAGAGTCATATCTGACTTTA
>CAZJOD010000281.1:0-2911 GCA_964547525.1 uncultured Clostridiaceae bacterium
ATAAAAACTTTGCCGTTTTTGATCAAGGTAGGTACCAATCGATACAACATAGTCAGTATAAGGGTTCGGATTTGAAATCCGTCTACATCGGCATCTGTACATATTATTACTTTATTCCATCGCAGCTTGTCCGGATCAAATGTTTGTAAATCTTTATGCTGTTTGGATTTTATCTCGACTCCGCACCCTAAAACTTTTAGTAAATCGATTATAATATCATTTTTTAATATGGTATTATAATCGGTTTTCAAGCAATTTAAAATTTTCCCCCTGACAGGCATAATTGCTTGAAATTCCGCATTGCGACCTAATTTACATGAACCTAAAGCCGAATCTCCCTCGACTATATATAATTCTCTTCTATCGATATCCTTTGTTCTGCAATCTACAAACTTCTTAACACGATTATTTAAATCCGATCCGCCTGATAATTTCTTTTTTAAGTTTATCCGTGTACTTTCAGCCGTTTCTCTACTTCGTTTGTTTACTAATACCTGATTTAACACCTTGTCTGCTTCATCGGCATTTTCAATGAAAAAAACCTCGAGTTTTTTCCGTAAGAAATCTGTCAATGCCTGCTGTATGAATTTATTGGTTATTGCTTTTTTTGTTTGGTTTTCATAACTGGTAACCGTTGAAAACGAACTTAATACTAAAACCAGACAATCCTGAACATCTGCATATGATATCTTTGATTCGTTTTTATTATACATGTTCTTTTGTTTTAAAAAGTTGTCGATAACATACGTAAAAGCGCTTCTTATAGCCTTATCCGGCGCTCCGCCATGTTCCAAAAAGCTTGAGTTATGGTAAAATTCAATAGTATTGGATATATTTGAAAAACAAAAACAGACCTCTGCTTTCAGTTTGTATTCAGGTTTATCTTTCCTGTCCCGACCTACAGTAGCCATAGTATATGAATGTATGTCCGTAAAGGCCTTATCATCTACCAATTCTCCAACATAATCGGTTAACCCTTCCTCGTATAAAAATTCATGCTTATTTTCAGATGTTTCATCATAGAAAACAAATTTTAAGCCCTTGTTTACAACCGCCTGCTTTTTCAGAACATCAATAAAATATTCAACAGGTATATCTATCTCGGTAAAAACTTCTAGATCAGGACGCCATTTAATAGTGGTGCCGGTCTTATTACCTTTGACCGGAGTAGTGTCCAAGCCACCTATATTTACACCCTTTTCAAAATGCAGCCGGTGCCTTTTGTTATTCATAAGTACTTCAACATCCATATATTCAGAACTGTATTGGGTTGCACAACAACCTAATCCGTTTAATCCTAAGCTGTATTCATACGAATCACCTTCGTTGTTATTATATTTTCCTCCGGCATATAATTCACAATATATTAGTTCCCAATTATATCTTCCCTCTTTTTCATTAAACTCAACCGGTGTTCCCCTTCCATAATCTTTGACCATTATAGAAAGATCCTTGAACTTAGTAACCTCAATAATATCGCCGTAACCTTCTCTGGCTTCATCTATCGAATTGGATAGTATTTCAAAAAAGCTGTGCTTGCATCCGTCCAAACCGTCCGATCCGAAAATAACTCCTGGACGAAGTCTGACACGATCAGCACCTTTTAGAGCTTTAATACTTTCGTTATTATAATTTTGTTTGTTTATAGACATATTTCCTCCATAGCTTTTTTCAGAAAAATTACCATAAAAAATGTAATTAGTTTCTTTGCGTGCGTTATATTTTCTGCTTGTAATAAGCAAACAAGCAAAATCATCCGTCTTAAACCGTTATACTATCAAAAAATCGGTTATTTTTTACTAAACACTTTTTTGTTCCGGCTTAAAATGGAATTAAATACTTGCGTTTCCCTAATAGACAAGTATCTAAATACAATCGAACAACTATATTTATCATTACAACATATGGTACTCGTTTCACCTGAAAAATACAATTTATTATAATATCAATTTAATTTTAAAGTCAAATGAATTTTTTCGGGGAATAGCTTCAAAAAGAATTAGTCTTATATGGAACTATTACATTTATGTGACATGCATATGAAAGCTAAAAAAACAAAAAATATACTTGATAATAATTAATACACGGAGGGCATTTTATGAAGTTGAAGTTTAGATATATGTTTATAATATTTGTATTGGTTCTGTTAATACCGGCAACTTGTTTTGCACAGACTACAAAGTATACGGTTGTAAAAGGCGATTCACTATGGAAAATATCCGTTAAATTCCAAGTGGGTCTTTCAGAGATCATTTCAAGTAATCCACAGTTTAAAAACCCCGATTTGATTTATCCCGGTGATGTTGTTAATATACCTCAGCAAACTCAGTATTCCGCCGAGGTTTCGGAAGTCATTAGACTGGTTAATGTAGAAAGACAAAAACAAGGATTACAACCATTGCGTGCCAACTGGGAACTATCAAGGGTGGCACAGTATAAATCAAAGGATATGGCTGATAAAGGTTACTTTGCTCATCAATCACCCACATACGGTTCACCTTTCGATATGATAAAAAGCTTCGGTATTAAGTATCAATCCGCAGGTGAAAACATTGCATACGGATACACCACACCACAACAAGTTATGAACGGTTGGATGAATTCGTCAGGTCACAGAGCGAATATATTAAACAAGGGATTCGAACAAATAGGCGTGGGTATTGCAACTAACAATAAAGGTGTAAAATACTGGACTCAAATGTTTATAAGGTAGTTTACGATATCATAACAATAAGAACATTATAGATGAATCAAGATTAACAAGTAACTCATATGTACAGAAAAAGAATGACTATGAGTTATTTTTTTCTATGAAAAAGGTTTTTAAAGAAAAACTAAAATATAAGAAACCGGAATAAATATATTTGAAAATGTCAAGGAAGTTGTTGCCATAATAAATACTATGTGATAG
>CAZJOD010000282.1:0-2911 GCA_964547525.1 uncultured Clostridiaceae bacterium
TAACTTGTCCACGATTATCTCTCCTTATTGGTTTCAATTATTCTATACACAGCTACACTTTTCTTTCTTCACCAGATACATGAATAGACATACTATCTGAAAGAGTAAACGATATTTCTTTTCTAAAATTTCATCAAACCTAATTCGATATATTTTAACATTTTCACCATAACAGGATTCTAAGTATTCGCTATTACCTAATATAAAATAAATCGGATTTGATATGATAGGAATTCCTCCTGCTTCAACATAATTCTTATATAACCATTGTTCAGTTTCTTTACGTTGAGAGGAATACCATTCATAATTTCTAAAACGTCCATAGGCCTTACCTCTTATTTGAGATAACCTGCTGACAATTTCATCAGTTTTTTCTGTATTAAGGGAAATACTTCTAAAAGGTTCTAAATCCTTATGGTAATAATGACTTAAAAATAATTCATCCATATATTTTCACCACACAATCTATCAAAGTTTTATTTCGCCATATATGACAAGTGCGTATCTATGATATCAATTATTTAACCTATCTTCAAATATAAATTTATCATATTTAGAGTCAATAAATCGTATTCTTTATCCATCCCTTTTTCATGATTAATATTGGCCCACAAAATACATCGAATAATAATGAAGCAATCTTTAAAAATGCTTGATAGAATAAGTTAACGATTCCTCAATCTTTTAACGATTCCTCGATACGAATAAACAACCTAAAACGTCTATACTAACGTAAACCATCTTTATACAAGGAACTCAATTCCATTATATCCTTATTATGTCTGAAAATCAATGAAAATAAGGCCTTTTTGTCCTATTTTCTGCATAAAAAATAGCATAAATTGTAGATATTGTTCTATCAATTTATGCTATCTAATATGGCTGGGATGGCAGGATTTGAACCTACGAATGCCAGAGTCAAAGTCTGGTGCCTTACCGCTTGGCGACATCCCAATGTTTTGCCTTTTATGATATAAATGGGGTGAGTAGTGGGATTCGAACCCACGGCCTCCAGAGCCACAATCTGGCGCTCTAACCAACTGAGCTATACCCACCATATCCATTCGCCAAAAGGCATACGCATATTTTAAAACATAGTTTGATGTTTGTCAAGAACATATTTTATATTTTTTTCATCCACTCGTCAAAAACTGAATCGGTCGACATCCTCCAGTCACCCCTAGGGGATAAACTTACCGTTCCCACTTTAGGTCCGTCCGGTATACAAGTTCGTTTAAATTGTTGTGTAAAGAATCTTTTTATAAACAACTTCAACCTATTCTCAATTTCTTCTTCGTTATAAACGTTCTTAAATACGATCTTTGACAAATACAAAATTTTATCGGGTGTCGCACCGTATCTTACCAAGTGATAAAGGAAAAAGTCATGAAGTTCATACGGACCTATAATATCTTCGGTCTTCTGATTGATTCTACCGTCATTGCTTTTCGGTAATAATTCAGGGGAAATAGGTGTATTTAGTATATCTTCCAATATAAATTTAATGTTTCCTTCACTTTGTTCTCCAACCCATTTTACCAAGTATTTAACTAATGTTTTGGGTATTGAAGCATTTACACAG
Source organism: uncultured Clostridiaceae bacterium (assembly GCA_964547525.1). Taxonomy (GTDB): domain Bacteria; phylum Bacillota; class Clostridia; order JAAYHZ01; family JAAYHZ01; genus CAZJOD01. The sequence continues at coordinate 1,583 of CAZJOD010000282.1, forward strand.
TACATCGACATATGATCTCCGTTATATGTGCTCCATCCTAAAGCCATCTCGGATAAATCACCGGTTCCAACAACCAGACCTTTTTCTTTATTGGCTATATCCATCAGGATTTGAGTGCGTTCACGAGCTTGAACATTTTCATATGTTGTGTCATGAACTGCAGGATCATGTCCAATGTCTTTAAAATGTTGTAAACAAGCTTCTGTAATATTGATCTCTCTAAATTCAGCACCTAAGGATTTTATTAATTGTACGGCGTTTTGATAAGTTCTGTCACCGGTGCCGAATCCGGGCATAGTTATCGCTAAAACATTTTTATGGGGCATGTTTAGCCTATCCATGGTCCGAATGGACACCAACAACGCTAATGTGGAATCTAATCCGCCCGACACCCCTATAACCGCTTTTTCCAGGCCGGTATAACGAAATCTTTTAGCTAATGCCGAAGTTTGTATATCAAATATTTCATGACAACGTTCATCCCTCTCTTGTATATTATCGGGTACAAACGGATGTGGATTGAATTTTCTAGTTATTTCAAGTGTTGGAGCGGGTTTCCCTTTATAAATTATTGTCCTGTAACCATTTGGTGAATAGCCTTCATCATACGAATTATTAATTAACCTCATGTTTGCTATTCTGTCTAAGTCAACTTCCGAAGCTATCACTTGAGACTCAAAAACGAATCGTTCAGATTGAGCTAAAATTGTACCGTATTCCCCTATTAACGAATGTCCACTGAAAAGTACATCGGTTGACGACTCATTTATCCCGGAGGAAGAATAAACATATGCACATATACATTTACCTGATTGTTGTCTTATTAAAGCTTCTCTGTAATCTTTTTTACCGACAACTTCGTTGCTGGCGGAAAGGTTAAATATTATAAGAGCACCCGCCATAGCGTGATATGAAGACGGAGGTATGGGAGACCATAAATCTTCACAAATCTCCACACCAAAGCACAAATTTTTAACACTTTTATCTTTAAATAGCAACTTTGTCCCTACCGGTACTTCTTCATCATCTATAATTATAGCATCATCATATAGATCAAAAGCAGATTTAAACCACCTTTTTTCATAAAATTCTTTATAATTTGTTATATATGTTTTCGGTACCAAACCTAATATTTTACCGTTAAATAAAACCGCTCCACAATTATATAAAGAATTTCGTATATGCATAGGAACACCGATTATATAAACTCCGTTTTTACCGGCTGTATATTTTTTTAGTTCGATCAATGCTTTTTCAGCGCTTTCTATTATTACATCCTGCTGAAACAAATCCGCACACGTATATCCGGTGATACAAAGCTCGGGAAAC
>CAZJOD010000283.1:0-2844 GCA_964547525.1 uncultured Clostridiaceae bacterium
ACGAACAATTAACGGTCTATTACATTTATCAGCCTTATGCACAAACCGAGTTGTCTGAAAGAGTGTTAGGACCGAAGATAAAATGATATGGTTAGATTTTACAGTAATAAAATATTTTTTGTAGTAGAAAGGTGATTATTATATATCAGGAAGGGGCGTTTATATGAGTAAGGTTTTGGTAACCGATGCGCAGCAAAGAAAAGCTTTATCTGTAACTCGTTCTTTAGGTAAAGAGGGTATAGATATCGTTTGTTGTGACGTGACAGGATGTAATCCGGTCAGGTTTTCAAAATATTGCAATAAATTTTATAAGTGCCCCCAAAATGGTAAATTAATAGATTTTTATAAATATATTATTCGGACAGAAGCTTGTGATGTAATAATTCCTACAGATGAAGACAGTATGGAAGCGGTTGTTAATATGGCTGCTGTTGACGATAGTTTTTTACACCCAAACGGAACATGTGGCTTTTTAGTACCGCCTGTAGAAAGTTTTTATACAGCCCTTTATAAAAATACAGCAGTAAAGCTTGCCGAAGACTGTAAAGTGAACTGTCCGAAAACTATTTGGCCGAAAGGTCCGGGCGATTTGGATTCGGTAACCGATGAATTGGATTTTCCAGTGGTTATAAAACCTGTAAGAAGCTCGGGTGGAAGAGGTGTAAAGATAGTTTTCGACAAGTCGAATTTCCAGGACGAGTATATAAGAATACATGGTAAATACCCTTTCCCGTTAGTGCAGCAATATGTAAGTTTTAAAGAAAAATACGATGTTTGCCTTATTTTTAATAAACAGAGAGAGCTTAGAGGTTGGTTCGTACAAAAGGAGTATAGAAATTATCCGATTGAAACAGGGCCGGGCACTATGCATGAAAGTGTTAATCGAACGGATTTGGTGGATATTGCTTTAAAGATCATGGAAAATATACCTTGGACAGGAGTTGTGGAACTGGAATTTATAATAGACTTAAAAAATGATCTGCCTGTTTTTATGGAGATAAATCCTAGATTTTGGGCATCTTTGGAAACAGCGGTTTTATCCGGAGTTAATTTTCCTAAGATGTATTATGATATTGTTAAACATGGTGATTGTAATATGGTATGTTCATATACCGAAGGTGTTAAAACCAGGTGGGTATGGCCGGGAGAAATATTATATCTATTATCATCCCATACAGGCCAAAACAAAAATTATCCAGGAACTAAGGTAAAAAAGGCCATAGACGATATTTTTAATCTTGACGACCCGCTGCCTTTGGTTGGTGTTATATTACAATGCGGTTATTATTTAATAAATAAAAAACGAAGAGATTATATTATAAAGAGAAATTAGAAAAGGTATTATTTAATGGATGGGTTTGTACACAAAGATGAAAAACTGAAAAAAATATTTGGCAGCACCATAACAATGCTTGTGTTTTTTAACATATTACTTGCCGTTTTTGCATTGATAAGAGATGTGGTACTAGCGTCGGCGTTAGGTACTACAGCACATGCCGACGCATTGTTTCTTGCTTTTTTCTTGCCTGATATATTCGGAAACAGTTTGTTGGCGGCTTCCATAGGGATTTCCTGCATACCCGTATTTACGCGAATATCTTTAAACAAAGGATCGGATGAGTTTGGAGATTCGGTTAAAAGTATGGTTGTGGTGGTTTTCCTTTTTTGTTTATTATTTATGATTTTATGTTGGGTTTTCAGATCTGAAATAATAGGGATGATAGGTAAAGGGATGACATACGATACCAAAGATTTGACAATAAAACTTTTTTCAATATTGCTGCCGGTTATTATTATATATCCGTTGGCGGCGATAGGTTCATCGGTATCTAATGTACATAATAATTTTACAATACCTGCGTTGACCCCTGTTATTTTCAATATGGTTTTTCTTATGGGAATCATATTGACATTCGTTTTTAACATGACCTTACATTCATCGGTCTTTATAATTGCATACTCTATTTTAGTAGGCCTTTTGATTATGTTGATTATGATCTGGACGGACATAGGTTCAAGAAAGCTTGTTAGCGGTAATAAAAAGTTTAAATTTAAAAAAGAGATATTTAAAGATTTTGTAAAAATATATGCCCCGTATACCGCAGTATTGTTCGCATATCAAAGTGTTCAGTATGTGGAAAGATATTTGGCGTCTTTATCAGAAACGGGAACTATAGCAGGTTTGAATTACGCATACAGAATATCTCAACTACCCGTTTGGGTTTTTGTAGCTGCGGTGGGAACTTTTTCATTTCCTTCGGTGGCAAAATTAAAAGCTGTATCACAAGAAGAACAGCTAAAAAGCAGCGTTATACAGTTTTTGAAGTTGACCTTTATTATAATACTACCTTTCACTGCAATAATTTTCATTTTGCGAGAACCTATAGTGAAAATTCTTTTTCAATGGGGCGCTTTCGATCAAACATCCATAAAAATAACAACCGATATTTTGACCGGTTATGCGGTGGCCATTGTAGGACAAGGAATCTTTTTAATTAGTATTAGATTTTTTATGGCTGTAAAATCAATGTTGTTACCGATGATGATAGTACTATTTTCATCGGGAATGAATATTCTAGCCGATTTTATTTTAATCGGAAGATTCGGGTCGGCGGGATTGGGATACGGAGCGGCGGTAGGAGGTGTTATAAACGCTACATTGTTGATGTTATGCTTAAATTCCATATTACATTTAGGGTTATTTTCAAAGTTTAAGTCGTTTTTAAGGATTATAGCCGCATGTGTTCCAATAATCGTATTATCGTTTGCGTTTAAATTAATATGGGATGTACTTGACGACCAATTGAATTTGGTATGGAAGTTATTATATGGAATATCTGTGTT
>CAZJOD010000284.1:0-2810 GCA_964547525.1 uncultured Clostridiaceae bacterium
GGATTATATATTCTGTCTAATTGATAGTATATGTAGGTTGTCCCTTTAATTGTTTTCCGAGTAACTTTTCCTTTTTCATCCGGTATTTCTACTCTCACATCAGCATACATCATGGCCTCCTTACGAGAGTTAATTAACTCTCTATTATAGTACCATACTTTGCTGAAAAGTGCAATGAAAATCGGTTATTTTTGCCGTAAAATGGGCATTTTCTCAAGGTATTACATCCCTATTAAACTGCTTTTAGAGTTAATTATCGTGGAAGTCCACAATAAAAAGTCACCAAAATTGCAGTGCCTTTTATTATAAATGTAGCTATAATAATTACAATCGGATAAATAACAAAAAAAAGGTTAACATGCGCAGCACATCTATATTAACGATGTACTAAAATACCTTTCTGCACGATCAGGCAATATGGTAACAACGTGCTTATCCGATCCGAATTTGTCACACATAAGTTCCGATGCATAGACATTAGCCCCTGAAGATGTACCAACCAAATATCCGCATACCTTTGCAATCTTTCTTGTGATAGCAACAGCATCATCATCGGTAACTTCAACTACTACATCAATTAATGAAGTATCCAGTACATCAGGAACGAACCCGTCACCTATACCTTGTATCTTGTGAAAACCGGGTTCATGTCCCAGTAAAGCCGATACATTTTTAGGTTCTACAGCTACAATGATCACATTTGGATTCTTTTCCTTTAAATATTTGCCTACACCCTGTAAAGTTCCGCCACTTCCTAAACCTGATACAAAAATATCCACTTTTCCACCGGTTTGCTCCCATATTTCAGGAGCGGTAGTTTCATAATGAACTTGTGGATTGGCAGGATTTTTAAATTGATTGGGTACATATATGTTCGGATTGCCTGTAGCTTGTCTTTCCACCTCGACTATAGTTCCGTCAACACTTTCTTCAGCCGGCGTCAGTATTAATTTGGCTCCTAACGCTTTTATAATTTTTTTTCGCTCTTCACTCATGTTTTCCGGCATAACAATTATTACTTCGTAACCTTTTTGAGTCCCGGCCAGAGCAATTCCAATACCCGTGTTTCCCGATGTAGGTTCCATTATGGTCATACCCGGCTTCAACAAGCCTTGGTGTTCAGCTACATCCAACATATGTTTAGCTATTCTATCTTTAATGCTACCGCCCGGATTTAAAAATTCGGCTTTGGCATATATATTTTTACCTGATAATTTTTTTAACGATACCAATCGGGTATTACCGATCATATCCAATATAGATTCCACAATCATGACGAACCTCCGTAAACCAAGATGCTTAAGTTAATAAACCTAAGATCTATATGGAAACTACCTTTCTTTATTTTATATAAAAATGTGATGGCGATATTACGCCACATGTTTTAATATTATATGACTATTTAATATCAAAGGCAATTGTATTTTTAAATTTTTCTAGCTACTTTTAATTATTGTACATAATAAAATAAAGGGCCAATATTTGTATAAAATTAAAAAACAGCCGCTTTTATTAAAAAGAGCTGTTCTTTAATATATTTATAAGTATTATTGTACCACCAGTTTTAAATATTCCAAAAATTCTTCTTTTATATCATCCATATTTAAAGCGAAATCAACTGTTGCTTTTAGAAATCCCAGTTTGTCTCCCACATCATACCTTTTACCTTCAAATTCATACGCATATATGGTTTCTTTTTTCAATAAAGCCAGCATAGCATCAGTCAATTGAATTTCACCCTTTTTACCCGGGGCGACATTTTCAAGCTCTTCGAATATCTCCGGTGTAAGGATATAACGTCCAAGTATGGCAATATCCGAAGGTGCTTCCTCCAAAGCAGGCTTTTCCACCATATCATTTACTTTAAAAACACGTTCTTCTATAGGCATACAGGAAACTATTCCATATTTGTGTACACTTTCTTGTTCCACATGCTGTACCCCTATTACAGATGTCTTATACCTGTCATATACCTCAATGAGTTGTTTTAAGCACGGCTTGTCCGATTTTACAATATCATCCCCTAACAATACCGCGAAGGGTTCATTACCTATAAAAGATTTAGCACAACCGATGGCGTGGCCTAAACCTTTAGGTTCTTTTTGTCGTATATAATGAATATTTCCAAGCTTTGATATGCTTTCAATGAGTTCAAGTTTCTCTAAATCATTCTTTCTTCTTAGCATATCCTCCAATTCGTAAGATTTATCAAAATGGTCTTCTATAGCCCTTTTTCCTCTTCCGGTAATTATTATGATATCCTCTATTCCGGATTCTACAGCTTCTTGTATAATATATTGTATAGTAGGTTTATCTACTATGGGTAGCATCTCTTTAGGTTGTGCTTTGGTTGCAGGTAAAAATCTTGTTCCCATACCCGCTGCAGGAATAATGGCTTTTTTTACGTTCATATAAAAATATTTCCTTTCATATAGTCAATGTTATTATACCATGATTCGGTATACTGTAAACATGGTTCAAGGTCGCTTTAATAAGAATTACCATGATTATGAGCTGTTTTATCATTGTGTGTTAAGAAACTACTAATTATTTACTTAAATTTCGTAATATCCGTACCTTAATTGTTTACCATTGCCAGTCATTAATACATAAAAATTAATATTATATTAATTTTACCAAAAAGTATTGCAATTATTTCTTATCATGGTATAATGAACTTGTCACAATTAATAATACTATTTTCATTTTTGTTCCTCCTTTTAATTTTACAATTAATGGAGTAAATTTATTTTATTTTGGCACTCATACTTATAAGGAATCATCATTTATTATGCGAGTGCTTTTTTTAT
>CAZJOD010000285.1:0-2773 GCA_964547525.1 uncultured Clostridiaceae bacterium
TATTGCTTGTTTCGTTAATAATTACGTGTTTATATAATCAATTTAATGGTAAGTTTTTATTTTAATAATTATCTTTTGATTATGTTATAATAATAATGTATTTATGAAAATTTGGGAGGACCTTATGTCTGTAAACGTAAAGAAAAATATTTTTTCAGTATTTATTCTAATTTCATTTGTTATGACTTTATTTTTTACCGGATGCAATAAACCTGTTAATGAATATTCAGATAATTCAGGAAATTTTATAAATGGTGGCATTGCGGTATCAGGAGGAAAACAGATTATTTATACAGACGGAAAAACTCTCTTCAAATTGGAAAATAACCGTGTGGAAACTTTAACTGTTATAAAAGGTAATATTCAAGGAATTTTAAATGTTTATGAAAATATAGTATACTTCTTTGGTGGAATAGAAAAAGAAGAAGGAATTATAAAAAAAGATGAGGGTTATTACGGATACAACATCGACACCGGCGAGTTAAAAATCATTCTTCCCTATAAACCTTTAGGTCTGTCACATTATCAAGATAAAATTTATTTTATTAATCCGTTGGACAAGAATACCATATATATGTGTACCTATGAAGGCAAAGACATGACTAAAATTGTAAATGAAACTACCATGAACTTAGCAATGGATAATGAATATATTTATTATGTTTCCGGTATGGACCTAGCCCTTTATAGAATTAAGCATGACGGAACTCAAGTTAAAGATTTAAATACAAAAGGTGTTCTTTATTTAATGACCAGTGGAAGCAAATTATATTACAAAGACGGCTATAATGAATATAAGTTTACAATGATAAATAATGACGGTACCGGCAAAAGAATTATTATCGATGATATTGTATTTTCATATAATGTAGTTAACAATACCATATATTTTTCAAGTGATTTAAACGGTGGTGGCACATATTATATGAAAGCGGACGACAAAACAAATACTCCGGTAATGCTATTCAATGATACCGTGGTACATATTAATATTGCGGGTGGATACATGTTCTACAGAAAGCTTTTAGACGGACGAATATACCGCAGAATTACCGACGGATCAGATGAAGTTTTAATACAAGGTTAATATTTTATTCCTATTTGATATATATTATTTCTTTGTTACTTCATTTAGAAATTTAAATATTTCTAACTTATATTGTTTGGGATCGGCTTTAAACGCCCCTGCATGACCACCTTGGTCAACCCAATATATGCTTTTTTCTCCTTCACTTTTCTTATCGAAAAGATTTTGGGTCATGTAAGGAGGAATGTAATTATCATCTCTGCAATTTATAAAAAGAATTGGGTTTTGTATATTTTGAACATATTTTATGGGGCACACTTCTTTTAGTGAAAACCCGGTACGAATAGTAATAAACAGATCGACATGCTTTAATATCAATTTTCTTAATAGTGCCGGCAATGTAATTTTTTTATTAATTTGAAATTTCATCTCTTCATAGAAGTCATCATACGGACAATCTAATACGTAAAAGTCTACTCCGTCTTCTACAGATCCTGCATACATCAATGCGATACCGGAGCCCATGGATTCCCCGTGTATACCTATTATGTCCGGTGAATACAGTTCTTTTATTTCGTCTACCAGCACTTTCATATCATATCGTTCATAAAAACCATATGATATATATTTTCCGGTACTCCCTCCATGGCATCTGTGGTCATAAACGACATAGTTGAAATTGAATTTTGAAAATATATCCGCATACATTAATGATCTTGTTTTAGAGGCTGTTACGCCATGTGAAATTATTACCCATGAATCGGAAGCCTTATTGTTATGGACCGCATATCCTGTTAATGTATAACCGAAAGGCGAATCAATATCAAACTTTGTCTTATCGGCTTTATCAAACTTATCGTATATTTTCTCCCATTCACCCTCGGGTAAGTATTCTTTTAAATGAGAGTGCAATTTCGGTTCCGGGACAGATTTCTTTTTAATTACTAAATTCGATAAATAGTAACCCGATACCAGGTAAATAAATAATAAGCCGATTAATATCAACATAAAAACTGAAACACCTGACATTACTATCCCACCTTTACAATTGATAATTTTATTATACCGGAAGTTAATATAAAAGCAAATATAAGGATTTAATGAAAAAATTAATACTTTTGTAGTATAATACAAAGATAAGAACAAAAATTAAGATGTGTGTTACCCGTGTGCATTATCTTAAAACCGGTTAAAAATAAAATTCCAGCGGAGAAATTATGCTTTATTTATTGCAACAGCCAATAACTTATTTTGTATTAATGTTAATACTCTTTATTATATTTCATCATATTCAAAATAATTGGTTGATAATAAAATCATACGAAATACAGTCAAAAAAAATACCTTACCTATTTAACGGATATAAAATAGTACAAATATCCGACTTGCACAGTAAGTGTTTTGGCAAGGAGAATGAAAAACTTATTAATAAAATCAATAATCTAAAACCGGATATTATTGTTATAACCGGTGATGTAATGAATAATAAGAAAGACGATGGACATCGTTTTTTGGAGCTCGCGGGAAAGCTTGTAACAAAATATAAGTTGTTTTATATAATAGGGAATCATGAGCAAAACGCCGCATTAAACGATCCTGTATTTTTACCGGAATATATTAAAAAAATAAAAGAGCTAGGCGTTAAAGTGTTAGATAATGAAAAGATAGAGCTTCATAAAAATACTTTATCAATAAATCTTTATGGTATGTGGTTAGATTTACAATATTACAGAAACTTGACTAAAA
>CAZJOD010000286.1:0-2718 GCA_964547525.1 uncultured Clostridiaceae bacterium
GTTTGACGGACGACCCCAACATTACGGATATTATGTTAGAACGGGCTAAAAGCATATGCCAAAGTTACGGATCTAACCGGTTCGGTACAAATGCAGATCATTTCGGGCCAGACTATGAGACATTTTTAGCTGATGGTGTGCAAGGGACTATATTAAAAATAAAACAATCCTACTTGGTACACTTGGGGGATACAGACTATGAAAAAAAGAAAAACTTTCTAATCGCGACTGAAATTACTATGACAGCCTTTGGTAAAATGATTTGGCAATACGGTGAAGAAGCGGCAAGAATGGCTTTATATGCTTCCGATGATGAAAACAAAGCACAGCTAACCGAGATTGCGAAGATATGCAAAAAGGTTTCAGATAAAAAACCCGACACTTTCAGAGAAGCTCTTCAACTGGTGTGGTTAGTACATACGGCTTTCTTATATGAAAGTAGATATGCAATGGCACTTGGTAGGCTTGATCAATATTTGTATCCTTTTTACCAAAGAGATGTAGAGTCAGGTGTGCTCACGAGTAAAACTGCATTGGAATTAATTGAATGTACACTTTACAAAATAGGTGAAATGCGTTATTTGGGTTTTGATGATGTAGTCAATATAGCTATTGGAGGTAGAAATCCGGATGGTACCGGAGGTATAAACGATCTGTCGTATATTATTCTGGAAGCTGTTAAAAATTGCAATATTCCCGGACCAAATCTATCGGCACGTATTTATGAAGGAATTCCTGATAAATTTTTGGACGAGTGTCTGAAAGTTATTGGTACCGGATTGGGCTATCCCGCTTTAATGAATGATGAAATAAATATACCGGCGCTCCACCGTCACGGGTATACAATGGAAGACAGCCGAAATTATTGTATGGTCGGGTGCATTGAGAATTTTATACAAGGAAAACAGCCGCCTTGGTCCGATGGTCGCTTCAACACGCCTAAATATATAGAGCTTGCGCTAAATGATGGATGCTGTATGTTAACGGGTATGCAAATAGGACCAAAGACCGGTTGCGTTGAAGATTTTATAAGCATGGATGATTTTATAAAAGCTTTGTATAAACAAATGGTTTTTGGAGCAGCAGAATATATGGCAAGGTTCCGTAACGAAAATGACCGTTATAACAAGGTTGCATACACGCAACCGTTTTTATCTTGTTTTTGCAGGTGTTGTATTGAAAGAGGTTTGGACATTAACGACGGTGGTGCGTTATATCCGTCGGTACATGGTGCGGGTTGTATGGGAATTGCTACGGTTGCAGACTCATTGGCGGCTATAGAAGAATTGGTTTTCAATAAAAAAGAAATATCTTTTTCAACTCTACGGGATGCGCTGATAGCTGACTATAAAGGATACGAAATATTACAATCAAAACTTCTACATGCACCTAAGTATGGGAACAACGATGATTTTGTTGATAAATATGCGGTATGGTATGTGGATGTACATGAAGAGATTTTTTCTAAATATAAGACGAGGGATGGTGGTGCGATTTATGTTGCCATTGCATCAAATGTCAGCAATATCCCTGCGGGTAAAGAAATCGCAGCTACTCCTGACGGGCGCAACAGTCGTCGTCCTGTAAGCGACGCCGCTTCGCCGATGCACGGATTGGATAAAAACGGTCCGACAGCTGTAATATTATCAATAGCAAAACCCGATTATGTTAAGGTTTCATGTGGTAGCGTTTTAAATCAGAAATATAGTCCGGCAATGTTTACCAATCCTGAAAAACGTGCAAAACTGCTAGCTTTGATTAAGGTCTACTTTAAAAAGGGTGGTCAAGAAATACAAATTAATTCGGTATCAAGAAGTATTTTGTCGGATGCAATGGAGAATCCGGATAATTATAAAAATCTTGTTGTGAGAGTTTCCGGTTTTAGTGCATATTATATATGTCTTGATAAAAATGTTCAACATGATATTTTGGAGAGAACCGAGCATGAATGACAGAACAGACTATACAGCCTTAATAAGCAACATGCAGCATTTTTCTACAGGGGACGGACCGGGCATCCGTTCAACTGTCTTTTTTCAGGGATGCAATCTAAATTGCTTGTGGTGTCATAATCCGGAGACCTTACCAAGCCATCCTGTTTTGTTGTTCTACTCACAGCAATGTACATTGTGTGGTTTATGCTCAACCGTTTGTACTAATGGGGTACATAGTTTTGTAGCCGGGGAGCATGTGGTCAAACGTGCTTCATGTAAGTATTGTGGAAAATGTGTCGAATATTGTCGGTCAAAAGCATTAGCATTGAGCGGTAGTGTGAAAAGTGCGGAAGAAGTAATGAACTTTATACTTGAAGATATAGATTTTTATAAAGCTTCAGGCGGAGGGGTTACATTATCCGGAGGAGAACCGTTGCTTCAAGCATCTTTTTGTGCAACAATTGCAAAAGAATGTAAAAATAATGAAATCCATATCATTATTGATACGGCAGGTAATGTGGACTATACCGCTTTTGAAAAGGTGATACCGTTTACAGACTTGTTTTATTTTGATTTAAAAGGAGTTAATGAAAAAGATTATCAAGAAAAAACCGGGGGTAGTCTTATTCTGACCCTACGAAATATAACACGTTTAAGATTAGACGGTGCGAATGTTACTGTAAGAATCCCTATTATTCCCGATTATAACGATAATATTGAATGCTGTCGTAGAATAATAGAAATATTGAAAACTACAGGAGTTATCGATATCCATCTCTTACCT
>CAZJOD010000287.1:0-2718 GCA_964547525.1 uncultured Clostridiaceae bacterium
TGTCAATGAGAAATCAACCACACCGGATGCAGTTAATCCTCTGAATTCATTATCCGCATCGATACTCATCAAATCATGTCTTTTGATTATGTAAATGTAACCTGTGTTGTTTATAAACAATTTAGTGGGCTTAAACTCACTAACTATTGAAAACAGTAATTGTGATTCCGGATCGACGAACTTTTCAACATATCTTCCGTATTTGTCCATATGTAATATTCTTTCGTTCATCGTATCCGCAATAAAAATATCACCGTCTTCATCCACATAGATTCCTGAAGGGGCGTTAAAAGTACTCGGTGTGTTCTCACCATAGGGTATACCGTAAGTATCTTTTATTACTCTGTTTAATGATAAATCGGGATTTAGAACTACTATTCTGTTATTACCGGTGTCACAAATATAAACCATATCGTCCTTGGCTATAAATATATCTTCAGGTGCATTCAAATATCCGTATTCTTCACCTAAATCATTTACAACCTTCTCAACAGTATATTGCTGAGGTATATTAGCTCTTTTTACCGTACCACCGTCTCTTTGGAAAATAAAGTCCGCATTTGCTGTAGGTATCGAAGTGAAAATCATAACCAAAGACAAAATCGATAATAATGATAGTTGTACGATTTTACGCATTTTTTTATTATACATCTTATTCACTCCTTTACTAAGACTTAATTCCGGAATATGCCATTGTCTGCATAACCTGAGCTTGCATTGTTACGAATATAATAACGGTAGGAGCAGTCATAATGAATGATGCCGCCGCCGAAGCTCCCGCACGAGCAAGAGAGGAAGCCGCAGCACCGCCTGCTATAGTCTGTAATGCCAAAGGTAACACTTTCATGGCTTGTTTGTTTGTATAAATCATTGCCGATGTGGAGTCGTTCCAGTTTGCGGTAAATGAAAATACTAACAAAGTAGCCCATGCAGGTTTAACCGCAGGCATAACGATTTTCCAAAATGTACTAAGCTCCGATGCTCCGTCCATACGCGCAGATTCGAGTAATTCATTAGGAAACTGATCTATGAACTGCTTCATTAAGAAAAAGTTATACGGTACCGCAATATGTGTTATTATCAAAGCCCAATATGTATTTAATACTCCTAAAGACGCTACTGTCATATATGTAGGAATTCTTACAACATCCGGCGGGAATGTCAAAGCGCCTATAACTATAGCGAAGACAATACCGGAACCCGGGATTTTATGCTTTGATATGGCATATGCACCCATACTGGATACTAAAATTGTTAATGTTACATTTATAACCGTAACAAACAAACTGTTAAATATGTATCTGGTGAAAGGAACGGTAGTTCCTGACATTGATATAACCAAGTCGGTAAAATTCTTAAATGTAGGTCTTCTCACAAAAAACCTTGGAGGAAACAAAAACAGTTCCTCATACGGCTTAAAAGCGGTACTTATTAAATATATTAAAGGTAACGCCGTGAAAGCAACCAATGCCAGCATTAAGGTATATACAAGCAACCATCTGACATTAACGTGGAATTTACCGTTAATTATTTCAAAAGCACTGTTATTTGATTTCATTAACTAATCCCCTTTCTGCACTAATCTCTAGGCGCGAATACCTTCATGGATATCCGGCTTAATGTAAATGACAATAAGAACAAGAACACCGCAATAGCCGATGCATAACCCATCTGGAACCTAATGAACGCATAGTCGAACAGGTGGGCGATAATTGTATGGGCGCAATAGTTCGGGCTGGGCATGCCGGCAACCTGAACCGGAATTGCAAAAACATTCAACGAGTTAACTATTGTCATAATGGCAGAGAAAAGCAATTGAGGCATAACATTAGGTATAATCAAGTACCATAATTCTTGAAATCTGCTTTTAACACCGTCGATTGCACCGGCTTCAAACAAAGAAGGTGAAATGTTTCTCAGACCTGCCAAATTAACCAAGAATCCCGTACCCATACTCATCCATACCTGTATGATGATAACCACCCACATGATATAGGCAGGGTCCCTGTTCCAAAGAATCGGTTCGGTAACTACACCGAATCTAAACAAAACGTAATTAATGTAGCCGTAACGGTCTGATGAGAACAACATCATCCATACAACCGACATGGCAATTGCATTTGTTATCGAAGGCGCATAAAACGCCAAAGCAAACGCATTTCTGAATTTTAATTGATTTATAACCCATGCGGCCATAAATGTCGCTACATATGTCAACGGTCCACATATACCTGCAAATATAAACGTATTTTTTAGTGCTATTAAGAATATGTCGTCATCTGTTAATAACATTCTATAATTTGCAATTCCCATCCATTTTGCAGGCTGTATCATGTTATAATTAGTCAAGCTCAAATACATTGATATAAGAACCGGTAGAACTATGAATATAATCATCATTATGAGAAACGGTGCCAAAAACAGCGTAGGAGTTCCATAACGTTTCCACCATAGCGTAGATGAATATTTAAATCTATTAAATCCTTTGAGACTCTTTTTTCTGATCTCAGAAGCACTCTGCATTATTATTCACTTCCTTTCTGCTGTTTTAGTTCCGCAACCCTAGCTTCTTCTTCCGCAGGGTCAACTCCGTATTCCTCTTGTTTTACTCTTAATTCCTTATTAATCTGTTTAACAGCCTTTTCTAACGCTTCTCTGGGAGTAACATCTTCCAAAACAACGTCTGTCCATGCATTAACCATATGTCTTGAAGTAAAA
>CAZJOD010000288.1:0-2717 GCA_964547525.1 uncultured Clostridiaceae bacterium
GCTTGAACATTGTGAATGGCATTAAAAACGAATCCGCCATTTTTTGAGAAAATCTCACACCTGTCTAATACTTGTCTTTTCACTTCTTCTTTTGTCCCGAACGGAAGAGTTTGCTGCGTATCGATACCGCCGCCCCAAAAAACAATTTTCTCTCCATATTTTTCTTTTAACTTTATAGGTTCCATTCCTACTGCAGAACATTGGACAGGATTTAAACAATCAAATCCCGATTCTATAAAAAGATCAATAAAAGATTCAATGGCTCCACAACTGTGCTTAAAAGTTTTCCATCCTGTATTTTTATGAATCCAATTGTTTATCTTTTTATAATATGGCATATACAGTTCTTTAAATGTTGTAGCGGAACAAAATGTACTTTGCTGGGTACCAAAATCGGTACCGCATATAAAGGCAACATCAACATATTCACCCATTGCATCATTGAGCTTGTTTAAGTTGTAAATTGCAATATCGGTTTGTTTCTCGAAAACCTTGTGTATATAATCCGTTCTAGTTAAAGTTGATATATACCATTCTGTAACATCACGTATTCCTTTAGGGTTTTTTAAGAATGGTCCCGGAACCAATGCTATATCGCCCAACCCTGTACCACCGAAATTTGCAATAATTCCTTTCCCGGTCTCAAAAGCTCTTATTGCTTTGTTTTTGAAATATTGTACTGTTTCTTCACTAATAGGTACGAACTCTTCCAGGTTTTCTTCAGGGTTTAATAAATTATCGTCAATTTCCGGTTGACGTATTAAAGCATCAAAATAAAAACCGCCTTTAGGTAGTTTACCGCTAGGTTCAATATTCGTATCACCTTCGGGATAAATATAAGTATTACCGTAACAGTCAACTGTTGTATTGAACTTCTCGGGAACCAAAACAATTTGGCCACTCTCCAATCGCCATTCTTTCCAATTTTCATTGGCGATACCAAACATGTTGTTTTTCGGTGACACGCCGACTACATCAATGCCCATAGCATCTTGAAGGTCTTTATCGATGAATCCTAATAATTGGTATGGTTCATGTACTTTAACAGGTTTTTTTTCAAGTCCGTAATACTCTCTTAATTGTTCTACACATGAAACATGAAGACCTGTGACCGCTGTAGCTCCGAAATCAATAGGAATCGGCCCTGATTTGTGATTTATTGCAGTTAAAAATTTTTCTCTTGAATTCATATAAATACTCCTTGTTTACAAGTATCTTTCCATTTTTTTATTATTTAATATAGCGATTTTATCTTTATCACTTATTTTTGCACCTAACAATTTTCCGATTGACGAGCTAAAAGAACCGTCGGTACCGAACATAACACGCTCTACACCCATTTTTCTAACCGATTCCTCTATCACACCTTCGTCATATATGCTGCCGCTAATATCCAATGAAACATTTGGTGATTCTGACATTGCCTTTAAAGACCAATGGTAATCACCACCACCTGTAATATGTGCATATACAAAATGAGCTTCCGGATACCTGGCGGCTACCTGCGCAAAGTGAGTGCCGTCTGAAATATAAGGTTCTGTAACAGGTAGAGAAGTTACTTTTCCCGCATGTTCTAATATGGGGATATCCAACTCGATACATTTTTCAATAACAGGATAAACAATCGGATCGGAGATGAAATATTGGTTGTACAATTTTACACCAACCATTCCATATTGCTTTACACATCTTTCGATTTCTTCGCATGACTCTTTTGTATATCCGGGGTTGACATAACACATTCCTCTTATCTCTTTCGGATATTTTCTCATGGCTTGTATGACAAGATTATTACAATGCCTAAAACGTGTAGGATCTGATATACCATATGTAACAGGAAGAGATACAACTAAAATATCAATCCCCGTCTTATATGAGTTTTCAACTAAGAGATCCATGTCAGCTTCATTTAAATTATCTTTAGAATCCGCCCAAACATGTTCATGCCAATCAACAACTTTGTTATTATAGAACAATTCCAGCTTTTTTGAATAATTCATTAATACCGGCCTTCCTTTCGGATAATAAATGTTGAAATAACTACAGGGTCTTGTTGTTCACACAATATACATGATTTCTATATTTAAAGATTACTGTAAAAAGTAAAAAATATCAATATATATAATGGTATAATTATTTTACCGGTAAAGAAATTACTTATAGACTGCCATAAATAAAATATTCTTAATAACGGTTGGAGGCAAACAATATGAAATGCGGATTATATGAATCTGATATCACCCCTTCTTTAGGGTCGGAGATTCCGGGACAGTTTTATGTTAGAAAATCGGACGGTATACACGATAGATTATATACCCATGCTATGTATCTTTGCAACGATAGCGGAGAAAAGGTGGTAATAGTATCATCGGATGCTATAATAATTCCTGATGAAATGGCAGAGCAAGTAAGAATTGATATAGCAGAAAAACTGTCTATTAAAAAGGAATGTATTATGCTAGTGGCCACACACTCCCATACTGCCGGACCGGTTGAGACATGGGATGAATTTGTGCATCATGATCCTGCTTATATAGAGTTTTTTAAATCAAGAATTATGGACACGGTAATTATGGCGGAAAAATGCAAAAGGGATGTAAAAATAGGTTATGGAATCGGTTATGAAGACAAAATCGCTTATTACAGAAACTATGTATTAGCCGACGGAACTTATAGGACTAATCCCGGTATGGGAGGGGACAAAAAACCGTTCGGAT
>CAZJOD010000289.1:0-2709 GCA_964547525.1 uncultured Clostridiaceae bacterium
TATACAAACTATGGGAAGACCGGTTTGTAATTAACAAAAGAAAAATAGAAGGGTCGTGAATCGAATAGTATGGCGTCTGTTGTCAAAAGTATCGGTGTTATAGGAATTGAAGGGTATCTTGTTGATGTGGAAGTTAGTGTTTACGATAGTATAACTTCTGTAACCAGTATTGTAGGGCTTGGAGATATGGCGGTAAAAGAAGCGAAGGATCGTGTAGAGGCCGCTTACAATGAACTGAAGATGGTTTATCCAAAAAAGAAAGTTGTTATCAATTTATCACCGAGTGATATAAAAAAAGCCGGTACATACTATGATTTGCCGATTATTATAGGAATAATGATTGAATCCGGCAAATTAACACCGGTAGATTTTAGCCTTAAAGATCATATTTTTTTGGGAGAAATCGGTTTAAACGGTGAATTGAAAAGATTTGCAGGAGTACTTCCTATGGTTATTGCCGCTAAAAGAAACGGTTTTACTAAAGTTATATTACCGAGTTCTTGTCTTCAAGAAGCTTCCGTTTTAAAAGGTTTGGACTTATATGCTTTTGACCATTTGATTCAAGTGATTAAATTTATTCAGAACAAAATACCGCGAAAACCATGTGAGCCAAAAGCGGTTAAAAAAACACCCGATAAGGCGACGGTAGATTTTTCAGAAGTGTATGGGCATAGAAATGTAATAGAATATGTGGTTGCAGCTGCAGCGGGAAATCATAATATATTACTCATCGGTCCTCCGGGATGTGGTAAATCTATGATCGCCAAAAGAATGCCGACAATATTACCTGATATGACCGAAGATGAAATACTTGAAGTGACTTCAATTTATAGTATATGTGGGAAACTAAAGGAAGGTGAGTTGATGGATCGACGGCCTTTTGACAGTCCTCACTACAGAGCGTCACCTAATTCGTTAATAGGCGGAGGTGTAGACGCCAAACCGGGAGCAATCACTTTGGCACATAACGGTATTTTGTTTTTAGATGAATTTCCGGAGTTCAACAGAGCGACTTTGGAGTCTTTGAGGCAACCGATGGAAGACGGAGTTGTAACCATATCCAGAGTTAAGCATATAAACGTTTTTCCGGCGAAATTTCAATTGGTTGCAGCTATGAATCCCTGTCCATGCGGTTATTACGGAACCGGCAACTGTAAATGTAAGCAAGAAGATATAAGAAGATATTCCAATAAAATATCAGGTCCTATACTCGATAGAATAGATATACAAAAATATCTCGGATTGGTCAGTAGATTTGAGGAACAAAGCGATAATGAAAATCCTTCGTCGGCAATACTAAAAGAACGTGTGGAAACAGCTCGTAGAATTCAACTTAAACGCTTTGAAAAAATATCCGGGGTCAATTTCAACGGGCAGATGGATACACCACAAATAAAAGAATTTTGCAGTTTGAATTCAAAGTCCAATGATCTACTTGAAAAATCATATAAAAAATATCAATTCAGTAACAGAACATATAACAAGATTATCAAGATAGCCCGTACTTTCGCCGATATGGACGAATCGGATAAAATCTATGAAAAACATCTTATATGCGGCTTAATGGCCAGGGACATGGATAAAGATAAAAATACAATGTTGGTGAAATGATTATGCTTATTTATTACATATGGTTACATGAATTAAAAGGTGTCGGGTTAAAAGCGAAAAAGGGTCTTTTAAAATACTTCGGTACCCCCAAAGCGATATATGAAGCTGATTACTTGGATTTTCCGCCGGATATTTATCTAAAACCCAAAGAAAAACAACTGTTAACGGAAAACCGTAATTTGCATAATGCTGAATGTATCATGGAAAAAAATATAGTATACGGTATCAATGTAACGGTTTTTAATGATAAAAAGTATAAGTTATCGGCCGGATTGACGACAAACGCTCCTTTGGTATTGTACTATAAAGGTAAAATGTATGATACCGACGAATTTGAAAAGTATATTACCTTTGTAGGAACCAGACAAGCGACACAATACGGTAAAATGGTTTGCAATATGATTTGTGACGAAACACTTGACAAAAAGACGTTGTTAATAAGTGGATTTGCCACAGGTATAGATACACAAGCTCATTGCAAAGCTTTGGATATGGGATGTAAGACTTACGGTTTTGTGGCGAACGGGCTTGACATGTGTTATCCGGCGGAAAACGCGGAATTACTTGAGAGGATAACCGAATCAGGTGCTATAATAAGTACTTATAGTGTTGGGATTCCGCCTAGAATGTATCAGTTTATCGCCAGAAATAAAATAATGGTTGACTGGTCAGACGAAATATATGTAATTGAAGGCGGTTCGAAAAGTGGAGCGGTTATGACCGGAAGATATGCATTAGATTGTGGTAAAAAAGTTTATGCCGTACCAAACAGTATATTTATACTGTCAAGTGCCGGTTGTAACGAATTGATTCAAGAAGGGGCGGTCCCGTATTTATGCAGTACCGAAACACTTGATATCAATAACAATACTAAAAATATTAGTAATATTGAAAGCAAAATTTTAAAATTGATCAGCACGATTCCCTGTACCATAGATGATATGAAGACAAGTCTTAATTGCGATTATGATTATCTGAAAAAAATCTTAGCTTCAATGGAACTAAAAGATTACGTGCAACAAAAAAGGGATGGCAAATGGTATTGTTTAAGCCGGTAGGTATTGATTAATAATTATAAAAAAAGTAAAATGGGAGTAT
>CAZJOD010000290.1:0-2679 GCA_964547525.1 uncultured Clostridiaceae bacterium
ACACATGTAAATATCAATTATATGTTTATATTAGTAGTATTGTTTGTCAACCGATTGAATCCCGGTTGAACTTTAATTGAACTTTAATTGAATTTTATTGTTAATTATGGTCTCAAAATATACAATAGTTAATATTTGTATAAAAAGCTTCCAATCATATCAGATTAAAATGTCGCCGGTTCTTTATTTTCTTTAACTCCAAGTACAATGGTCAAATTCCCGTTTTTACAGCGCAAATCATCAATAAACCTTTTTGTATCAATATCATTTTTT
Organism: uncultured Clostridiaceae bacterium; assembly: GCA_964547525.1. Classification (GTDB taxonomy): domain Bacteria; phylum Bacillota; class Clostridia; order JAAYHZ01; family JAAYHZ01; genus CAZJOD01. The sequence goes on from CAZJOD010000290.1 coordinate 274, forward strand.
AAGATAACATCATATGCCAACTCAAATAGAGAACCGAACTCTGAAGTCTTAACTTTGATTAATTTATATGAAGCGGTGTATTCATTCAATGTTTCGTTAAATATTCCTTGATAATCTAAGTCTTCCGGAATAGTGATCTTAAGCCTCATGTCTTTATTTTTATTTATACCAAACCGGGTTGCTTTTAGAATAACCATAACACCGCATAAAATGATTGCGAACAATGCAGCATATGCTATATAACCCATCCCACAAGCCAGTCCGACACCAAGAGCAAAAAATGCGTATGTAATGTCTTTTGAATCACCCGGTGCGCTTCTGAAGCGGATGAGTGAAAATGCGCCTACCAAACTGAAAGCTCTTGCAACATTATTACCGATTAATAAAATAATTATCGCAATAACAGGTGGTAGCATAATTAGAGAGATGACAAAGCTTTCAGAGTACCCGTCTTTTCTATGAGTTGAAATATAGACCATAGTGATGAATAATCCGATTATGATAGATCCTGCAAGTATACCGACAGTTCCTCCAACTGTCAAGCCGGTTGCGATTTCATTTGTAAATAAGTCTGCCATATAAAATTCCTCCTAAATAGTTTTAAGGTTTGATTTAAAAACATATGAATGCATTACATCAAATTTATAATTTATCTTTTTATTAATTTGATACTTTACATACTTTCTATATTCCGTACCGTATTTGGAAAAACGTGTGGGATAAATGCTTAATCTTGATAAAATGTTTACAAGCCATAAAGGTATCGATCCGGATGCCTTTATTTCCATTAAGTTTATTCCGGTTTCTAAAAGCTCAGTACCGTAATCACCTTCATTTAGAAATACTTTATCTCTACGAGTCAGTATATTGCTATCAAATGTAACTCTGAGATCCGGATCGGTTATGCCTACATAAGCTGTTCTTTCATAACTTAAATATACTTTTGGTTTTGCATTATAACGGCATAGAAATTCCGTTATTTCATTAAGTACTTGATTATCAACATATGATAAGTGTGCCGGTTTGATCCCGATACTTAAAAATCTTTGTGTATCTTTCCAGGTCATTATCGCTCTACGTTTGTTTACAACACCGGCAATTTTCTTTTTTAATTCCAAAAACACCATATCCGTCTCGCATGTTGGGATTTTATAACTTCTTAATCGCAATTTTTCTTTATAATACGGCTTTTCTAAGGACTTTTTTATTATTTCATCGTTGTCGGTATCAAAGTATATGTTGTATATCATATAGCTGTCATTTGTTTTACAAAACGTATCTAATACCATGTGTTCAGTTAGATTTTTTTCAATTATTTCTCTTTTTTGAATATCTATTAAAAACTTTATTTCTTTTCTTTTAAATACTTGTCGAGTCATTATCTGTCACTCCTTATCCATCATCTACCCGGTCTTTGTCTAAAACCACCCGGACCACCCATACCATAGGGTACTGTAATGCCATTTTCATTAACATAGGTCACTGTTTCGGTTAATGTGAACGTTACAATTTTAGTCTCCATATTATATATTGTATAGCTTTCGCCGATTTTTAAATCAGGAGTTGAAATTACAACCGAAGAGTATTGTTTTGAAGGGGTATAACTTGCTATTGTGTTATTGTCAGTGTCTTTTATAGAAAAGGTGACTCCGGCTTGCTGTGCTGTACTGTAATACATTAATAAGGAGGCTTGATTTCCTGCTCCGGGTGCCTGTGTCATACCTGAAGATCCGGATGCTACCAGTGTTCCACCGGTAATTGTGAAATTTCTATCGTAATCTATCGCACCGTTTCCATTATCGATAGGTCCGTCAACATATACAGTACCACCTGTCATCTTAACACTTCCGTTTGAATCGATTCCATCACCCCCGACATTCATATAAATATTACCACCGTTTATAGTTAGAAGTCCGGAAGAACTATTTACATTTAATCCGTCATCCGATGATTTTATATGAATTTTGCCGGTGTCAATCGTAATATTGTTCGATTCTATGCCTTCATATGAGTTCTTTATAATAATTTCGCTATTGGTAATGTAAATGTTTTTATCAGCATGTATGGCATCATCGTCGGTTTCTATGGTAAATATACCTCCTAGAATTTTTATATCACCGTTTGAATGTATTGCATCGTCTTTACATGAAAAATTGTACGTCCCGTTATTAATTATTATTGTTTGTGTACTTTTTAAGCTTTTACAGCTTTCTGTATTAGTTGCGGTTTGAAAAAAAGAGCTACCGGGCCGACCCGGTATGCCTCCGAACTTGTTTGGAGTAGAAATACCCGTATATCCTCCGCCTGTAGTAATATTAAATGTTCCGTCATCAATTTGTAAAAGAGAGAAGGCTTGTAACCCGTCATTTCCGGGTGTTATGTTAAATATACCGCTTTTAATTAAAT
>CAZJOD010000291.1:0-2653 GCA_964547525.1 uncultured Clostridiaceae bacterium
TTATTTATTTTATTCGTGTAAACCTTAAGATTTACTGAAGATATCGATTGTATATTGTCAAAAATATTTTGTGGAATTATCCATCTTCCCATCGACCAAGATTCTGCACTTATGTCATAAAAAAAATTCCCTGCACCTATAGCAGAAGTTGGTATTACGAACATATTATAATACCTGTATTCATAATATGATGATTGTATATCGTCATATGTTGTTACATATTGTGCCACCATATCTTTATCAACATATGAAGCCTGTACTTTATCAGTAGAGTATACTGTACAAATAAATAAAACAATAATTAACAACAGTGTATGTAATTTTTTTAACACACCACTTTCCTCCCCTTGAATAATATAAATTTTTTAGAAATTTTCTTCTTATTCTAATATGTAGTATTACAAATCCAAGGAGAGAATGTAACTTGTTGCTGCCACCTGTTACACTGCAGCACTCAAACTTAGATTATAATTATTACAAAAAAATAAGTTATTATTGGAATATCGTACCATGGTTTATTATAACATATTTAATCTTTAATTCAATATATTTTTATATTTTTACAAATAAATTTTTTCTATTTTTTCTAATTATACCAATCAACATTTTAAATGTTAAACTTCATTCATTCATGAACTCACCAATAAACTATTTTTCTCATAAATCTTCCATATCCATGTAAAATATAGTCGATTACTGACTTTACCTCTGTAGCCTTGCCCTTGGTTTGCGGTCCGATAATCCCGTCGACTGTCAAACCATATCTCTTTTGAAAATCCATTATGTTGTGTATCATTTGTTTCATTAAAAAAAGCCCGGATTCTCCAACCGGGCACATCCTTTTCATTTAAATTTCAGTCCCATCCTTAAAAGTAAAAATCATCTTCTTGTCGGCAAGTATGGTAACCTTAACCATAAATCAAGGATGCAGTTTTTGTTATTGGGAAAATTCTTGGTGCAACCGGTACCAAACAATACAAGAAAAAGGAGGTCAGAGCTAAAATGTTGCCCGAACCAACCTTTAAAAAATCCGCCTGTCGGACAAGTGAATGTCTGGAGGAGGAATACCGCATTTCTCATATCACACCAATGCAATGGATGCAAAGTGGTTACGACTTTGCGCTCTTGAACCATACCCATTTGCATTCTTGAGATTAAAAAAAATGCCCGATACCTTTGACCGGGCACATATTCCTTTGTCGTTCTTTGCTTATAACTCAATCTCAGTCCCATCCTTGAAAGTAAAAACCATCCTTCCGTCAGCGAATACCGTAACATTCACCATAACCGCAGCCCACAGCTTTTCATCGAACTCCGTCAAAACCAAAGTCCTTCGTTCAATGTCTTTTATAAAAGCTTCCATTGTTTTGTGCTTAGTTTGCTTGTCTTTTATGGATAATTCCAACTCCCCTATCCTGTAACTTTATTACTATTCAAAAGTATTAAAGTGGGCTACGCCCACAACCCAATTTATATACAAAACATCACTTAACAATTGAAAAATGCGTTGCCAATCACTTATAATTAATCAACATACAAAACATATAAGGATGGGGGCAACGCATCATATGCACTAACTTAAACTCTTGATAATTGTAATCGATTTCGTCTCTTTCTTTTTTCGACTTTCAAATTTATAAGGGTATTTTCTATCTCCATAAAGAAGGGATATCCCCCGTTTCGGCTATTTATTTATTAAACCGGCATTTATCAACAAGTTTCTTATAGCTGTCAAAGCTTCGGCATGTGTTATATAATCATTCGGTGCTAATAACGCATGTTCCCTACCGTTGAATATTCTAGCGTTTACAACTTTTTTCACGTATATAAGAGCCCAACTTGACACTTCTTTCCCATCAAGGTAATATTTGAACCTGTCAGTTGTATTTTCAGAATATTTGACAATATCCATAGCTCTTGCTAACATTATCATTGCTTCTTGTCTGGTTACTTTTTGGTCGGGCTTGAAGGATCCGTCCGAATACCCGGTGATTATACCCCATTTTTCAGCTAGAGCGACACCGATAAAGTTTTTGTCAGTTCTTTTTACATCAGTAAATTTTGTATCTATTAAGATATCATTTCTATATAACCCTAAAGCTCGAATTAAGTATGTTGCCATTTCAGCTCTTGTTACTGCTTTATCAGGTAAGAATTTTTCATATTCCGTAAGAACAAGCCTGGATGCCATGTCATTTACAGCAACTCTCGCCCAATGACCACTTACCGAAGCGACTTTAACGGGATTATAAATAACAGAGTATGTAGAGTTTGTCAAAGAACTTATTCTTGCGTACCATTTACCGTCTTTTTGAAAGACTTCGGTGGGTGCATGGGTGTATGACCACGTACCATCGGCATTTTGAGTAAATACAATACCTGTCGTGACTTTAGCAGGATCTATACCTTCAGGTATCTCAAAAACTCTTTCTACAAAATTATCGAATGAAGAGATACTTACATCTTCTGTTGTTCCGTCTGCCTTGGTTGTTTTTGCCGTTATATTAAAATTTACAGGAGGTAAGATCAATTCATTTTCATTTTCTTCCACTACTTTTCTGTACAGATCCATAACTTCTTCAGAAACATTCGCAATCTGAACTTCCACTACAATATTCTGTAATTCGGATGAATCCACTCCCAATTTATTTGC
>CAZJOD010000292.1:0-2651 GCA_964547525.1 uncultured Clostridiaceae bacterium
TGACACAATTGTTTGCAAGAATATTTTATACAAAAGAACAAAGAGACAAGATGTTTAAACCTGCTCCTCCGGCTTTTACAAACTTCCTGATCCATGATGACGGTTTGATATATGCAACCGCACTTGATCAAAAGCGTGGACAGATTAAAAGAATTAACTGGGTAGGTGAAAATACATATCCTGAAAAAAATTACGGATTAACTGCAAGAACCATTGATTCTATGAAAGATCCGTATTTTGTGGACATTGCTGTGGATAAATTCGGAATAATATATGCATTGGAAAAATACAACGGTTATGTTTACCGCTACGATTCAGAAGGTAATTTACTTGGTATTTTCGGTGGAATTGGTGATGTTAAAGGAAGGTTTAAAGAACCTGTAAGTATGGCGGCCGATTCACTTGGTAATATATATGTACTTGACAAAGGTGCAAACAATCTTCAAATGTTCCAACCTACCGGTTTTACAATGAAAGTAACTGCGGCTGTTGATATGTATCAAAAAGGATTATATGAAGAATCATTTGATGTATGGAAGGATGTTTTAGATGTTGCCGGTAATTATTACGTGGCACACAAAGGTATAGCCAAAGCATATTACAAGAAGAACATGTGGAGAGAGTCCATGGATTCTTACGAAAAAGCAGGCGATCTTGTCGGGTATTCCGATGCCTTTGCCGAGTTAAGACATGAAATATTAAGAAATTATTTCGGTTTGATAGTCCTTGGTGCAATTGCTGTCGTAGTAATTTTAGTTTGGATTTTAATCAGGCTTAACTGGTTCAGTGAAGATGTAGTTGACTATTATTAAAACAGGAGGAGGTAAAATATATGTTTTGGTTACAAAGTGTAATAGGGGTAATTTATCATCCTCTTGCAGCTTTTAGTGCTATAAAGTATGATAGGGAAGATTTTACCTGGTGGCCGGCATTAGCATTATTGTTTTTAATATTTCCGGTCAGATTGGGAGTAATATTCATAACCCATTACCCGGTTTCAAATTTGCTTCCTATACATGCTAACATACCCTTGGAGTTGTTCAAGTTTTATGTACCTTTGATCAGCTGGATGGTTGTAGCGTTTGCCGTAACGTCTATTACAGACGGAGAATGTCATATGAGAGAGATTGTAACTGCAACCGCTTATTCTATGGTTCCTTATATAATATTCTCACTACCTTTGGCTTTTGTATCAAATTTGTTATCGGTCAGAGAAGTAGGTTTTTATGACTTTTTGAACAGCTTTATATGGGCATGGGTCGGGCTGTTATTTATAATTAATGTAATGGTAATGAATTCATACACACTGGGCAGAGCATTGTTTACAGTATTTCTAAATATTGTAGGAATGGCGCTGTTATGGTGTATAGCATTGTTATTATTGGCACTTATTTCTCACTTTGTATCCTTTGTGGAGGATCTGGTGTTTGAGATTAAGTATTTGATGTTTAAGAGTTAGAGAAGGAGGGAATTTCATGAAAAAAAGATTAATATCCGTTTTATTAGCTGTTTGCTGCATTCTCTCCATTGTCATTCCGGCGGACTTAGCACATGCCGAACCGACAAATGTGCCGGAAGGCTATGAGAAAGTTGGCACCTCGGAGAGCTTGAACTTATATTTCAATAAAAAAACTTATGCGTTTGCAGTAGAAGATAAACGAAACGGCTATGTGTGGGAGACCATAATAAGACCTGACAGTCCGTTGTTTGATTCGATATCGTCAATGAAATGGAAAAACCAGGCACAATGCTCGTTTTTAATTAAGTATGCAAATGTAAAAGGTATAAAAGAAGCAACTATATTAGATAAAGACGTAGAACTTTCAACGAAAAAGATCGACAATGGAATGTTAATAACAGCCGATTGGACCGGTATACAAGTTAAGATTGATTTCCATGTATACTTGGCTGATGATGCTTTAACAGTAGATGTTCCGATCGAAACCATAGTAGAATACGGACCGGAATACGGAATTGCCAATATAGCCATATTCCCATATTTCGGTACTGCAGATCCGGGTGCAAACGGTTATGTGTTTTATCCGGACGGATCCGGGGCATTATATACCTTTAATCCGAGAGTTAGTGTGTACTCCGCAGAATACAGATGGAGCGTATATTATGACGACAGTTTGGATTTTGAAGCGATCGATACCAAGTATAAAGATAATAATCAGAAAACCATAATGATTCCTGCATTCGGAATGAAGGTTAACAGAAATGCGTTTGTGGGATTAGTAACACAAGGTGACGAGGATACAAGATTTTATTTTAATCCTGCGGGTAAAAGAGTATATGGAAACTATGTATATTGTGAATTTATTTACAGACGTTTGTTCTATGATGCCAGATTTAATAAAAAGACACCTATCAACTATGTGCAAAAAAGCAGGGTCGAAAAATCAAGGCAAGTCAAATTTTTCTTTACAGAAGGCCAAGATGCGGATTATAGCGGAATGGCAAACGAGGTAAGGGAATATTATTTATCAAGTGGTAAAATGGCAAGTAAAATTGACCCGGCCGATCCTGTTCCAATGCAAGTTGACTTATTTATGGGCATAACGGAAGATAGAGTTTTGGTTGATAAATATATTAAAATGACTACTTTTGATCAAGCTATAGATATTATCCAAAATTTACAGGACGTTGGG
>CAZJOD010000293.1:0-2643 GCA_964547525.1 uncultured Clostridiaceae bacterium
CTCAATATCTACGTTCAAGTATTTAACGTCCTTACCGCCTACTACATTTCCTAAGTATTTTACAGTATAAGTTTTCCACAAAGGTTTGTCAGCCGTCGGTGCATTTATAAGACTTACATAGTCACGAATATTGAAGTCTACATATTTTTTATAAAACTCTTTGGGGTCCAGATCCCGATCCGCAAAGAATTTTTTATCTTTGTCTTTGTATTCAAAATCAAATTTTACAGGAGGCCGGCCTAAGAACATACATAGGATTTTAAATATTTCTGCCATCATTTCATCTTTTTCAATACTTAAGTCATTTACCAATGCTCCCTTTTGGTACATATTTCTTAATTTTGCCGCAAATTCTCTAAGCTTAATATGTAAAAACTTGTTCATTTCCGCACTGTTACTGCTAGGAGTTGTTTCAGGCATGGCACCTTTTGGTATTATTCCGTATTTTTCAACAATGTTGCAAAACATATCCCATTGTCCGCCGTCACTTACCATGTTTTGTATAAGCCACATAATTTCTCTGCTTCCTACTTCCTGGTCTAATGTATCTATCATAGATTCTAAAAAATAATTAGCTTTTTCAAACTTATCCCAAAATGCCACAAAGTTTTGGGACAATTCGAAATCTTTAATATTATATTTTTTACCTATATGAAAACGTAATGTGTTCAAACCTGCAAATATCCAACATCTTCCGCTGGCTTTCTGGTTGGTGACCTTTCCCGTTTCTATCTCAATCGAGAAGTTATACTGCATTTTACGCAATACATCATTGTTGAAAGCAATTGCATCCACACCGCTTTTGCTTATAGCATTTCCTAGAACTTTAGCGGTTTTATTGTTCTCAAAACTTTCCCTATACTTCCTTATTTTATCCATAGTCATTTCAGTCGCATATTTCATTTCAACACCCCGTTTTTTTTAATTTAAAGTTCATTATAACACGAAATTGAAGTTTTTTCACAGTGATATTTAGTCAAATTTATGTCAATAAATCTCTTATTATGTAACAACTGCTACCTGTATTTTGCGTTAGGTATAAATAAATTATTTACTTTTCACATCGGTTATTTCAAATTGAGCTGATGTAAATACCGATTCTTCCCCTGAATACATTTCTTTTATCACTCGGTATTTGCCCGGTTTTAACATGCCGTAATAATTTCTTATGGAAAATGAATGTTCGTGAGAACCTTTCGCCGGCAAAATATAGCCTATAGCTATCCACACCGTACCTTTCAATACAGGAACCACATACCACGTTCCGTCAAGTTCCACCTCAAGATGAGGTTTTTCACCGAATAAATATTCCGTATCGGATGTATTCACATACATTAGTGTGATGCTTTCGGTCTTTGTAGTGACAGTTTCTTCTTTGACGGTAACATTTATATCCCTACTTAACATTGTAGTATCATATTCGGACTTTTCAAGCTTTCTCGCGTTCAAGCTTCTATAACCGGAACATGAGGTCATAATAAGCATAAGTATTAATAATACAACTATACTTACCCTTTTCATATTTTTTCTATTTTCCATTTAACAACCCTCCTTAAATCCATATAAACATATATATGATTTCACTGCAATAAAATAAAGCTTTTGCAGTAGAATCATATAGTCTATTTTTTTCTACATAGACGGCCGATCATTAATAATGCATACATATATTATTATTTGTTTTTTAGTTAGTATCTCGCCGGTTTTGCTTTTCTATAGACAACCTTATAAAGACATTATAATACAGTTAACACTATATTATCACATTTAAAACAGACTTGAATACTCTTGTATTTTGATACATAAAATTTTTTTGATTTTTAATAGTGACAACATACTATAGAATTATATATTATTTTTACCTTTTCCTGTTTCAACTCTATCCTTTATTTGCTTTTTCGATATTAATTCTGTAAAAAATTTTGCGTAAATTGATATAACAATATATATTGGTAAGGAATATATATACCTCCAGGTAACTAATTTATATAAATTTATCCAAATCGCCAAAGGCTCTAAAAGAAAAGAAAATATTGCGGATAAAATTGTATTGACAATTATAAAAGATTTCCATTTAGGAAAATATTGGTAAACAAACATGCATGATATCGGAAGCATAACAAAATCTATAGGAATTAATAAAGGAATATGCGGTAAGACACGAATAGGATATTCCCATAATACAAATTCCGAGCCTGTTACGTCTAAGAATGTAGCTGCAACATTTATAAAAAAACCAAAAATTATTAAATCTTTAATCCTTTTTCGATCTATGAATTTAAATAATACTATGAATGCAACAATAACCATAACGACACCGATCCACCATGACGGGGTAAACAACTCATACTCCAGCCAATGCTGCAAAGAAATATCTCTATGTTGAGTTTTTATATCTAATAATTTCTTGTACAATTCATTATCCATTATATAGCTCCATTCTAATCCAGACTTAATTTGCTAACACCCAAGGCAAAATGATCCCATAGAATATCTTTGACCATTTCGGCTTGTTCTTCCCTACATTCTATAACCAAAACCACCTCGGGTTCTTTTTTACTTTTAATATTGGTTATTTCTTTCCTACGCCCGGCAAGTTTTATGATTATCCCAATGATAAATCCCGTTAAAAACCCTATTAGT
>CAZJOD010000294.1:0-2640 GCA_964547525.1 uncultured Clostridiaceae bacterium
ATTTATATATATTGAACTTGTTAAATACATGTGAAAGCGACATACTATATCGTCTTTATTCCACTGTAGTACAAGTACACTTGGGCTATGTAAAAAGATTTCAGGCCTGCAGATTACATTCGATTCTTCTAATTCTTGAGGTAGTTCAAAAATACTATGTAGTGCATCTGCATACTTTTCTTCAATTATTAGCTTATTATCCTTTATTTCATATAAGGCCGACCCATACCCTCCGCTAATTTCAATTGTTCCTTCTTTTTTAAATATTATAATACCATCAGCATCTTCATAAGTTTTCCACTCACCGGATAAATCTAATTTATTATTATCGGAACCTGATGATGTAGAATAACATTTCTCAAGAATAAATGAGCTACCCGAATCTTCGTCCGAATCTTCATTTATAGTTTTTACATAGATCACATTGTCATTTATAATATCAGCTTGTAAAACTAGTCGTGTATCGGCATTGCTAATTAAAATCATATTTTTATCAACATTGTAACGAAAAGTAAGCTTTTCTTCTTTACTGTCAAGAGGTAATTCTCCAAGTAAAAAACCCTCAGCTGTTCGATTAGACAAAAAGTTTTCATAATACGCATTTCCGTCTTTATCAAAAGAAAATGTAAATATTTGTCCTCCGGCAGAATACTGCTCGGTAAAATACTCAGATATAACGATCCACTTACCTATTAATAATTCATCCAACTCAATTGGTTCTTGAACGGGATTACCGTTTGATGGTTCCGGTTTTTGTAAGGAGTCTACTTTATCAGTAAGACTCGTTTGTTGGCTACCAGGTGAAGTACCGGATATCTCACCGTTATTTATAGTTGTATTAGAATGATCATCCGAAACACTGCTCTTTTTACAGCTAACGAATACTAATGTTATACAAATCAACAAAACAAACAATATTATTTTTCTCAAATTTAATTACCTACTTTCATATAATTTTTTATAAAACGGTGTTCAGAACATTCATATAATATATTAATGCAAAATATCTTTAAAGAACTATAGTAAAAAAGATATCTCCTATTGATCAACAACATTATATTTAATATGGCTATAAGATAATTGATGATAACCCTTTCATTAACCTTCATTTTGAATGACAAAAGCAAAAAACCAATTACTGAACCGCCCGATCTAAAGAACCTCTGCGGTTTCTTTTTGAGAAAACAACTGTAGCTTAGACAGTATCCGGTCATGAATATCATATAAATTATTCGCTAATTAGAACATGGTGTACTATCCTCTTTTTAACCTTACATCTAATTAGTCTCTCTATTTATTATCATCAATAAAATTAATTCGTTGTTACCTTCATAATTCCCCAGGGGCCTTCTTTTGTTTCTTTATAAATCAACAGATTCTCAGTAAAAGGTGAACCGCCGAATAAATATCCGGATACAACTTCCTTTCCTGATTTATCAATATATGCATGTGTTCCGTCTTCATACACAACATAAGCCAGACCGTTTTTAAAAGTCCCTACATTAATATATTTTAAATCAATAATTTGATTACCTGTTTTATCAATAAAGCCGTAAACAACATTAAGACCTCCCATTGACTTTCCGTTTACAGCCAAACCTTCAATAAACATTGATCCTGCCATATTAGATTCTATTTTGGTTTTACCTTCTTTATCTATATAAACGCATTTATTATCTAAATATACATGTGCAAGCCCTTCAGAAAAGTACGCTCTTTCATTAAACATAAAGTCTATAATAAGCTTTCCGTCTTTATCAATAAACCCGTATTTACCTCCTTGTCTAACACAAGCCAAACCTTCTTTAAAACTTACCGCATCATCGTATTCACAGCGAACGACAACTTTACCTGTCTTATCTATATAACCGTACTTAGATGTATTGCCATCCCATACACGAGCAAGCCCTTCGGAAAAAGAAGATACGTTCCATCCGTTAATATACCCGTCGGACCATGCGTTCCGCATACTAACTTTCAATTCCAACACCCTTTTTCCGGTTTTATCTATGTATCCTACAAAGCCGGCGTCAACATCCACTATAAGTGCAAGTCCGTCGCTAAAAGCATATGCTCCGCCGTAGAAAGGTTCAATCAGTTTATTCCCGTTCGTATCAATAAATGTTGTATTGCCGGTTTCTAAATATTTTACAACTGCAAATCCTTCTGAAAAATCTCCAGCATATGAAAATATAGGAGGAGTAACCTCTTCTCCTTTACTATTTATAAATCCATACGCTATATCAAGTGTCGTAGGATACTTTGGTCCATGTACTTCATACCGTGCCATTCCATCGGAAAATCCGAATATTATCGCATATGGTAATATCGGTGCGGTCACTTTTTCAATATTATATACAATTTCTTTTTTAGCCACAGTAGTTGTTTCGCCGGTATTTTTTAATGAACCTTGTTTTAAGGTATTATCACCGGTATCATTAAAACCTGCATTATTAGAACAACATGAAAAAATTAAAACAAAAATCAACAAAATGAATAACAATAAATGCTTTCTCATTTTTTCCCTTCATAGAACTTAAAGCCGATCCCGTATCTTCAACCGGTATACCGTTCTATGTTAACTTCCTCCCTTTCCATAAATCCTTTTCTATGTAAACAGTAAACTAAATAACCACTATC
>CAZJOD010000295.1:0-2621 GCA_964547525.1 uncultured Clostridiaceae bacterium
GTTTGTACTCAAAACAATAATATTAATGAAAGTATTCGGTGGGGCAAACCGGAGGCTTTCTTAAAGGAAGTGAAAAACATTGTAATACGGTATAATACAAAAAAGGTTGAAAAAGAAAGTGTTGGGAAGGAGCAGGACTTTGAAGTGAAAGTTATTTGTTAAGAAAATCTATGTACCATTAAATAAACGAAAATATTAAAATGAGTTTGTATATATTTGTATAATGAATTTGAATATTTTGTACATAGTACGAAAAATATTAAAACGATAATGTAAATCTGAAACAATACCCAAATTTATTATATACTTTACAGATACTTATCTGAAGTCAGCGTTGATGGTGATATGCTATTTTAGGAAAAGATTACAAATGAGTAGAATATTATAGCATTAATTACATTATATATTATATTCAGTTCTTTTTATTTTAAAAGTGGGATTAGAAAGATAAAAAAGGAGATAAAGCATATGGTAGGTCATCACATACATCCAAGTATTCAACAACCCCGTTGTGGAATCGGTATTTTTGCGATACCTTTTATTAGTCTGCTCTTCCCTAAAATAATTATACATAGAAACAACGCAGATTAATGAATATCGCTTTTTTTTGCGTTGTTTTAATATAAAGGTTGATAATCTCTTTTAAGCACTTGTTGTAGTCAGGTTGTGGGGTCGCAAAGGTGTAAACAAGGAACATACAAAAAATGTATCGGTAGCGTGTTTTGTTTCTGGTAATAAACAGGTGAAAGGGGAAAAGTGTCTCTATGGTTGGTTTTGGAAAGTATTCGGATTATATGTATGTTTTCTGGGTAAAAACCGGAAAAGAAGAACAAGCGTGTAAGCAAATAAAAACTGCATTTGGAGAGGATATTGTTATCTTAGAGTTGTTAGTTGAGTATTTTTTCAGAAAACAAGGCATAGTATTAAAATTAACAAAACTTGCATTTCCAGGGTACATTTTTATTACAACCAAAATCGAAAGTAATGAATTCATATTGCGTGCAAGGAAATGTACCAGTCAATCCATGTCAATTCTAAAGCTTCTATGTTATAACGATACATATCGAGCGGCCATGCATGAAGATGAACGAGCGGTAATTGATTGTCTATGGCAAGGCAAAAACTGCATTGAAACTTCATCAGGATTTTTTGAAGGAGATCATGTTGTTGTTACGGACGGTCCTTTAAAAGGAAGAGAGAGTGTTATTAAGTCGATTTCACCACGTAAACGGCAAGCGATTGTAGAGATAGAATTAATGGGCAGGTTAATTAATACAACAGTTGGGTTGGAGATAATCAAGCAGCTATCGTAGAATGCAAAGAAATATTTCCAAAAATCATCAAAGCTAAAGAGATTATAATCATCAGTCCGTGTTTATCAAAAACTTAACATAAATTAAAGGAGAGCAATTTGATGGACAAGTACTTATTCACATCAGAATCTGTAACAGAAGGACATCCCGACAAAGTTTGCGACCAAATTTCTGATGCTGTCTTAGATGCCATTTTAACTAAAGATCCCAATGGTCGTGTGGCATGTGAAACTTTTTGTACCACAGGTCAAGTTAATGTAATTGGTGAGATCAGTACATTGTGTTATGTAGATATCCCAAGGATTGTTCGTAGTGTATTAAAACAGATCGGTTATGATAGTCCAAATCAGGGATTCGATGGCAACACCTGCGCCGTCAGCATTTCTATAGATGAGCAGTCGCTCGATATCGCTTTAGGTGTTAATCATTCTAAGGAAAATAAATCAGGATCGCAAACTGAAGAAGATTTATATGGTGCGGGCGATCAAGGTATGATGTTTGGCTATGCTTGTGATGAAACACCGGAATTAATGCCATTACCGATTATGCTATCGCACAAACTGGCAAAACGTTTAGCGGAGACACGAAAAACCGGAGAACTATGTTATCTTCGTCCGGACGGAAAAACACAGGTGACAGTCGAATATAAGAATGGTATCCCTAAGCGGATAGATACAATAATTGTTTCCGCCCAGCACATGGAAACGGTGGACATGCATATGCTACATCAAGATATCATTGAAAAAGTTATTACACCAATTGTCCCGAAAAGCATAATAGACGAAAATACAAAGATACATATTAACCCTACCGGGAGATTTGTAATTGGCGGACCGCAAGGGGATACCGGGTTGACCGGTCGTAAAATCATTGTTGATACATATGGTGGTTATGCCAGGCATGGTGGTGGTGCTTTCTCCGGTAAAGACCCTACCAAGGTGGATCGTAGCGCTGCTTATGCCGCTCGATATGTTTCAAAAAATATTGTAGCTGCGGGATTGGCGAAAAAGTGCGAGATTCAAATTGCTTACGCTATTGGTATTGCTCATCCTGTTTCTATTATGGTAGATACATTTGGAACAGGAATATATTCTGAAAATAAAATCGGAAAAGCAATAAATGAAATATTTGACCTACGACCTGCGGCGATTATTAAACAGCTTGATTTGAGAAAGCCTATATATCAGAAACTTGCAGCATATGGTCATATGGGACGGGAAGATTTAGCTGTAGCGTGGGAAAAAACTGATATGGTAAACAAGATTAAAAGGTATTTTGGGTAATGCTGTAAAGTTAAATCGAAAATCA
>CAZJOD010000296.1:0-2607 GCA_964547525.1 uncultured Clostridiaceae bacterium
TTCTGCACATTATATGGTGTATTGTATCCGGATTTCTCTTTCGTGCCGATCTTGGTATTAATAATCGCCTCCAATAAGTTTCATATTTAACATTTATTATATAAATCAAATGATTCTGCAATAGAAATAAGGTAAATTGTAGTTAATTGTCTCTTTTCATTTTTTAATGTATAAAAAAATAATAGATAAGAGGTACACATTGTTTATTAATGGTTACATTCATAAAAAAATCGGGTTAGTTGAGAAATGTCCCCGTGTATTTCTTTAGTTTTCATCTATTTAGATAGGAGCTACGGGCACTATACGCAGCAATCCAATAACTATGAGTAATAAATTCCGTAAATTTATTGAATTATGAATATTTATGGATTATAGTGTATATAATTATAGTGGAAGGTTTGTTGTTATGAAAAGAATAAATCGAGATGAATATTTGAATTTTCTTGTACGTTCAAAAGATCGTCAAATTATAAAGGTGGTGTCCGGTATACGCAGATGTGGTAAGTCTACTCTATTTGAAATATATCGGAATTATTTATTGGAACACGGTGTCAGTGAGAATCAAATTATTTCTATTAATTTTGAAAATTTGGATTATGAACATCTTACAAACTATCGTTTATTGTATGATTATATAAAACCGATTCTACTTCCCGAGAAAATGAATTACATTATTTTAGATGAAATACAGCATGTAGAAAAATTCGAAAAGGCCGTTGACAGTCTCTTTACTATAAAAAATGTCGATTTGTATATCACCGGCTCGAATGCTTATTTTATGTCCGGTGAACTGGCAACTCTACTTACCGGCAGATATATCGAGATAAAAATGCTGCCACTGTCATTTCGTGAATACTGTGAAGGTTTGATGGTATATAAACGGGACATCAACATGTCTAAAGCCGAAAAGTATGCCAAATACCTTGTTGAAAGCTCTTTTCCTTATTCATTGCAATTAGATGGGCGTCAAAAAGATATACATGAATATTTAGAAGGTCTCTACAGCTCCATCTTGCTTAAAGACATTGTTGCCCGTTTGAAAATTAACGATGTGATGATGCTTGAAAGTGTGATACGATTTGTATTTGATAACATCGGTAATATCCTTTCAACCCGGAAGATTGCCGGTACTATGACATCAAACGGACGAAAAATAGATCAGAAAACCGTGGAAAAATATTTACATGGTCTAATGGATAGCTTGATGATTTATCAAGCAAAAAGATTCAACATCAAGGGTAAACAATATCTTGCGACACTAGAAAAATACTACATTGCAGATATTGGGCTTCGTTATTTTCTATTAGGTCAAAATACAGCAGATCAAGGGCATATACTTGAAAATATTGTATATCTTGAACTTCTTCGTAGAGGATATGATGTGTATGTGGGACATATGACAGATGCGGAGATTGACTTTGTAGCAATGAAACCGAATGGTATTGAATATTATCAGGTTGCAGCCACTGTACTTGATTCGGAGACCCTAAAACGTGAGATTACATCATTGAAAAAGATTTCTGATAATCATCCGAAATATCTACTTACTTTAGATACGGTTGGAGCGGGAGCGAACCATGATGGTATCAAACAATTCAATGTTCTAGACTGGTTACTAAAAAATTAATAGAATATCAAGTTTTACTTATTTACATCGCTTTGTAATTTAGTATTTATGGGAGCTGAACAGGCAAGGAAAAGCCGTTATCTATAGTTCCTCAAAAAGCTTTAAAAAATCTTCTATATCTCTTTTTACCAAATTATAAGTAGGTTGAAGGTCTTCTACCAAGGGGGTTAATTTTTTTGTAGATATATTATAGGTGTATAAATTCCGGACTATATGCCTAAATCCTCTATATTCATTAAGTAATTCAAATATTTGTTTTTTAATGACCGGAGGGCGAACTTGTTGTATTTTTGTTGCCATTTGCTTAAGTAGTTCCAAATGCCATGAATCTCCGTTAGGTATGCTAGAATCAATATTTTTTGCAATTAGCTCGAATATTTTTTCGATTGCTGAATATATGTTGTGAAGGTTTAAGGCAACACTATCAAGGTACAGTTCATCTGCAGTCTCTTTTGCATTATCCCATGCCTTTAAAGCTCTTAGTACAAGTTTTTCAATTTCGTGTAATTCTTCTCTAATCCTGCTAACAAAAGTTAAATGCTTATTTGTCATAATGTAACACCTTCACTTTCAATGGTCCTTTTTATAGATTCTCTGCATTCATTCATATCAACTAAATCAACTTCAAAAGGAAATACAACTTGCATAATTATTCCTACAGCTTCATAAAACTTTCTATCCGGAATACCGGAAACAGCAATATCAATATCCGAATTTGAATCAAATATATTCTTATCAAGTAGTGAACCGAATAATATAACTCTTTTTGCAGTATAACTTTTTTTCAGTACATCTGCAGCTTGTCTTGCTTTTGCCCATGCCTGATTATAAAGGTCATTGATGTTAATATAATGATTATTTAATAGCAACGGATATTTTTCTATTATACTCATTTAAGTAAACTCCCTTCTATTATTAATTATATTAGTTAATTGCTAAACCCCAAAACCCGCTAAATCTCTGCATTTTTGAGGTTTTAT
>CAZJOD010000297.1:0-2590 GCA_964547525.1 uncultured Clostridiaceae bacterium
TTATGTGAACCAATCTTCTCCACCGCATATTCGATTCTACCTTTATATGTCCATGACAAAGCGGTATCCGCATATACATTATCATGTTTTTCAATTGTATCCAAACATGCGTGAAAACTTTCTTCTATCTTGCCTCCCATATGTCCCATAATAAAAATTGTTTTCGGATAATTTTCAGCCAAAGAATTAATAGGTAAAATATCAATATGTTTTGTCCAAGTATGTATTAAAACAGGAAGCCGGTAAAAGCCTGCCGCTTCAAAAATCGGTTCATAACCCTTATTATCCACAGTGACACCATTTATCTCAGGGTGTATTTTTATTCCTGAAAAAATCCCTGATTTCATATATTCTTCAATTAAGTCGATCCTGTCCGCATGAATTGTAGGAGAGTAAAAAATTTGCCCTTTGAATATACCTCCATACTTTAATACGGTATCTTTAACATACTCGTTTTCCGATTCACGTTCATTATACTTAAATATACATGAGATAATTCCCTTTACAATGGATAATCGTTTCATTTCTTTTATCAATTCTTCAACGTCGGAATCAAATGGCAAGTGATATATCTTACCTATATGCATATGGGAATCTTTTATACATAAACCGGAGAGACCGTTTCCAAAAATAAATTCACTAAATAAAGTATTTGTCATAATAATTCTCCAAAAATCGGATTAAAAGCTATTATTTGCTTTTCTTCTTCACTAATATCCGAATATATGATATCCGCAATGGAAGTCCCGGGCTCGAAAACCGGGAACCTGGACCCGAACACCATTCGGTTCGCACCATATTTATTACTAATTTTAGATATCATTTTATATCCTTTAAGACCCGATGTTTCCAGATACAAATTCTTGACCGCCTCCATCAGTGCAAATAATTCTCTAGCTAAACTATAATGTATGTCCAAAAGAACGATCTTTAAATCCGGGAAAGACTGCAGTATATCATATATGACATGCAGAGAAATTTTTTCAGATTTTATAAACAGGGGGATTTTGCACTCAGACAACACTTCATAGTATTTTTTCATACTCCAAATGCACATTGACCTTATTAGGCTGTCATCATAAGGTGAAAAATAGATTCCTATACCTTTAGACTTTTTTACAAACGTTAAAAAATCCTCCTCCTTCGGAAAATCATCACCACTTGTAGTTATCGCAGTAAAAACAGGTCTTATATTTCTATATTGAAAGCAAAGCGAATTTAAATCGTTATTTCCGTCTACAGGATGATATGTCTCAGAATATAAACTTCTCAATCCACTATAATCCACATGGTATTCCTGCATATACTCGTCAATCTCTTCAATTTTTTTCATACATCCCAGAGAAACATTACAATCAAAAAATTTCATATTATCACCTTAAATCAATTTCCCACAAATAGCTGCTTCTTTTGGTGTTGTCGTTTTCGCAACAGTATATTATTCCTGCTTTCCCTTCGGTCATATGGTGTACTTGCCGACATATCTGACCATCTTCATCTTTTAGACTGCAAATTTTTTCAAATGTCTTCTTCTCGGTATCTATTCTTATTATTCCACTGTCTTCATCTTTACCTACAGCTGCATAAACACAACCGTCCGAAGCTTTAATCATCGTTGAAAACCTTGATTTACCAAAAGGAACCGGATTGAATAAAAATTCTGTCTTATATGTCTTTTTGGATAATCGATATAATGAACCATAAACATCCGATACATAAATATATCCTTCATTTATATCAAAAAAAGCATCTGCTTTGTTATATCCGTAATTTCCATCATGGCATTCCAAACCTATGTCGAGGAACGTTATGTTTTTTTCACCTGCTTTTTTTAAGAAAATCCTATTGGCATCGACACCGGGTTCATCTTGCCATGCTCTTGTGATACACCATCCACCCCATAAATTGCCTTCATAGTCCACTAAAATATTTTGACCTTGAGCCATGCCGCTGATACCCGAGCCCGCAAGCCCTAAAAGTCTAAATTCTCCGGTGTTTAAATCGTACTCACCTATATATTCCGGGGTAAAGAATTGCAAATATAACAGGCTCCTTTTAGCATCCAGATCACATCCTTGTATATATACATGTGGCATAGGAATTGATAATTTTTCTAAGACTTTACCATCCGGAGAAGCTTTTATAATAGCTCCACCCGGTGCTTCAAAATATCGATCTACACAATGCAAGAGAGCTACGGCACCATATAACATCCCGTCATTCGGGTTATATACCAAAGATCTGTGAAATTTAGCGTCAAAGCGATCTCCTATTTTTTTGTACTCCATATTGATAAATTGCTTTGTATCGGTATCGAATTTATAGAAAATATCTCCGTCAAACGATGTCACACCTAAAAACAAACCTTTTGATTCCTTATGATACACACAACAATCAAAAGATATCCAGTTTTCACGCCAATCGATATTATTTATAAAATCGGCATATTCCCAACGATCTTTCGCTTTTTCAATCCATTGATTTCCGTATGATGTGTTTTTCAACTTATATGTTTTTACTTTCATATTGTGCCACCCTTTCAAAATCTATCTGCAACTATATTATCATTTATTTTACATTTTAAGTATAT
>CAZJOD010000298.1:0-2581 GCA_964547525.1 uncultured Clostridiaceae bacterium
AAGGGGACGGTTCGAATAGAGGACATTCCAGTTTGCCCTAAAAAAAGCTGAATCTTAAATGTTCAGCTTTTTTATTTTAAATGATACAAATTACTATAACACGCAAACTGTAGAATGACCATCGAAGAATGAAGCCGCGGAATTAAGGGCATTTATATGGGTTTTCAATAACTCCGATCCGGCACTGGAATATAGCTGATTAGTCTCTTGATATTCCATCTATTCAATAATGCATGACTTATTACTTTATATACCATTTAATTCTCCGTATTCCCCCCTCCCCAACAAAGGGGTTTTTTTTTAATATTAAGTTCACACAATAATCAAGTCGTATTCGCATTCTTAAACAATGACCATGAAAACAATCCGAGGGCGTTATTATTACAGGAAGGGCATAAAAAAGCTTTACCTTTTGTAACCTTAATCAGAAGTTCTATCTTCGTCAATTTTCTATAAATCGGGTTATTCAAAGTACCTGTAAGTTTTCTGCATAATTTAAGTTTTGTTTTAAAATTCCTGTTGGCATGGACGCCGTAGTATCTTATCTTTACGAATCCGGCCGGAAGCACATGCAACAGGAATCGCCTGATAAACTCATGGGCTTTAAGCGTCATAACCTTCATTTTGCTTTCATCCCTGTAATCCTTCCATCTAAAGCTGACCGTACCGCTATTTGCATTAACGATTCTATTGTTGGATATGGCCACCCTATGAGTGTATCTGCCCAGATACTCGATTACCGAAGAAGGACCGTTGAACGGCCTTTTCACATACGAGTACCAATTAATGCTGTAAAGTTTTTCCTTCAAGTCATGAAAACATCCGGGTTCCTTATACAATTCTGAGCTACCGTAAAACTCAAGCTTCCCGGCCGAATAAGCCTCGGTAAGGTAATGCATGAACTTACCCCGAAACAATGCGGAAAGAACTTTTACCGGGATGAAAAAGTCTTCTCCGGTGCTCCTCCATCTGTTGCACCCGTCCAAACCGCCGCCCGTGATTATGATATGTAAGTGGGGGTGGTATTCCAGAGTCTGTCCCCACGTATGCAACACGGAGATGAATCCCGGATATGCACCCAGATATTTTTTATCGGCGCAAAGTTCCGTAAGGGTCTCGGCCGAAGCTTTAAACATCATATTGTATATTTCGGACTGATTTTGCATGGCAATGACATCGAGCTCCTTCGGAAGAGTGTAGACAACATGAAAATATTTCGTTCCGATAATCTGCGCCTTGCGTCCGTTGATCCATTCCTCCTTTTTGAATGTCTGGCATTGCGGGCAATGCCTGTCCTTGCACGAATTATACATTATGCGTTCATAGCCACATTCGGAACACACATCCGCGTGAAACCCGTACTCTTCCGTGCGACATTTGAGAATATGATCGAAGACTTTTTGTTGTCGGGAGGACATGCCGTGGGTCACCCTATACGAATCGCCGTACTCGGCGAAAACCTGCTGTACCGTCCTCATCATTCATCCTCCGTGTCCAGGGGACTCTTAATACCCTTTGCAAGCGAGGCTACATGAAGATATACGTTTGTGCTTTGAAGACTGGTATGTCCCAGTAGCTCCTTTATATCATGAATGTCAACACCCTTTTCCAAAAGATGTGTCGCGAACGCATGCCTCATGCTATGACTGGTGACTCTTTTACCGTAATTCAGTACTTTCGCCTGTTCCCAAACTATATTTTTTATCGTCTTTTTTGTTATGTGGGTTCCCTTTTTATACGATGAAGGGAACAGGTAATTGTCAGGCTTGAAAGAGTATCTGTACCGTCTTTTCCATTCCTGCACATAATCCCTTAACATCAGGAGATTTTTTTCGCCCAATAATGCATACCGGGATGACCCGCTTTTGCTTTTCTCCACGTATATCTGCATTCTTTCGGAGTCTATATCCCTTACCCTGAGGGCTACAGCTTCACCTACCCTCAATCCGGACGAATACATGGTATACAGTACCATCCTGTACATCTTGTCGGGTATAGATTCTATGAACTTTGTCACTTCCGATTTGCTCAATATCGACGGCAATGGTTTGTATCCCCTGAGACGAGGGACTTTCAGGTCCGTCCACGGTTTATCCAAAGTAACTTGGAAAAGGTATTTGATTGCCGACCGATATGCGTTTACCGTTCCTATGCAATACT
Source organism: uncultured Clostridiaceae bacterium (assembly GCA_964547525.1). Lineage (GTDB taxonomy): Bacteria > Bacillota > Clostridia > JAAYHZ01 > JAAYHZ01 > CAZJOD01. The sequence goes on from CAZJOD010000298.1 coordinate 2,161, forward strand.
TTTTTTCGTATCGTAGATGTCTCAGAAATTCTCTCGCATCAGTCTGAGTTACACTTTCCACGGGAATTTTCAGTGACTTTACAAAAAGATTTGCCCTTCTGAGATAACATTCGCATGTTTCCTCCTTAAGACCGCTCATTTCCAGATCACGCTTCATTTGTTGGATTATTTGCATTTGCACCTCCAAAATTTTTATACCGCTACAAAAAATTAAGGAGTTCGGTCTTTTTTAAGCTATTGTTATTTTTTTTGACATATGATACACTTTGACAAGACAGTTCTTTTCCTTGATTTTTGTGTGGTAACTTAAATTTACAGGAATTTTTATGAACTGTCTACTTTTTTAAAAAAATTAATTGTTAAAGAGAAAATTTAAAGGAAAAAAATGCTGCCGCTGCTACAGCAGCGGCTTCGTGCTTCT
>CAZJOD010000299.1:0-2556 GCA_964547525.1 uncultured Clostridiaceae bacterium
TTACGCATTTCGATATATTTTATGCCTAACGATTCCATAACAGACATTTGTACCGAAAGTGACACGTCAATTTCATCGGCAAATCCGGTTAAGATAAATTGACTCATTATTTATATGGCACCTCCTATTTATTCATCATTTTCTTACAAAAATCAAGGCTTTCCTTCATACAATCAAACGGATCTTCACCATTACAGTTGTCTTGTTCTACGGGAGCCCATTCGACAGCGGTATCTTCACAGGCTTTTATGATTTCTTTCCATTGCAGATTACCTCTTCCGATAGGAACCATAATTTGTTCGTTTGATTTGATTCCCATATCTTTAAAATGAATTACATGCATTCTTCCGGCCGTTTTATAAATCCACTCTACAGGTGAAGCTCCTCCGGCTTGAACCCAATAAGTATCTATTTCAAATCCAAATTCCGGTGAAGACTCTTCCAGTAATATTTGCAAACCTGTTCTACCGTCATAATTTTCAAATTCGAACTTGTGGTTGTGATATATAAATTGCAAACCTTTGTCCGCGAGTTTCTTTGCCTGAATCGAAAATTCCTTTGCGAATTTTGTGTATGTTTCCGCGGATTGTCTGTATTGACCCGGTAAACCTCCTATACCTACATATTTACAATCCCAAAGCTTATGTTGGTATACAACCTGATCAAATTCATTTACTATTTGTTCAGGGCTTATATGGGTGGCACATATCTTCAGACCGTATTCGTCTGTGATACTTTTTAATTCCACAGGATCTATTGTACCCAAACCGGAGATCTGAACCGCAGTATAACCCATATCGCCAAGTTTTTTCATGGAAGAACGAATATCTTCCGGGGTTTTCATATACTCTCTTAATGTATAACATTGAGCGGCAACAACAAAATTTTTCATAAAAACACTCCTTATAATGTATTGATAGATTATCGACTACAGCTTCAACTTACAATATAGTATACTATATTGATAAATATTTCGCACTATTTTTTGCCAAAAACCGGACAAACACTATTTTATTTTTGTATAAGGTTTATTATAATGTATTAAGACAAGGAGGGATAAGATGATTGATATAAGAAAGGCCGATTCACAGGAAGACGCTTATAAATTATCCGAACTGGCAAAAAAAATTTGGCGTGAACATTATGTACCTATTATTGGTATTGATCAAACCGAGTATATGTTGGAGAAGTTTCAATCTCAAGCAGCTATATGGAAATCTATGAATGATGGATATATATATTTTCTGGCATATCAAGAAGGCTATTTTTGCGGATACGCAGGAGTAAAATTGGATGAGGTGGGTAATACTGTTTTTCTTAGTAAACTTTATGTCCAAAAGGAATACAGAGGAATGGGCATATCAAAAATATTGATGGAAGCCGTGTATGATTTCGCAAAAAATTGTAATGGTAAAAGCATATGGTTGACTTGTAACAAGCATAATTGCACAACTATAGATATATATAAGAAAATGGGATTTGTTTTAATTGATGAATTAGTAACCGATATAGGTGAAGGATATGTAATGGACGACTATGTTTTAGAAAAACAATTGAAATAGATTATGTTAAATTATGTAATAATAATCAAAAATACTTGTATCAAAAGCTTGTTTCCGGTACAATGCTTCAAAATAATATAGATAATGAGGGTAAAATAAATGTATGTTATCGGTTTTGTAGGAGCCAGCGGTACGGGGAAAAGTCACAATGCCACTTGGCTGGCGAATGAAAAGAACATATCATTAATTATAGACGACGGATTGTTAATAAATAAAAATAAGGTTATTGCCGGGAAATCGGCAAAAAGAGAAGATACTAAACTAGGAGCAGTGCGTTGTGCACTTTTTATGGATGAAGATCACGCCGATAGTGTTTCCCGTGCTATTTTAAATTCTCAGGAGGATAAAATCCTTATATTGGGGACATCAGATAAAATGATTACACGTATATCCGATAATTTAAAGTTAGGTTATCCTGATGAATTTATATATATTGACCAAATTGCCACCACCGAAGAAATAAATAAAGCTTTAAACATAAGAGAGAATCAAGGTAAGCATGTAATACCCGTTCCAACTATGGAGATAAAAAAAGATTTTTCCGGATATTTTATCGATCCTTTAAATTTTTTCAGACGTTCAAAAGGAAGAAGAGAACCTGAAAAAACGGTTGTAAGACCTACATTTAGTTATTTAGGAAAATTCAGTATTTCTGATTTTGCCATATATCAGATTATAGAACATTCCATAAAGAAGATAGAAGGTGTCGGAAAAATAAATAAATATCGGTTTATAAATCAATCCGAAGGCTTATATATTGATGTGGAGATAACTATTATTTACGGGTATAATATCAGAGAAATTCTAAGGCAAATTAAAAAAAAGGTAGTCGAAAATATAGAGAACAACACCGGATTGAATGTATACAGTCTAAAAGCGAATGTAAAAACATTGATAGTTCTGAAAAACCAAAGTGGTGTCAACTAAAAAAATTTTAAATATGTATTGACAAGTAGCTTATTGATTGCTAAAATGATAAAGCGTCTTAGAGATG
>CAZJOD010000300.1:0-2548 GCA_964547525.1 uncultured Clostridiaceae bacterium
CTTTTACCGGTGTTATAATTTATTTACTGGTTGTAAATAAAATGAACGAAAAAAACTCCATAGTGTGGCTCATCGGCAGTATAGGCATACTGGGTATTTCAGCGGCACCTCAAGCTGTCGATAAAATCGCCACTTTAGTAGGTGTGGAATACCCTCCGTCTTTGCTGTTTTTGATTTCCACCCTAATACTGTTGGTTTGTATTTTATACTTTTCTATTCAACTGTCGGCTCTTCAGGAAAAGGTAAGACAGCTGGCCCAGATTGTTGCGGTATATAAAGCCATGGAAGAAAAAAAAGATAGAGAAATAAAAAGCATATCTCATGACGGGTGACATAAAATAATTTAATTCCTGTACTTGGAGGGTATAATAAGTGCTTAAAAAAATAAAAGATGTAAGAGAAAAATTCAAACTTTTTATTAAAAGTATAAAAGGCAATGAGACAAAAAAAGTTATCTTCGAGTCCTTACTACACTTAGGTTTAGTTACAATTTTGCTTGCTGTAATATACATGCAGTACAAAGCGCCTCTTACAAAGCTTGAAGGAAACCTGTTAAGTTTTCTATATCTGATACCTTTATTTATTGCGGTATCGGAATATGGTAAAAGCTACGGTTTCTTGATAACGGCATTTGCTTTTTTAAGTAACTTGATATTTCCTTCGGGTACTTTTGGTATGCCGGGACATTCTTTGGGCGTATCGATAATTCAGTCTGCAATATTTATATTCGTGACCTTTTATATAACCAAATCTAAAAATACTACTAAAACACTACAGGAAGTAAAAGAAGAGGAAATAGTCTTACAAGAAAGAAAAATTTTAGATAAACAAGACATTTTAGATGCGCTGTTAAAAGTTATTGATGCTAAAGATGCGTATACATATCGCCATTCCAAAAGAGTTTCTTATTATGCAAAAATGATAGCTCTTCATATGAGTCTTCCGGATGAAACGGTAAATAAGATATATATATCGGGGATGCTTCACGATATAGGGAAAATCGGTGTTAAAGAGAGCATATTGAATAAAACCGCAAGGCTTGATGAAAATGAATTTGAAGATATAAAAAAGCATCCGGTGATAGGTGCTCATATAGCTCAAAATCTTGAATTTTTAAGTGATGTGATACCCGGTATTTATTCACATCATGAAAGCTTTAACGGAACCGGGTACCCGCAAGGCCTAAAAGGTGATGAAATACCTTTGATAGCCAGGATTATGGCCGTGGCCGACTCCTTTGACGCAATGACCACAGATCGTGTATACAGGCCGGCTTTACCTGTGGAAGTGGCGTTAAGACAATTAATAGACAATATTGGTATTCAATTCGATCCCTATGTAGTTATCACATTTGCCGATTTAATAAAGAATAAATCCGTGCTTATAGATAAAAACAGTATACCCTGAACATTTTGAATCTGAGCTTCCGTACCCCCGAAAAACACACGGTAAAACCGTAAAAACGTTTTGTGCAAAAAAAGTTTTAATTTATATCACGATAAATGAAAACATATGATATAATTGTGAAAAATTTAAGTTGTATTTAAATTTTTTAGACGGTATGAAACGGGGAATAAAAAATGTATACGAAATGGCTGAATGTTTTATCGGAAGTACAACTTTTCAACCGCATGGAAAGGGACGATATAAATCGATTGTTATTATGCATGGCTCCTTTAGTTTCTACATTCAAGAAAAATGAATATATTATAATTGAAAATGACGAATGTAACGGACCCGGTATAGTTTTAAACGGAGAAATCATTGTTTCTAAGGAAAATGCGGCAGGAGACCGTATGATTTTATCTAAGCTTGAAACGGGGGATCTGTTCGGTGAAATTTTTTCTTTCGCCGGTACAAATCGTTGGATGGCATCGGTAAGTGCCGTAACCGATTGCACTGTCATGTTCATACCTGCTGATAAGCTCTATGGTAATTGTGCTCATCAATGCACAAGTCATAAGCTGATGATTCAGAATATGCTCCAAATAGTATCACAAAAAGCCATGATGTTAAATAAAAAAGTGGACTATCTAACCATAAAAAGTATACGAGCCAAAGTATCCACATACCTTCTTGAAGAATATGAACGCTGCCAAAAATTATATTTTATTATACCCTTAAAGAGAAACGAACTGGCCGATTTTTTAAATGTAACTCGTCCGTCTTTGTCCAGAGAGCTTATTAAAATGAAAGAAGAAGGTATGATAGACTTTTATCGTTCCTCCTTTAAGATAACCGATTTGGACGCATTAAAAGGTCAGGTATGACTGACATATATAGCCCCTATAGAATCACAGTAATGATTTTCACTACAAAAACTCATAAACTAAACTTTCTTTAACTCATGATTTTTTACTAGTTTTTTTATGTTGCTTATGATACCATACGAAAAAATCAGTGCTAATCTGTGTGAAGCCATAATAAAATTTCAAATGAGTAATCGCTCATATATTTTTTAAATTTTGTAACATATGATACCGAAATAATTAATGATTGCTTGTATTATTATTTTAAGAAAAGAAATACACGGAGGATTTTAAAATGA
>CAZJOD010000301.1:0-2514 GCA_964547525.1 uncultured Clostridiaceae bacterium
TGTATATTGGGGACATATCTCATCTAATCATGTGCAGTAAATAAAATTAATTGATAACTGTCCCTATTAGCTTTGGGATAGCAGACCATCTATAATGGTTTTCGACAAATATACCTGAAATGCCGGTATTAGAGATACCAGTAGATATAAGATTATGTATAGCAAAACGAAAATCGGAGAGTTCTGCCAATTTACTAAAACTACAACTCAATTTATTTAATTTACCTATATTTTAACATACTTAACTGGCAGAACACCAACCCTCCCCACCTTCTGCAACGCTATTGTAGCATGCTATACAGGCACACATGGGTTTTGCCGGGTTGCGGAATAAAAACACCATTTTCGTTTAGTATTTTAACAGAAAAGGTTCAATACTTATAAACTGCGTCTAATATTAACGTTATTAAGGTTTTTGGAATATAAAATGAAGATAAATTCACAGTGCAATTCAAGCCTGGCGTGACAGTGGATGTAAATGAATAAGGAAAAAACGAACAAGGCACTCTACAGTTTGGCGTAAAGTGCCTTTTGGTTTTTGTATAGAATGATAATTAAGTCATTCAAACAAAATCGAAATTGATTGCATAATTTTAAGAATAGAATTAATTCTTTCAACCAATCACGATATACGCACCCAACATTCGGCGTTTTGCGCTGTCTGGGTCTGACGTATCGTATGTGAGCCAACCCATATCAATAGCTTCCTTGAAAACAAAGTCCCGCGGGAACATCAAATTAGCGATAGTATGACCGATTTGATATTCATCGTCCCGTAAGAAAACAGGAATCTCCTGTGTGACGGCTTCATAGCATACATTATATAACGAATCCAGTAAGTCAATAGCAGGTGCGGATAACCTATGAAGCTCCGCTTTTTGCTCCGCAGTTAATTTGCCGATTGCGTCTGTATAATTCGCATTCGCTTCACCGAGTTGTTCATTAAATTGAACCCAAAAAGTCGGGCGATATACACCGTCTGTTTTTAGCAGATGACCTGTTTCAACCAACTCATCAAGAATCACAGTCGGTGAATTACCTGATTTTTGTTTAGCGCAGTCCACCAAAGCGCGGCCTTGTATATCGTTTAACTGATTAGGCGTCTTATCAGTAATATGTTCATATTGAAACTTGTATTGACTGAATTGATAATTATACCCTGAATTGCTTCTGTCCGGCGTCTCACCGTTACCGTGCAGCCCTATAAACGGCGGTCTTTCCACATTGCATGTTTCCAAACCCAATAGATCCCACTGCCCATTGTTTGGGCGGATAGTATGACCGTTATATCCGATGTTTGTGTTTTGCTTTTTGGGTTTATGATTGCGGATAATATCAAAATACAAATCATCGACCCGCCGCATAAGCATTGCCCATTTCATATCTTCGTAAGCTTGATAACCCTCATGCCATCTAACACCATTCTGTTCATAACATTTCATGCGATATTCGATAGTTTTAATAGCCAAAGAGGTAAGTTCCGAAGCTATGGAAGCCATATGGCTGTAACAACGCTCCTGCGCTTTTGCGCTGACAATAAATATTACCGTTTCGTATTTATCGCCGTTTTTCTTCATCAGTGTAGCATTAACTAATTTTGACAGTTCATCCTCCATGTACGGCAGAGCGATTCCCATTTCGATTGCCAGTTCTTCTGCTGTCATGGGGTTGCGATATGCAGCGAGCATGATGTTCTTGGGGATCATTCGGCTCAAAAAGCACCACGGCGATCCGTCTCTTCCTACTTGTCCGTTCATAACGAATCCTACATTTTCCGGCTTGTAGCTCAACACTCCAAATTCCCTTGACATTTCAAAGCCCTCCTTCAATTTTTTTCGGATACGGTGCAGCTTTGATACTACCGTTCCTTTGGGGATTTGAAGCGACTGTGCAATTTCCTCGGTTTTTCTGCCATCGATATAATATGCGATGATGATTTCCCGATACTCCTGTGCCACGAAAGCCAGTTCGCAACGAAGAATATTTATGTATTCATCTTTGATGATGTTGTCCTCGAAAGAATCTTCGTTCGCAATTTCATATTCGCCTATATCGTCATACAAAACATTATTGTGTTGTATATTTTTTTGTGTAGCCCATTTGCTGTATTGATTGCGCGCAACAGCCCAAACCCAAGCGTGAAAATTCTGCGGGGTAAAGTCCCGATTTAGAGCGTTTAAAATATTGCAATTGATTTCACTTGCCAAGTCTTCTGCCTGTGTGAGATTACTGCATTTTTTCAAGCAAAAATAGAAAACCTTTTCCAAAAACTCATCTGTATATTTTTGAACAAGCTCTTTATTTGCCATAGTCGCTTCACCTCCCTTCAATCAGATAGTGTCGGAAATTTAAGTTTGATTGCAAATAAAATAAACTTTATTATTTTTCTAATTGTGTTGCTAATATACCCTAAAACATTAAGGGAAATTTAAATTAATTAAGTTTTTTTCATTGTTGTTTTGGTCTATATTGTTAACACCAGCCCAACGTGTCAGTATGTATGTCAGTATGTAT
>CAZJOD010000302.1:0-2504 GCA_964547525.1 uncultured Clostridiaceae bacterium
ACGCTATTAGTGAGATAAGATCCAAAAAGGTACTTAGTTCAAATTGGAAAGATCGAATTGACAAAGATTTTAATAACCGAAAGAAAGGTCGGTAGATTTTTTTATAAGTTATTCTTTATCAGGTTAATCGGTAACCCTAGCAAGGCAAATATTTTTACCGGTGTAACACACTTTTATATAAATTTTATAAAAAAACTTTTTTTATAGTATTCGAATAAATTTATAGGAATCTTGGTAAATAGCAAAAATGTTTAATCTATTTTATCGCATAATGGTATAATTGGTAATAGGTTATACATTTTCGTATGTAAAAAATGAACAGGGGAGATAGTGTAATGAGTTGGTGGATGGATGAACCTCTAATAATTTCTGCGGTACAATGTAAGTTCGAAGATGACGACTACTGGACGTTGAATGAATATGTTGTTAAATCCGGTTTTAACACAGAGCAGTTGTTACATTTAACTGCAAAAGGTCATATGGCGTATTATGACGAAGAAATACACGGTACGAAGTTGGATGATTATCTTAAGCAATCAAGAAAATCGGGTATACATGAAATCATATACTATAACACTCATTGTTTGACCGAAGAGATATACACAAAACATCCCGATTGGCAACAGCTGAGTAAAGACGGAAAACCTATACCCGCTTATACAATATATACGTTTAATTGCGTAAACGGTGGATGGTTTGACGATTTTTCCAAAAACATTACAAACCTTTGCAAGCATGACATAGACGGTATATTCCTTGACGGTCCTGTTATGCGTGAAGACGGTTGTTACTGTGATACATGCAAGAAGATCTTTTCCGATAGGTTCGGAAAATCAATTTATAAGGCTTCTAGAAATGAATTACAAACCATGAGGGTGGATTCGGTTACCGAATATATAAAAAAGACCAATGATATAGTCAAAGGTATAAATCCTCAAATTCTTTTATATCTTAATAACTCGGCACTAAGAGCGGATATAACCGGAAGCAACAGTCGCAAGGTGGAACCTTATGTTGATATGATAGGAGCCGAAGGAGGGTTCATTCGCGCGGATAATAAAACTTCGTTATGGGCTGTGAGTTCTAAAGCGAAACATATAGAAACTGTTGCAAAAGGAAAACCCACAGTTATATTCGACCTGGGAAATCAATCAAGCTTGGCTTATTATATGCATAATTCCATAGAAACAAAGAATCTTTATGCACAAACATATGCAAACGGTGCGAATGCATGGTATGGTATGAGTGGATCGGCATCCAAGTTTAAAGATTCTGCCGGGTGTATAGCGTCGATTGAATTTAATAAATTTATTAATGAGCAGAAAGATATATATAAAAAATCATTGCCGTGTGCGAAAGTCGCATTGATGTGGTCTCAAGACAGTGCTAATAATTATGCCTCTGGGGTTGAGCAAAGTGATTTTACAGATGCAAAAGCCGCAGGAGTCAAAGAAAGGGGAGACCATTATACCGAATTAATGAGTTTTTTTGATATTCTGACCCGTGCGCATACTCAATTCGATATAATTGATGAAATAAGTGTTTTAGAAGGATTAGATAAATATGAAATTGTTTTCTTGCCGGATTGCGCTTGTATGAGCGATGAAGTCGCTTCGATTATAACAAGTTACGTTGAAAAAGGTGGTAATATATGTTCCACTTTTGCTACAGGTTTTTATAACGCAGACGGGTCATATTCAAAAACACCTAAAATTGGCGTTGTTCAAGGTGTTGAAGAAGTTGTAGAGGTTATAAAATATCCGGCTAACGGTACTGCTTATCAAAAACTTAACCGGTGTCATTGGCTCTATAAGGGAGTATCGGCAGATTTGTTACCCAATCCTTTATTAGCCGTTAAATGCAAAATATCCGACAACGCCACTATAGTATCCGAATCGTTAACAGCTATGCCAAGCGTTTATTCAGCACTTCCCTCTAAAGGATTTCCAGGTATTGTATTAAATAAATACGGTAAAGGTAACAGTATATATATAACAGGAACATTCGGAGTTTGTTATGCTGACAGAGCTCATATTGATTTCGCACAAATAGTAGAAAATGTCGTGAATAATTATAGTAATTATGTATTAAAGTTAGATACCTCCGGTCTGGTTGAGGCTGTGCTTAGAAAACAAGAAGACAGATACATACTTCACTTAATTAACCTTACAGGACAAATGAACAGGCCGATAAGACGGATTGTTCCTTTGAAGGATATTAAAATCGATATGCAAATCAATGATATTGAAGTACCTTCTATTAGTATAAAAGGCGGACAGGTCACAAATGTTAATCGGTCTGAGGAAGGTATAAGTTTTATACTTACCGATCTGATCGATTATGACGTGGTTGTATTTAAAAAATTAAAGTGACGATAATTTTTTATTATTTACTATGTAAATAATAAAAAATATTTATATGTAACATTATGTATTTTTACTGTTTAATAATTTTGAAATTGTGAAAGTATTGAAATTTTAAAATGGGAATGAATCAACAGTACC
>CAZJOD010000303.1:0-2459 GCA_964547525.1 uncultured Clostridiaceae bacterium
AAAAACATGGATTCTCTCCGTGAGTTGGCTGATGAAGTTTTAGAGAAGAAAAACAAACCGGAAGACGAGTATGAAATTGCGGCTTTGCTGGAGTCAAGCGGTTGGGGAGACAAAAGAGCTCAAGATACATACGGATTTGAGAATGTATTCGAGTTGGCTAAAATGTTATGGAAAATAATACAAAGAAGAAGGGTTTTCACACCTTTTACTCCCATGAGTAAAATTAATATAAAGCAATATCCATTAATGTTTTTCCGGCACTTCCTGAAAGGATCCATTTTCGCACTACCCATGGCAATATCGGTATTTGCAATGTTGACCATAAGATTTTCGCTATGGTCATATGAAAGCTTTAATGTTGAGATTGTAACAAGTATCGCTATAGGAACCATATTGAGCTTTGTATGTATCGGAGGATTTACACAAGCTATCGCAAAGCAAGGTTACGGATACATAAGACAAGGTTATTTCAACATGGCAAGGCAAACAACTTTTTATTTTGTCCGTCTTGGATATTTTTTAAGTGTTGCAGTTGTTTTGACCTTGGTCATAGGAAATTTGGTGTTTGGTATTTTTCCGTTTCGGATGCTTATACTAATCGTAGCATATTATTTTATATTAAATGCAATATGGTTATCGGTTACAATCATGTATATCCTGGAAAGAGAAATGATTTTTTCAGGTTTGTTAATATTAGGAATTATCATTATTTTTGTACTGTTCAGGTTGATAGGAATAGATATAATACCTTCTCAGTTAATCGCATTAACGTTTATTGCAATTCTAGGTGCTTTTACGGCTTGGGCGTCATTCGTCGCATTAGGTAAAGGTGTCGTGAACAAAGGTATTCAACCTAAATTGCCAAGAAAAACCGTTATATTAAATTCAACCGGTTCCTACTTTTTATACGGGTTTTCATACTTTGCATATCTGTTTACCGACAGGGTTATAGCTTGGTCTACAGACGATATATACATGCCTTTTATTATATGGTTTCGTGGTGAGTACGAGCTGGGACTGGACTTTGCGCTACTTATTCTAATTATACCCATGGGTGTGGTGGAATTCATTGTAAATGAAATGATGGTAAGTATCGCAGGCACTCAAAAAGATTATTTCGGATATGAAGTTGATAAAATGTACAAAAGGTATTTTACAACATATTGGTGGAGGATAATTCTAATTGTCTTTGTTTCGTTTTTTTCGGGTATAATGGTACATCGTCTGTTGATTTTAGTTTTAAATAATGCCATACCTATAGTAAACATAGCAATCAGCCAAATCACATATTTTGTATTCATAGTGGCACTTTTCGGATATGCGTTAACCGCTGTGGGGCTTTTGAACATTGAAATACTATTTTGTTTGGGTCAGCCTAAGCTTGCGAACAAATGTGTCATACCGGCATTACTTGTCAACATACTGGTCGGATTTTTGTTAAGCAGATGGATTAATTACTATTATGCGGTATTCGGTCTCTTGGCAGGAGCGTTGACCTTTGTAGGTACAAGTATTTATATGATCCGCAAGGTATTAAAAAAGATAGATTACTACTTATATGTAGCTACATAATACATAAGTTTTAAAAAGAGAAAAAAGGTCGGTAGATATAATGTTTGAAAAGTTGGTTTTATTTGGTGCATATATAATAGCGTTTTTTATACTTTATATTATGTTGCCCGGATTACTGTTTAAAAGGAGTAAGGATACTTATTTATTCGGTTTTTTTTCAAACTTTATACGCATGAATTTTCTTGTTATAACCGTCGGTTATTTTTTAGTTACATTAAAATTGTTTGAATCTGCGGCAATAATAATCATGTTTATATTATTTGCCGGCCGAAAAAAGTTGTACCTAATGCTGCGTCCTCATAAACAAAAAGATTCTCCTAATGAACTGTATTTATGGTTTTACGACTATGTAGACGGTTTGATACAACTGCCAAAGTTAATCAAAAGCAGATTTTTAGAAAAAATAAAAGCTTGTAAGAGCTATGTATCCAAAATAAATAAAGCGGATATTGTAAATTTATTTACTATGTTATTTATATTTTCCTATTCGGCTTATATAAGATTTTACGATGCATTTGCCAATGCAGCTCCTGCTATGTCCGATGCTTATGTAACCTTAGCATGGATAAAATACATAGGTAAGAGGATATTGTTTCACGACGGGATATATCCCCAAGGGTTTCATTTACATCAAGCTATGCTTCAAAAAGTATCATCGATAGATCCTTTATATGTTCTGAAATTTACAGGCCCGTTATCCGGTTTTCTAATAGTACTTTCAATATATTTTTTTGTATCACGCATATTGAAAAATAAAACGGCGGGTATGATATCGGCGGCAATTTACGGTATTTTCGGCTTATACTTAACCGGTTCATTGGAAAGACAAACGGCCACAAATGCGCAGGAATACGCTTTTGTATTTATATATCCTTGTTTATACTTTT
>CAZJOD010000304.1:0-2442 GCA_964547525.1 uncultured Clostridiaceae bacterium
CCATGCCACTAGCGATTGAACCTGCGAATCCTGTAAACTCCATCAGATTTCCAAAAACCGCTCCCAGCATAAAAACAGGAAACCACGCCTTCACAAAATCGGCGAAACCGATCATATATGTATCTTTGTAAGCGTCAAGCAACGGTAAACCTCCGATGACAGCCACCACTGCAGCCGCTACAGGGGCAACCCATATAATGGAGTATCCCCTGTACGCTAAAAACATCAATAGTACCAATCCTATTAAAATTCCAAGCATATTCATTTCATCCTTCTTATGTATTTAACTTATTATACAACATAAACTAAATTGATGAAAATTAGATGCTTAATAATATTTTAGGTTTTTATTTAATGATGCTAAGACACATCATCAGAGCCAAAAATTACAACCTGACGATCATAGACATTAAATCTGTCATTATCCCAATTAACATAAGACAATATATACCCTATGGCATCCGCGTTATATCTACCGGCTATTTTTTGGTATATTAACAATTCGTATGTACCGTTATAATCGAAATCCACCGGATACAAGCCACTTATAGGATTTACAAAACCTTCTATAGGCTCTTTAAGTTTTCCGTTTTCATCATATATCTCGTCTAAGTAGTCTTTTCCCTTATAGCTTATGTCAATAATAAAAGTCTTATTTTTTGACTTATCAACGACCTTTACTCTTGCGTTATCCATATAATTAACCGAATATTGATTATCTTCATTAAACTGCTCAAAATCAAATATCATCCGGGGTTGATTCATAAGATCAGTATAAATATAATGATACATTGTAGCACCGGATCCGCCTGTGTAGATGCTAAGCAGTATATCATCAACGCCGTCACCTGTAAAATCACCTAAAAAAAGTGTTGGTTGATAACCTTGATTTTCTTTAGGTTCTATCCGAACAACCCGACCTGTTCTACCGTCATGTATCACAACGGTTATATTCTGTATAAAAGGGGTATCCGGGGACGAACATCCTGTTAAGTAGATAAAGTCAGGCACACCGTCTCCATTCACGTCGCCCGTGACACTTTCAATTATGTATGGACAATTAATATTGCCGTTTACATATTCATTCATCAATAACACCTCATAATGAAATTTATATATCATTATATGTGACGTTTTTATAATGTGACCGTCCTTATCCTAACAATTCTTCTTCTAACGGTTCCATATGAATTGTTACGATACAAGAATCACCGAAAGAATCTTTAAAATCTCTTTCGATATCCGATGCAATATCATGTGCCGCCTTCACATCCAGATAGTTTTCTACTAAAATATGAGTTTCAATGACAGCTTTGTTCCCAACCCTTCTGGTACGCAGTTTGTGAAAGGATTTAACATCATCATTTCTAACAAGGATATTTTTTATATTGTCTTTTTCCTCTTCACTTAAGGACATTTCCAGCAACTCGTTTGCAGCGGGTTTTAAAATACCCAACGCTGTTCTGAAAATGAAAAAACCCACCAATACCGATGCAATAGGATCTAATACGGTCCATCCTTCTCCAAAAGCTATCGCTCCTCCTATCCCAACTAATGTGCCTATAGATGATAACGCATCCGATCTGTGATGATGCGCATTAGCTATTACAGCGGTACTGTTTATTTTTTTTCCCACTGTTTTAGTTATACGGTATAGATACTCTTTAGCCACAATCGACGAAAAAGCTGCTATTAAGGCAATATATCCGGGACGAGGAAGAAAACCTCCTTGAAGCGTTTTTATTATATTTTCCACACCTGTTTTTAATATCTCAAATCCTGCAACGAATAAAAAAATACTTATTATCATGGTTGCCATGGTTTCATATTTGTTATGCCCGTAATTGTGACACTCATCTTCAGGTCTTTGAGTATATTTAAATCCGATGAGAACAATCACATCAGTGAAAAAATCCGATAATGAATGGATACCGTCGGCTATCATTGCCCCGCTTTTTCCCATAATACCTGCGAAAACCTTAAAAACAGCCAGAACCATATTAACCCAAAAACCGGTTAAAGTAATTTTTTTAGCCTTTTTACTCCTTAATAATTCATTTTCCAAAATAGTTCCTCCAAAATGAATGTCGTTTATATTTTACCCCTTAAGGTAAAAAAAAGCCCGTGAGACTTATGTTTTATACGGTCCCACAGGAATTTTTCTCTGCTGCTAAAGGTTTTACAATTATACGACAGTCTTTCCAACGCTGAATCGTTCACCGAATAATCATCGGAAAGTAAATAAATCGGCGCAATTTTTCTTATAACCTTATTTAGCCCGGCGGTATACATTTTAAAATGCACGCCTGTTCCAATTATATTAATATATTATATGCCAAAGAAGCATAAAATGTCAATTCAGGATAAAAAGTCATTCTTTCTTCGTTACTATATATAGATGACTCTTTATTCATTTTCAAATTTATTTTATCTCAATTCTTA
>CAZJOD010000305.1:0-2440 GCA_964547525.1 uncultured Clostridiaceae bacterium
TGTTTATGGTTGATATTAAAAGTAGAATACTGCTTCCGGAGAAGATATATGCTTTGGAGGGTATGGAACTGAATATTTATTTTGAAAACTTGTGTCTGCCAAGTCCTGATATGTATGTTATGGATGTAAATTCTGAAAAAGGCATACATATGGAAAAATATTGGCGTTATACGGCTGTATCGGAAGAAGAAACTCCGGTTACATTTTCAAGACTCGATTATGATTGCAATGTACTAAATTCTAAGAGCTGTAAAGTAATAAGTTGCGGTAAGAATAACAAACCTAAAAATAATATAAAATGCCTGTTTATTGGAGACAGTCTGACATATAATATGGCATATACGCAAATGATATTAAATTTAGCGAACAGCGACAGTGTAAATATAGAGCTTGTAGGAACACACGGATACAAGCATAAAAATACGGCTTTGAAAAGTAACATGCACGAAGGATACGGTGGATGGGCTTTAAAAACTCACTATGAAAACCAGGAATCTCCGTTTGTATTTAACGGTCAATTTGATTTTCAAAAATATATGGAACATAACGGATTTGATAAAGTGGATTTTGTGTTTTTCTTCTTAGGACCTAATGATATAGTGCGTATGCAAAATGATGAGGAAATAAATGATTTATGCGAGTACAACTGTAAAACATATGATAAAATTATAAAAAATATACATGCATTCGATAATGGTATTCATATTGGAATAGCAACTATGCTGCCGCCTTCAAAAAGCCAGGATTCATTCGGATTCAGTTACGGCTGCAGATTTAAACGTCACAGATATATAAGAAATACTCATGTTTATAATATGCATATGATTGAAGCGTTTGATAATAAAATTGATAATGTAGGTATAGTACCTCTGCATGTGATGTTCGATACGGAGAACAATGTTTCATGGGATGAAAGAAAACCTAATGCCAGAGCTAAAAGCACCGTTAGATTGCAAAATAATGCAGTTCATCCGTCGGACGAGGGTTATGCACAAATAGCGGACGGTTTTTACTTTTATATAAGAAATATGAGCGCTGTAAAATAAAAAAAAGATTATTATAGGTGAATTATCGGAGGTTTATATATGAACAAAAATATCAAGATCAGAAATGAAGAAGAAACAGATTTTGAAAAAGTAGAAGAAATCACAAGAAAAGCTTTTTGGAATTTATATGTTCCGGGGTGTATGGAACATTATTTAGTTCATGTTATGCGATCCCACAAAGATTTTATAACTGCGTTGGATTTTGTGATTGAAGTTGATAATCAGATCATCGGAAATATCATGTACACAAAAGCAAAACTGGTTGATGAGTCCGGGGAAGAAAAAGAAATCATTACATTCGGTCCTGTTAGCATTATGCCGGAATACCAGAGGATGGGATACGGGAAAATGCTTATGGATCATTCTTTTGAACAAGCGGTTGTACTGGGTTATGATGTGATTGTGATATTTGGAAACCCAAGTAATTATGTAAGCCGTGGCTTTAAGAGCTGTAAAAAGTATAATATATGTCTTGAGAATGGAACATATCCGGCAGCAATGATGGTAAAGGAACTAAAGCCGAAAGCTCTTGACGGAAGGAAATGGGTTTATTATGACAGTCCTGTTATGAAGATAAATGAAAAAGAAGCCGAGTGTTTTGATGAGAGTCTGGAAAAAATGGAGAAGAAATACATGCCAAGTCAGGAAGAATTCTATATTCACAGCCATTCTATTATACAGTAATTCTCATGACATACGGTTATGCTCATCGCAAAATTAATAGTAAGTACCCGAGGAGTCGATACATAAAAATATTTGATAAAAATTGCCGCTTATCTGTAAAAGGTTATTTGGATTCGGGACAGTTTATTTTGCGTAAATAATAGGATATAATAAAAATGAAAGTATTATAAAAATGAGGTTATGTCAATGAAACGTGAAGATATCGAAAGGATACTAAGAGAACAAAAATATTATTTATCTGAGAATTATTATGTAGAAAAAATTGGGATATTTGGATCATATGCACGAAATGAACAATCTAATGAAAGTGATATTGATATATTGGTTGTTTTTAGCCGACCTGTTGGTTTTAAATTTATTGACTTAAAGGATTACTTAGAATCATTATTTAAAAAGCCCATTGATTTGGTAACAGAAAATGCGCTAAAGCCTTATATGAAAGATGATATATTAAGTGAGGTACTATATCAATGAAGAAAAGATACGTGATGTCACTTAAAGATATAATGGAATTTATAAACCGTATTGATTCTTACACAATGAATATGGAATATGACAGTTTTAGTCAAAATTAATTAATTATAGATGTTGTGATACGAAATCTTGAGATTATTAGAGAAGCAGCTAAAAATATCCCGGAAGAGATTGGGAATAAATATAATAAAATTCCATGGAGAAAGATGATTGGGTTAAGAAATATATTAATTCAT
>CAZJOD010000306.1:0-2392 GCA_964547525.1 uncultured Clostridiaceae bacterium
ATCCAAATTGGTTATAATATTGTCGCATACCGATCCTGCCGGAATTTTTTCAGGATACCTTGCCACAAAAGGCATTTTTAAAGATTCTTCATACATGAACCGTTTGTCGTACCAACCGTGTTCGCCTAAGAAGAATCCTTGGTCGGATGTATAAATAAAAAGGGTGTTGTCCAATATGCCTTTATTTTTTAGATAATCGTACAATTTACCTACATTATCATCTATAGATGCGATACACCTTAAATAATCTTTAATATACCTTTGGTATTTCCAACTTTTAAGCTCTGATTTAGTTTTAAAGGTAATCTTCTCCCCTTGATCCGTGATAAATTCATATCCCTCCAAATTATCTGGGATAGGGAAGCTGTCGTAAGGACCGTATCCTTCTTTTAATTTAACTTTTAGATCCAATGCATTCATGTCTTGTTCTATTCTCATTTCCGCACGTCTAGCGGCTTGTGAACGGTTACTGAAATCATCGTTAAAATTTTCCGGTTCCGGTATATCAATATCTTCATACATATGCTTATGCTTTTCGTCAGGATTCCACGGCCTGTGAGGAGCTTTGTGATGTACGGCGAGAAAGAACGGTTTGTCTTTATCTATACCTTCCAACCAATTAATAGACTTATCTGTGATAATATCAGTTACATATCCTTCATATATTTTTCGTCCGTCCTCTTCAATCATTTCGGGGTTGTGATATAGGCCTTGCCCCGGTAGAACGCTCCAATAATCAAATCCTTCCGGCAAACTGCCTTTGGTATGTCCGAGATGCCATTTGCCTACTATAGCCGTTTGGTAGCCATTAGCTTTTAAGCGCTTAACAAAAGAATCTCCCGAAGAATCTATATCGTCGGATAAAGTATAAACTCCGTTCTTGTGACTGTGTAAACCGGTTAGTATAACAGCTCTACTGGGAGTACATATTGAATTTGTACATAAGCAATTGTCAAGACGTAAACCTTCATTGGCAATTCTGTCTATGTTAGGTGTTTCGTTTATTTTTCCGCTATAGCATGAAATGGCATTACATGCGTGGTCATCAGACATAATAAAAACTATATTCGGTGTACCCATTATGAAAAACCGTCCTTCGTAGTATATTTTTTAAAATTATATAATATAAAAATACAAATTACAAATGTCAACAGAAAAGATTAACTGTATTTCTCCTTTTTTTCTATGAGAAGTTTAATTAATAATTGAAAATTTATATGATTACATACCTACAACTTAACCAAAATATTGAGTAATTATAGTACTTCAATTTTGTTCAATTCTTATTCATTATAAAAAAATTTATACTATATAAATTAAATTGTAAAATTATTAGCAAAACATTCTAATTCAATAATATAATTATTCCAAATAAAATGCATATATAAATTATAACTAAAAAAAACAAATATACCAATTTTGGAGGTATTCAAAGTGTTTTGTCGTAACTGTGGTGTACAAATACCCGATAATTCTAAATTTTGCAAGTTTTGTGGAGCGGATCAAACTTCACACGTAACACAAACGGCTACTAATCAGGTTCCGAATTCTAAGAATCTTAAACCAAAAAATAAAAAGTCGTTTTTCCTCAAGACAATAATTGCCATTATACTGGTAGTGTCAACCATTATTTTGATTTCAGTATTGTCATCCGGCAGTAATCGGATCAAACTAGGGAAAACATATGACGAAGTTATCACAAAAATTCCTGCAAGCGGAGGTATTGTAAAAATTTACAGTGAAGACTCGCTAATTAGTGGTTTCACAATAACAGTTGAAAACGATACATATGATCAAGAAAAGATATTTGATATCAAGACCACTGAAATTATAGAGCATAATGTCGGTGACAAGTTTAATCCGGTTACTCCTCTTATATCTATAGATAACGGTCATGATTTTGCTAAAAGACCAATGAAAGTGACTATTCCAATCGATATTACCGAAGATGATTTTGTGATGGGTTTTTATTATAATAAGAAATCCGGAGTACTGGAAGCGTTACCGTTTGAAAGTTACGGACCTACATATATTACACTGATTACCAACCATTTTTCCGATATTGTTGTGTCAAAAATTTCAATATCAGAATTGGAAAAACTGGCCACAAGCGGAAGTGTCTCGGTAAATACAGGTTTTGAGCCGGGGCGAGACGATTGGCAGTTTACTAACTACGGTTCTGCTTTAGCTCCAGGCGGGCACTGTGCAGGACAATCTTTGACAATGGCATGGTATTATTATGATAAGCATCTCAATGAATCGGAGCCTAGATTATATAGTAGATTCGACAATAACGGAGGCACAAAAACAGCTGATTTTTGGGAGGATGATTCTTATTCTTACCGTTTTGCTTCAGTTATTCAAGATACTATTAATTGGGATTCACAGGAAT
>CAZJOD010000307.1:0-2377 GCA_964547525.1 uncultured Clostridiaceae bacterium
AACAATCACGCTATCATCGCATAGACCATAAATTGGATATTCTTTGCTAAAACCTTGCATTCCCTAAAAGTACCAATATTGTAATCTCATAAAAGGGGACATATCTCATCTAATTATCTTTTTGTATATGGAAACGCATTACACCATTATTTTTATTTTTTTTATAAACGAAAAAACTAAAAATTACTACTGATCTATTACCATATCACTTACTTTATGCAAAATTAATCGGAGTGGTAATTGAAAATAGTTGATAACCGTCCCATTAATCCTTGACTCTGATGCCATAATTACATTCAACGCTTTGTTAAATGCTGCAAAGACCGGACAAATCCCTATGGACCAGTTGGACAGCACAGTGTTGAAAATTCTTAGATTCAAGGAATGGTGTCTTGTACATGAAAGAAAGTTTGTAACAGACCGGCTTACCGAACAACTGATGCATATGGATGAACATATAGCTTTGTCCAAGGAAGTCGCTGACAAATCAGTCACTCTCTTGGAAAACCATAAATTGCCCTTAAAAGCCTCTGAAAACGGAAAAAAAGTCCTTGTCGTGGCTACCACCAGCGATTCGAGGCTTGCTGCAGCAAAAGACATGGCTAACCTAGTGACCCAAAAGTTTTACTATTTCTACAACTCGGTAAAAAGGTATGCCCAGGATGCCGAATTGTTTTTAGTAAACGAGGATCCAACGGAAGCACAGTTTTCAGAAATCGCAAACATATGTGATCGGTACGATGAAATCATATATATAACATTCGTCAGGATATTGAGCTACAAAAAAGGTAGCGGAACTGTTCCGGAATCACAGGTCAAACTTTTGAACATGTTAAAAGACCGCAACTGTTCCCTCACCACAGTAATCGCAGGTAATCCATATGTTGCAAAAAAACTGCCTGTTACGGACAACGTGCTTTGCACATATTGCGACAACAAATATTCGCTGGATACTGCTTCGGACGTACTGTTCGGAAACAAAAAGGCTATGGGTAAACTACCTGTAAGCATTTAGAGCGACATGGGGTAGGCTCCGATAGAACATCTTCCTTTATTTGAGTTTGGAAGAGGGTTTACCTTTGTAGCAAAACAAGAGTGAATAACGTCTGAAGGCAGACATTTTTTAATTGATCTTGTATTTACCGCCTGAGGACTTGACAGATTATTTGTTGAGCCAATTTAAAAGCATGAGGAAAAATAAACAACCACAAGCAGCAATATCTATATAGTGTTTTGTAAGGTGCATCCTGCATTAAAATATATGGCATAACCGGCAAAGTATTGTAAAGTCATACGAAGCACCCTTATTTTTAACTACTGCCGGATAATCCGGAAATGCTTATAACAAAAGGATTTTTTTCAATACAACACTCTCTATTCAGCAACAATGAGTTGCTTTATATTTTTATGATTTTGTGATACATTATTTTTTAGAAAGGTTGGTGAAGAAAATGGAAACGAAGGATGTTCTCCTTAATATAAGAAAAAAACACAACTTATCTCAGGATGAAATGGCTAAAAAGCTATATGTAACCAGGCAGGCCGTTTCAAGATGGGAAAACGGCGAAACTGTACCGAATACGGATACTCTCAAAATTATCTCAAAAGCTTTTGGTGTATCGATCAATACCCTATTAGGACAGCCATGCAATATGACTTGTCAGGTGTGCGGTTCCCCCTTGGATAATGAAGATAACCTTAGCCATGAATCGGACGGTGCATTGAATGATAAATATTGTAAGTGGTGCTATATTGATGGAGTGCATAAATATACGGATATGGAAGACGTCATTGCCGATGTTGTCCCACGTTGGAATTGGGGGACACCTGGGCAAATGTCAAATTGGCTACGAAACAAGCTTATGACACTTGAATATTGGCAAAATGATATCTCCCGTCGGAAGAACCCACTATGACATATCTTTTTATAAGCATATTAATTTCTTTGACAGTTTTGCACAGTTATTTTATTGCATAGAAAAAATTTCAATTTCTTCCGCTGCGGGATAAGCAAATCGATTTATATCCGCAATCACCTTGTAAACATCATATAACACTTTGATGTTTTCAAAAGCTACTTTTCCACCACACAATCTCCTTCTTGAGTCAAAAGTTGAATATCTGCAAGGGATTTTGCCGGATGCGAATATCCCATCATCAATAAACCCGTACTTATGTTTGCAATGTTTTCCAGATATCCATATTGCCCACTCTTTATAAAACAGTTTTAAGTAGCACACATGAGATGTATAGTTGATACCTTCTTTGCTTTTATTAGTGAACGTCGGCGTCATTTCATTCAAAGTTTCATATACCGCTAATATTGGCTAATTATGTAAGCGTCAAGTCAAAAAGTCAGTGTGAAAGACAGCTTATT
>CAZJOD010000308.1:0-2352 GCA_964547525.1 uncultured Clostridiaceae bacterium
TTTAAAAATGTATCCCTCCTGTTTTGGTGTTATTGACCCGTGGCCGCATCGAGCGCCCCCGGGCCGGCGTACATTTTTAAAAGCCAGTTTTAAAAATGTATCCCTCCTGTTTTGGTGTTATTGACCCGTGGCCGCATCGAGCGTCCCCGGGCCGGCGTACATTTTTAAAAGCTAGTTTTAAAAATGTATCCTATTTAGTGGATCATTCAGTTTTTTTTTGTTTTATTTCAGGTTTAGGCTGACCGTTATTGACTTTAGAAAACGGTGGAACCGATTGGATAAGCCATACATTTCCACCTATAACAGAATCGTGTCCAATAACGGTATCTCCTCCTAAAATTGTAGCTCCTGCATATATTATAACATTATCTTCTATGTCGGGATGACGTTTAATACCCTTCACAGGATTTCCGTTATCATCAAGTTTAAAACTTTTTGCTCCTAACGTAACTCCTTGATATAGCTTAACATGATTTCCAATAGTACAAGTTTCACCTATAACTACTCCGGTTCCGTGATCTATAAAAAAGTAATCCCCTATTGTTGCACCCGGGTGAATATCTATACCTGTTCTTTGATGTGCATATTCAGTCATAATCCTGGGTATTATGGGTACACCTTCTTTATATAGTACATGAGCGATACGATATATACTCAAAGCATCTATTGAAGGATATCCCAAAATAATTTCTTCCGTTGATAGAGCTGCCGGATCTCCATCGTAAGCCGCTTTTATATCGGTTTGTAAAACCCGCCTTATTTCAGGAAGTTTTTCTATCAATTTTATTGTTGCCATGTCGGCTAAGTCTTTGCATTCATGGCAATCGGCGGGCTTTACGGATTTATCTTTGCATTTATTTTTTAATGTTTTAGTAATTAGGTTGTTCAACTCAATAGCAGCACTTCTTATACTGTTACCTATAGTTATATTTATATCGTTTTCATCTATTGGCTGCTTTTCATATACTCCCGGGAATAAAGCCGTACGCAAATTCTCCAGTATCCTATACACACTTTCTTTACCTGCAAATCCGATTATTTTTTCTTCGCAGTAATATTCACTTTTTAGTTCTTCTAAAGATTTTGCAACATTAGGTACATTATCATTAAGCCATTCATTTAATTTCATTTATTACCCCCATAATTTATGTACTTAAGTATTGTCATAGATTATATGATTCAACTTTATAAACTTTATTTTATTTCAATAAAATCATTATATTATTTAAAACTAAAAATGTTTATTTTAAATTTAAGAAAATAATAACAAACTTAACGCCATTACTACCATTCCGGCTATCAAACCGTACATTGCCACGTGGTGTTCTCCATATTTTTCCGCCGTAGGCAACAACTCGTCAAGAGATATATATATCATTATTCCTGCCACAGCAGCAAAAATTATACCGAATGTCGCTTCATTAAAGAAATTTAATAAAATGAAATAGCCCGCAATCGCTCCTAAAGGTTCGGACAATCCTGATAAAAACGAATACCCGAAAGCTTTTCTCTTGCTCCCCGACGCATAATATATTGGAACGGATATGGAGATTCCTTCAGGTATATTATGAATTGCTATTGCTATTGCAATGCTTATACCAAGTGTAGGATCCCTCATCGCACTTGTGAACGTCGCCAGTCCTTCCGGAAAATTGTGAATAGCTATAGCTATTGCAGAGAACAATCCCATTCTTAATAAACACGAATTATTTAATTTACAATCTTTCATTTCATTAACGTCTGGTATTTCATGAGGATTCTCCGCATTTGGCACAAATTTATCAATTATTGCAATAAGAGCCATACCTGCAAAAAAAGATACCGTTGTTACTAAAAATCCTCTTGAAGCCCCATAAACACTTTCCAAAGATTCTCTTGCTTTAACGAATATGTCGACCAAAGAAACATAGATCATTACTCCCGCCGAAAAACCCAATGCTCTCGATAGAAACTTTGTATTTGAACGTTTTACTTTCATTGAAATTATGCTGCCGATTCCTGTTGATAAACCGGCTAATAATGTAAGTCCGAAAGCAAACAAAACTCTATCCGTACTAAAATCCATAAGTTTTGTAACTAACCTCCTATCTATTTTAAAAGAAAACATAATTTTAACCTTTCATATTATATAACATATAATCTCCTAAGAAAAGCCCTGTATATGTCGAACATACCAGGCTTGGCTAAATTTTTAAAGTTCCTTAAAAAATTTAACCTATTTTAGGTGCATCAATTGGCTGCTATTTTGATTCACATGTATTATTTCATCAGATAATATAGTATGTAATCATCGAAAAAAGCCATAAAACATTAAACGCTATTAAGTGATTTAAGCAAATGAATCAAAAGAAG
>CAZJOD010000309.1:0-2331 GCA_964547525.1 uncultured Clostridiaceae bacterium
TGACTGTATTGAGCTGTAAGTTGCAGATATTTTCTCTTGTCGTCATCATTTCTAAAAAGATATATTTCACTTATACTTCTGCACATTATATGATGTATTTTATCCGGATTTCTCTTTCGTGCCGATCTTGGCATTAATAATCGCCTCCAATAAGTCTTATATTTAACAATTATTATATAAATCAAATGATTCTGCAATAGAATGAGGTAAATTGTAGTTAATTGTCTTTTTTCATTTTTTTAATGTATGAAAATAATGGATATGAAATATGCATGGTTTATATATCGTTACATTCATAAAAAAATGGTTTTAGTTGAGATATGTCCCCGAGTAGTTTTAAACCTTGTGGTTACGGAATATGAATATGATTTAAACAACCGTTTGACAACCGAAATCTATACACAAGCCGATGTTAACTATGAAACCCGATACGGTTATGACAATAACGGCAACCTTACGGTTACATACAAAAGCGAAACGAAACCTTATGATCCTTTGGTGACGGGATCGGTAAGTGTCATCTTTTTAGAAGAAGACACCTTGGGTTTGATGACCTTCTACCGTTATGACGGGTTCAACAGGTTGACAGCGGTAAACACATCACAAACCGATGCGTTATACGCCTACTCATATGACGGATTACGTAAAAGTAAGACGGTCAACGGAGTTACCACTGCACATATTTGGGTGGGATCTCAAATTGTACTTGATATACATGACGAAAGTATAATAAAATATATTCGTGGCATAAACCTAATTGCAAGAGACGACGGCACGGACAGAGACTTTTATCTGTTCAACGCTCATGGTGATGTTACGGCACTTACGG
This sequence comes from uncultured Clostridiaceae bacterium, assembly GCA_964547525.1. GTDB lineage: Bacteria > Bacillota > Clostridia > JAAYHZ01 > JAAYHZ01 > CAZJOD01. The sequence goes on from CAZJOD010000309.1 coordinate 830, forward strand.
ATACAACCGGAGTTATAACAAAGAGTTATCACTATGATGCATTCGGTAACGAAACAAATCCCGATGCAACGGATGATAACCCATTCCGCTATTGCGGCGAGTACTTTGACAAAGAAACCGGAACGATTTATCTTAGGGCACGGTATTACAATCCTGCAACTTCACGCATGTTATCTGAGGATACGCACTGGAATGTTGGTAACATGGTTTACGGGGATGATCCTCTAAAGCTGAACGAATATACAATGGTACCCAATATTCTAGCAATCATGCAAAGTGGAAATCTATATGTGTATTGTATGAGTAATCCGATCATGTATGTCGATCCTGACGGAAAAAAATTAGCATTTCCTGGTCAAATTCATAGAGAAGTCGCAGAGAATATTGTTAGAAATAACAGAAGTCATTTATTATCAAGAGAGCGATGGGTTAGGTATCCTACAACCATTTTGAATAAAGAGGTCAGCGCGCTTGGAAGAGTTGACTTGGTGGATTTAAAAACTGGATACATATGGGAAATAAAACCAGATAAATGGCCAAAAGTAGCGGCTATTGAACAATTAAAACGGTATGAATCCGGTAAATTTCTTAACAAAATTTTTTCCGATACAAAAATGGAAATATATATGGGTGATGGTACGGGCTATGCATTATCAGGATCATTTAAGTACAGTATATATGATGTGAGTTATAAGTATGAAGGAAATGGTATAATAACTTATACATACCAGGCAGACCGTGATAGAGTAGCAAAAGAAGTTTTGAATACCGTAGTTGAAGGAGGGTTAGCGCTTTTAGTGATTTTAATAGAAATAGCAAGATCAAAAGGAGTTCCTGTACCAATCCCCTCATATTAACTTTGCGAGGAGGTAGTTGTGATGAGTTTTGTAAAACTGTTTAAAGAAATTTATACACCTGTACTTGATTCAATGGGTTTTAAAATAAAAAGAAATATTTATCATAAACTTGTTAACGATAAAGTCATTCTATTTTTAAGTTTTAAAAAATATGGTCATAACTTTACGATACAATTTGAATTTTGGCCATTGTGTGATGGTTATGATATTGAAGTTTTTATGGACAGTAATTACAGTCTTGAAACTATTTATCCTGAACTTGGTGATTGGCCTTGTGACATAGAAAAATGTGAAGCACATTTATTTGAATCACTAGAATATTGCAAGAAATCAGTATTTAAATATTTTGAAAGAATCATTGATTATCAGAGTTGTTTTAACATTTTAAGTGAGCTTGATAGACTAGAAGATCGTATGAAAAAAAATCTTTATGAAATACCCAACTTATGTTTATCATCTTATCATTTTATTTTTCTCGCTTTGGGTAAATACGATCTTGCGTTAAAAGCTAAGGAAGCAGAGATAAGACAAAACAAGTGGGCAATGGATGGATATGTAACAGATATAGGGATAGATATTACTGAGCACCCTCGCTATGAGAAATATTTAAAAAAGATGGAGTATTATAATGAAATAAAAACATTT
>CAZJOD010000310.1:0-2309 GCA_964547525.1 uncultured Clostridiaceae bacterium
ATCATGCAGCCATCTGTAATATGTTGTATCGGATAGTCCCATAATATGGGCTATATTCGATCTGGTTTTTGTGTCGGAAAAATAAGTTAATCTAAGTAATTCACCTAAATCACACACTTTATAGCTTTTTCCTTTAATCTTCTGATTATTTTTTATCATATTATATATAGTTTTTTCGATCCATGAATATAAATATTGACCGGTTACTTCCACAGAGTGTGTAATCATTGATATATTACGTCCCCCCATGACCGACGCGGCTATAGGTGCCAACATACTCTTACCTAAAATCTCTATATTGGATAAATTTGATAAAACCGATCTTAGCTCAGGTTCCCATTCCTCTACTGACAATTTAACAAAGTTGGACAACCATTCCGGAGCAGAAGGACCTAATACCAACCACTCAATCCAATTACTCACCTGTATGCTTCTAAGATCCAACATCATAACCGGTATATTACTTGCAAAACCTAAATCATAAACATTGGGGACAACCCAAAAACCGAATGCAGTTGCTATTTCATATAACGGCCTGTTAGGTGTTGACGTTATAAGTCTGCAGCCTTTAAAAACTATATTGGTAATATCTCTTAATATATTGCCTAAAGTAATTAAATCTGTGGGGTCTCTAACAACCATGTGCCGTATTACATATGTATCGGTCATCTCTTCGGAAATATTCATATATTTTTTTATCTCCGTATCGGATAACCTATTGAAGTATTGAGACATGGCCGGCGAGGAACTTAGATAATTATATGTTTGTGAACAAACCGGTAATGTGGCATGGTATCCGTTAAGCAATCCGGTACCATCTTTTACTATTCTAAAATATTTTCCGCTCAGCTTTTTTATATTTTTTAAGTCATTAAATTCAGGTAATTGTTCAAGGCCTTCTTGTATACCAATAAGAATCTTTGCCGAAATTTTCCAGCAATCATCAATTTGTTTCATGTCATCATCATCGGCATAGGGTAATCTAAGCTTTTCAGCACCCTCTGTAAAACCTGTAAACAAGGCTTGACGAGCTATGCTGCTTTCGCATAGGTACAAACAGTATAAAAGCATCTCATACCTTTTTTCGAGATTATCTACGACACCGTTTTTATAAAATCTGAAAGCTTTTTGCTTATAAAGTCTGTATTCCCAAGGTGCTTCTCTCTTTAAACCGGAAGACAATACATGGCTTACCAAACTGTTTATATGCCATCCCTTTTCACTGTATCTTATAAACGGCAATTCAGTCATTCTTAAAAACACATCCCGATTATATTTATCATCAATCATAATTTTCAAAATTTCTTCATTGATTATAGGAACAAGACACGCCGCTTCAAGCAATATTAACAATTCCGGATCGGATGATTGTAAAATAGCATACTTAATGAATTCTTCTTCGTTCTCTGTGTTGTAATCCATTTCAAACGCCTTACTACCTTTATTAATAACCGCATAAGAAAGAAGTTCCAGTAAAAGAGGACTTCCGGCTGTTAATTGGTACGCTCTATTTCCATTCATATGAAGATACTCGTAATCTGACAGATCTCTTGCCACAGAATCCGGCATATGTGCACTTATATCAGAATTATTACTTTCTATTTGAGTATTGTAATTGTTAGCAAATCGGCTGATTCTATTCTCCCAATACTCCTGTGTGGTAGTGGTAGAAAAAGGTAACACTTCAATTATCTCTCCTATAAATTCAGGATCAGGGGGTATCCGCCCTGAAATTATAAATTTAAAATTCTTATCAATATAAGGTAATGTGGTTTTTATACAAGCTAAGCAGTAAGGAATCATGGTTTGTTGTACTTTTTCAAAGTTTTCAAAAACCCAAACAGTCTTAATACTCCCCGAATTTTCTTTGGATTTATACAAAGCCGCTTCCGGTTTCTCAAATGGTGCTGAATTATGTATAGCTAAATCAATCCACTCAAATTTATATTCATTTTTTAGTGTATCTTCTTGTTTTAGTTTATACTCCGCTGCATGTAAAAGAGTTGTTTTTCCCATTCCTCCTTTTCCGTACATCCATAAAACTTTGCTTTTATCAGATTGGATCCATGTTTTAATTTGATTAATTTCATTGCTTCTCCCGATTATATCCTTTATTTTGTTTATTTCCAGCCTTTCCCCAAGAGTTGTCATAATATCACCCCTTTATCTTTATATTAAACTTTTATATCACTATAAATGCTTTGAGCCAACGCATTTACAGCCTTATTCAACCTCCTGTATAACGAACGTTCCGAAATATTCATTCTCTGTGCAATATCCGTCCTCTGTTTACAATGAATATAGGATAA
>CAZJOD010000311.1:0-2302 GCA_964547525.1 uncultured Clostridiaceae bacterium
TCATACACGTTCATGAATTAATTGCCTACTGGTGATTATTTACCACCAGTGATAGATATCTCCGGCAGCGCCCCACACCGTCATCTCCGCAAACGGCCGCCAGTCGGCGTGCCCATCAGCAAAACCGATATTGGTTCCTTCCGGCCGAAGACGGCGATCAAGATGACCGCTTTTGTTCAGAAACCCATATTTATTCCATGCGCCGCCAACCAAATCGATAAATTTTGAATTCGTCGTACTGGCATCGCTAATGGTGCCGTCTGTAATCAGCTCATGCGAACCGGTGTTGCGAATATCGGTTAGTTTTAGCGGTAATTTTTTGGCTGTTATTACATTTACGGATATTACCGAAAAAATTGAGCGGAAGGAATTCATAGCTCTAGCTCAAGCTGATGAAAAGAGAAGAGAAGCTCTTGAAAAAGCAATTCAGATGAAAGATGAATTTTTAATGTTAATATCACATGAATTTAAAACGCCATTAACTATAATAAGTTCATCCGTGCAAGCAATGGAACAAATTTGCAAAAACGAACTGTCTGACAAAGCAAAAAATTTTATTAATAAAATTAAAAAAGGTACCAATAGACAACTAAAATTAATCAACAACCTTTTGGATATTACTAAAATTAAAAACGATTCGCTAAGTATTAAAAATCAAAATATTGAAATTGTTTTATTAACAAGATCCATAGTTGAATTCATTAGAATTTATGCAGAACAGAAAAATATTACGTTATCTTTTCGTACAAGACTAAAAAATAAAATAATAGGGATTGACGTTAATAAATATGAGAGGATTCTTTTAAATCTGTTATCTAATGCTATAAAATATACACCTAAAGGAAAATCCATCAAAGTTACATTATCACAAAAAAACTTATATGGAAATAAAAAAATACAACTATCGGTAGTTGATTCAGGGATTGGTATACCTGCCGATAAGGTCAAGACAATATTTGAAAAATTCGGTCAGGTAGACGGTCCCCTAACCCGTCAAGCTGAAGGAACCGGTATCGGGCTTTACCTTGTTAAAATACTTGTTGAAAAAATGAACGGACATATTACCGTAGATAGTAAAGAAGGTATCGGAAGTTCATTTAACGTTTATTTACCTGCTGACAAAACCAAAGATCATCTGATAAAAGAAAAGATAGAGGAATTAACCGAAGACAGATTGGCACATGCGGTTGCAATAGAATTTTCAGATATTTTTATTTGAATGTTTTACCATCGGTTAGAAATTATATAAAAAACATACATTTTCTATTTATATAAAATAATATACATGATATTATTAAGTATATCAACAAATAACGGAGTAAATAATTCTATGAAAAAATCTTTGGGGAAATGCAAACACATCGTTAAAAGGTCACTATACATTATCACTATACTAATCTTAACAATATCACTTACCGCATGTAATTTTGATGAATTCGCCGGTCAATTGTTTGAAAACTACATATTCACATTATGGGAACAAGGCCAATATGAAACCGCAATGGCACGAACAGATCAACTTGTCTCTATGTTTCCGAAAAGTATAACTCTATTGAATAATAAAGCTTATATGATGATTGAAAACGAAGACTATGATAATGCTTTGGTTGTTATTGACAAGATACTCGAATCTAACCCGGATAACGATGTGGCTCTAAACAACAAAGCTTGGGCATATAACCTGATGGAACGTTATGAAGATGCAATCTGCGTTTTAGATTATTCCATATCGGCCGGTAATGAAAGTGAAAGCGAGTATATAAATAAAGCCAATGCATTAATCGGTTTGTGTAATTATGAGGATGCGATATTTTGTTATGATAAAGCGTTATCATACAATCCCAAATCTTTATATGCATTATACGGTAAAGGAGTTGCATATTATAATCAATTTAAATACCCGGATGCGATATGTGAATTTGAAAAATACATAGATTTATATAGAAATGATATGTCCGCATACTCATATCTGGGTTATTCATACTATAATAATTTTCAATATGATAAAGCATTAGAAACTGCTGAAATATTAATAAATGTATCTGCTGACAATATAAACGGCTACCTTCTAAAAGTAGATTGCTTAATATCAATGACACATTACAACGAAGCTTTATCTCTAATGCAAAATATTGAGCAAAATGAAGTGTTTCAAAATGATTTTATTAATATTTACGATCGTCTGGGTGAGATACACTACTTTTTAACTAACTACAACCGCTCGGTTTCATATTACCAAAAAGCTTTGGAATCAACCCCGAACTCTGTTTATTACATTGTACAAATCGGATATAATTATTTA
>CAZJOD010000312.1:0-2290 GCA_964547525.1 uncultured Clostridiaceae bacterium
TCTATCATTCTAGCATCAAGGATATCGATCTTTGACTTTTCATAGATGTGATAATTGTTAATATTATAAAACCATGAATTCCCAATGTTTATCAGTGCTCTTGTAGAATAATTATATAGAGGATTTATCGCTTGATTTAAGAATGTATTCTGACCATTTTCAACATGCCCACCATTGTGCCATACACACAATTTTGAATTATTGTCTATACATTTATTAAGTCCTAAAATGCTTGCTACTGTTATAATGTTATTATTAAAAGAACTATTATTGATATTACTTATAAGTTTACTTGTAATTAATAACTGCCTGGCATTAAAAAGGTGATTCCAATGAGTCCATCCACGATTTCGTATTATTTCATCGGTTTTTGCACCGCTTTCAATTTCTAAGCTAGGAACCAAGCCCTGTTCTTGCCATGTTTTGATATTGTCAGTAACTATTTGTTTTACCTTTGCTTCATTTTGTAAATCTCTAACATTAGGATGTCGATAATACCTCTGCCCGTCGGATTTTTCATATTTTATTGCATATAACCTTTCGCTATATATATCATCATCTCGAAAATCAAACTCAGACTTTTCCCACTTTCTAAGTCCATAAACGATATTTCCATCTTTATTTTTTTTATCTTTTCTCAATGATGTAATTGGAGTTGTTTTTCCACATGCTGGACATATTAACCCATTTCTACCTACGGTACTGGAGTTATCAGCTTCTTTCAGCTGACTGGAACTAACACCCATTTTTACGATAATATCGTATCGGTCTTCATTTCTGACTAGTTTTGCTACCGTTTTTGTTCCTTTACCTATAACCCAACTTGGAGCAAGTGGAACTTTCACACCACATTCAGGACATTTCACTTCCAAACAATATAAATATGAAACAGCTCTATCACCATTTTCATTATGTTCTATTCCAAGCTCTAATATTTCCTTATCTACTCTATTAAAAACATCATGTTGAAATTGTTTAATTTTTCCTAATTCTGCTTCATCGGCACCTAATATATTAATGCTTGCCCAAGTTAATAATCCGGCAATAGGATTTAGATCGCTTGCAAATGTGTCACAACCCATCCTTGCAGCTTCGAAAGGTATACTTCCTCCTCCGCAAAAACAATCTCCTACAATAACATTTCTTCCATATCTTTTTATAGATAATTGTTGAATTAATTCCTGTAAATTTCTTGCCGTGGTACCCAAGTGATGATTGATTCATTCCATGTTTGGTTGTCAAGATTATATAATTGCTCGGGTCTAACACATTTAGCTAACTTTTCATCATAACCAAGTGTATTAAAGATCTTTAATTCTAATTCGTTTTTATCTATTCCACCATTTACCTTAACCTTATCACCGCTTATATCAAACCATTCATTAATGTTGTTACGCAATTTTTTACTTTTTCCAACGATTTCATACATTTCCTTTGCGGTAAAGGATTTCTCTTTACGGAGTTCGAGACCGGTTTTATCCATACTCATTATTTTTAAAAAAATATCCATATCCTTACCGGGATTGTCACTTGCCGGCATTAAACAGCCAAGAATTGCAGCCCGTACCAATACTAATGGTTTCCTTCCCCACCATTTACCTAAACCTGTTAAAGTTTGACCGTTATTAGCTTTTCGTTCTTTGTAACTTTCCTTACTTACTTTTGATACAGGAAATTGTTTCTCTATAAATGAAATCATAAATTACTCCTTAATCTTGGGTATACATATCTATTATATTTATCTGCTTGTTTTCCTCTACCGGGTTCTCACATAATGCATATCTTAATGCAATTCTCCAGCCTTTTTTATCGTTCATACGTCCGGTACTCGCATTTGTCATAGTATATAACCACCAACGCTCCTCAGGCATAAGACCTTTCCAATTCCTTATTGCCGTCGGTATAACCGAAGGATCGCAATCTTCAATTGCCCAAAGTAATATCATCATTTCTTTTCCAAATAATTTATCTATCGGTGTTCCTCCGGTGATAAACTTACCGGTTTTTATTTTATCTTTTTTTAGCCTGATATTAAATTCTGTTGTCAAATCAACACTGATTTTCTTCCACTTATATTTAGACATTTCAACTTTAAGAATATCCGCTTTTTCTATTTTTTGTTCTTCATTATCTGTCCAGTTAAAACGTTCATACACCTGAATATTTTCATTATTATTAGGTGGAATTATAACATAAAAATGGTTTTTGCTAATTATGGGATTAACACCAAAACCATACGTTTCATCTTTATATATCATTGTTTAATCTTTCCTTCTTTTTGGATTTCAGT
>CAZJOD010000313.1:0-2284 GCA_964547525.1 uncultured Clostridiaceae bacterium
ATCATTTCTAAAAAGATATATTTCACTTATACTTCTGCACATTATATGGTGTATTTTATCCGGATTTCTCTTTCGTGCCGATCTTGGCATTAATAATCGCCTCCAATAAGTCTTATATTTAACAATTATTATATAAATCAAATGATTCTGCAATAGAAATAAGATAAATTGTAGTTAATTGTCTTTTTTCATATTTTACCGTAAAAAAATAATTTTGGTTTGTGGTTACATTCATCTAAAAAGCAGGTTAGTTGAGATATGTCCCCGACTATTTTTTTATAGGGCTTATTCCACTCTCACTTATGGTCCTGTCAAACTCACATTATAAGAGGGGTATAAATACCATGGGTAACCGGCAACTGCAGATGGCTTACATAAACCAGCTATTCCACACACCCGTCAAAAATCATAATATACCCGGTAACAGCAAACAAAATAGGCCATACCGGTAATAACGCTCTTGTATAGGGATGATCCTGTATGGGTTGCTGCAGGAGGGGTGGTGTGATATATGGGAGTATGGATGTTGCTTTTTTATCATATCACAGCATATGATCCATAGAGTGGTTTTGGGTATATTACCGGTTATAGCAAGTAAAATAGGGATCTGACATCATGCCATAGTCGTTCGGAAAGGTTTTCAATCCCTCTTCAAAAACCTCTGCAACCTTTAAATAGTCTCCCGACTATCATATACCATAGACCTTATCTTGGGATTGGGCTGATAGTGAATATGTCTAAGTGCTTGTTGATGTTGAGATAATTTAGCTGTAAAATCTATATATCAGAGTAGATTTATTATCTGTGTTTGATAATTGAAGTTTAATCGGGTTAGAAAATTTATATTTTTACAGATATATAATTCTCGTTTTAGTTTACAAAAACTCTCAATTTGATTGCTTGTTATTAATACGCTACACAAGTATAATTTTTATATCAACAAAAATAAAAAATATGAGGTATGTGAAATGGCTATTTATTTTAGTGAAAAATTTAAGCAAAATCGTAAGGCTAAAGACCTTACTCAAGAACAACTTGCCGAAATTTTCCATGTGTCGCCGCAAGCGATAAGCCGTTGGGAAAATGGCGCTACTTACCCTGATATTGAAATTTTGCCGTCCATCGCGGCATATTTTAAAATTTCGGTAGATGAGCTGCTTGGAGTGGATAAAATAAAAGACAAGGAGAAAATAGAAGAAATAACTAAGGAAGTGTATGACAAATGGAATGGCGGTCATATGGACGTTGCGTTGGAAATTTTAAGAAACGCTGTACGTGAATTTCCTCATGAGTATTCACTGCAAAATTTACTTGCTTTGACCATAACACAACAAGCTAACACGGAACCAGATAAAGAAAAAGCAAAAAATAATTTATTAGAAGCTATTACCATAAGAGAGCGCGTATTGGAAAACAGCACAGATGATTTTACAAGAGATCAAGCGTTGTTTGGTCTTTCTCAAAATTATAAAAAAGCAGGAGATAAAGAGAAAGCCGTTAAGACAGCAAAAAAATTGTCTGATGTAGCATGTTCAAGCGATGTTGTCTTAACAACAATATATGAAGGTGACGAACTGCACAATCAACTAAAAACAAATATTTTAAATTTTACCCAAATATTAGCATATGACATTGAGAAACTAGCAAATTCTATGTATAATTTAGGTTCACACGAAAGAATAAAGTTGATTAATAAAGCAATCGGCATTTTCGACTTTATTTACGAAAATGGAGACTATGGGTTCAATAATTTCATTTTGATTTCATACTATTACCAACTTGCCTGTAATTACCATAAAACAAATGACATGGATAATGCGCTGAATTGTTTAGAAAAAGCGACGTTGCATGCTATAGACTTTGATACAATAACTGACCTAAAACATCACACAAGTCTTGCGGTGCAAGGTTTGGAAACCCGTCCGAGATTAGTAAAAAGTTATCGTTATAACGAATGTCACCATTTACTGCATGGTTATGGTTTAGCGCATGGTGAATTTGAGCCAATAAGAGATGATGAGCGTTTTAAAGCAGTTATATCTAAACTGGAAAAATAAGCAAAATCATATTAACCATTCGACTTACTTATACTATTCATTGTGTAACAGACCCTCAGTTTTAAATATATGGGTGTTCTTAACTTTTAATACACCTCCGCCACAACCCCAAATATACCCGGTTACAGCAAGCAAAATATCCTAGAAAAACGCTCTCGTAAAGGGATGACCCGGTATGGGTTGCTACATGATGGGATACAGAAGCTGGGGAGGTGTTGGGGTGGATA
>CAZJOD010000314.1:0-2280 GCA_964547525.1 uncultured Clostridiaceae bacterium
GCCGAAGCGTTGCGGGAGGTTTCGGCTGCCAGAAAAGAAGTTCCCGGAAGAAGAGGTTATCCCGGTTATTTATACACCGACCTGGCGACCATATACGAAAGAGCGGGAAGGCGTGTAGATTCTGATGGAAGTATAACTCTTATACCAATATTGACCATGCCGGAGGATGATAAAACGCACCCCATACCGGATTTGACCGGATATATTACCGAAGGGCAAATAATCTTGAACAGAGAATTGTACAAGAAAGGTGTAATGCCGCCAATAGACGTATTACCTTCATTGTCCAGATTAAAGAACAAAGGTATCGGAAAAGGAAAGACCCGTGAAGACCACTCAAACACAATGAACCAATTGTTTGCAGCATATGCACGTGGTAAGGAAGCGAAAGAACTTGCCGTTATATTAGGTGATGCAGCTTTGACCGATACTGATAAGCTTTATGCCAAATTTTCCGAAGAATTTGAAAAAAGATATGTATCTCAAGGACCTGATGAAGATCGAAGTATTGAACAAACATTGAATTTGGGATGGGAGCTGCTTAGAATTTTACCTAAATCAGAATTAAAAAGAATAAGAGACGAATTTATAGAAGCTTATTATTGATATAATTTACGAAAAGTTATAAAACGGAGAAGATTATGGGAATTGCAAACGTTAACCCTACAAGGATGGAATTGACAAAACTAAAAAAAAGACTTGTAACTGCACGAAGAGGACATCGATTGTTGAAAGACAAAAGAGATGAACTTATGAAAAAGTTTTTACATTTGGTAAGAAGAAACAAAGAATTGCGTGAAGAAGTTGAAGAAAGTATAAATAAAGCCAATAAAAGTTTTGTCGCCGCAAAGTCGGTTATGCGTTCGGACGTTTTAGAAGAATCTTTAATGTTACCTGCGGGAAGAGTGACTGTAGATATCTATGAAGAAAACATTATGAACGTCAATGTACCGGTATTCAAAAAAGTGGTGGAAGACAATAATATGGGGGAATTTCCCTATGGTTTTGGGTTTACTTCATCAGAGCTGGATCAAGCGGTTTATAATTACCGGAATGCTTTAGACGTTATGTTGGAATTAGCTCAGCGAGAAAAATCAGCTCAGCTGTTAGCTTATGAAATAGAGAAGACCCGAAGAAGGGTTAATGCACTGGAATATGTAATGATACCACAGCTTACAAGCAAGATCCGCGAAATAACCATGAAACTGGAAGAATCTGAGCGAGGAAATATTATTCGACTGATGAAAGTTAAAGAAATGATGATAAAGGATCAGTTGGAGAGAAAATAAATTTACCGGTTACCTACCGGAATATATGTTGTCCACACTATTTACGGGTAAAAAAGGTTTTGTTATGAATAAAAAAAGCTGTGCATTTTAGACACGCACAGCATAAGGGAATGGAAACCGGTTTGAAAGGTTGATAATAAACAAACCGGTTCCGGGTGGGGCTTTTTTAAGAGCTGATGGCGGTTATAAAACCTACGTCGCTCGCAAGGGTTACAAAAACGGTATTTGACAAGTTATGTGAGAATTCATTCAGCCTGGTATAACCTAATGCATTAAGAGAAATACCGGTTGATTTGCTTTGCAAATCAATATTACCGAACTTTGTTGTAAAGTAATATTCTCCGGCACCAAACCGGGTACATATGCTGATGTTGCCGGTTTCCGTGACAATTCTACTCTCACTTGGTAAATGACCGTTTAATACGGTTATGTTGCCTTTTGATACCGAAATATCCAATAAAGCGTCAATATAGTTTATTTTTATTTCACTTTCATTTCCTTGAACAATTAAATTCCAAGTTATGTCATCATTAAAATGCAAGTCTCCTTTATTATGCTTGACTGAAATACATTTAATCGAACGAGGGATATATATATTTATTTCAGACAAGTTTTTTAAGTTTTCAAAGGAAATCGACAGTTTTGATTTTTCCGGACGAACCGACGGCCCTTTTGCTTTATAATCGGGGGCTTCTGAAAAATCATCTGTTTTATATGATATTATTATATTATCTTTAGTTGTATTATAGAATGTAACATTGGAAAAATTAAAATCGAAATTAATGTTTTTATAGTCATAAACAGGGACTTCAACAGGTATGTTTTTGTCGTTTACAGAAAAATAAGAAATACTCGATACGGCGGTAGAGCATGAGACACAAAAAACCATCATTACCGGTATCAATGCTATAGCAAGTATTTTTTCCATTCCCAATAATCTAACCATATGTAGGTCCCCTCACGTTTTATCTTATATACATAATATATCAAA
>CAZJOD010000315.1:0-2270 GCA_964547525.1 uncultured Clostridiaceae bacterium
GGACGCTCGATGCGGCTCCGGGTCTAATTATGTATAATGACATTAATTTTTTCTTCCTAAATAAAATAGTTTATTGTATAATATCTTTATATTAATTTTTAAGGAGAGACAAAAATGAAAATTTTTAAAACTTTCTTAGGCATTCTTTGTCGCCTTAGATTTTTTTATTCATATATGTATGGCGATCGTGTGTTACTATCTAAGATTTGATATATACATATACCCAATAATATAGATTTATTTTTTGCAGTAAAATCATATATATATATACTAAATGCATTTAATTGTTAATAATATAACGGAACAAACTTGCTTTAATGACAAGAGAGGATGTTTATCTTTGAAAAGATTATTATACAGTACCGGCATAGTTTTATTATGTGTAATCGTTTGGATTGTTTTGAATGAAAGCATATCATTTCAAGATATTATCCTAGGCGGTGCACTTGGAATCATATCTTTATATATAACCCATAAGTATTTACACTTTGACATATATAGGAGTACGTATCATATACGTTTTTGTGTATTGATAAAGTATTTTTTATTATTAGTATTTCAGATATATAAATCAGGTTTTTCAACTATTAAAAAAATTATTACAGGGAAAATAAATCCCGATATAGTGGAAATTGATACTGAGATTAAAAATGACTTATACATCTGTTTTTTAGCTAATTCAATCACATTAACTCCCGGAACGGTTACTATAGAAAAAAATGGTCGCAAATTAAAAGTTTTATGGATAGATTGTAAAACCAAAGATAAAAAAAGAGCGGGTGAGATGATAAAGGGTGCATTTGAGAAAATTTTAACGGAGGATTGATTTTTATGGTAATTAATATTGTATTCTACATTTTGACCGCAATGACATTTATAGTTATGCTAAGAATTATATTAGGACCTACGGTATGGGATAGATTATTAGGATTTAATTTAGTTTCTACAAAGATAAACATATTAATCGTTCTATATGCGTTGATTGCAGATAAATCATACCTTTTGGATCTTGCACTTACATTTGTTTTTTTAAGTTTTATAAGTGTTATTTTTATTGCAAATTTCATAGAAAAGAAGGGAAAGATCTAATTATGTGGGATGTCTTAGGTAATTTATTTATAATAATCGGTTTTACCTTCGTACTGTTTGGTATTTTCGGGGTTTTTAGATTTAATAATTTTTATTCACGTATACTTGTGGCTTCAAAAGTAGATACTGTAGGGTTCATAACGATTTTAACCGGAGTTATTATCAAAAAAGGTTTTAGTTTTTTTTCTTTGAAAGTTATTTTGATAATGATCATAATGCTGATTATCAATCCGTTGACTACCCATTCTATGGCTAGGGCGGCATATCGAAGCGGCTATAAAGTCAAACAGGAGAAATAACAATGGTAATGAAGATTTTTTTACTTTTAATGATAGTTTTTGCAGTTTTCGCAGTTCAAGCAAAAACCGTTCGTATAGCTGTAATTTACCTTGGCATATTTTCATTGATAAGTTCATTTGTATATTTGCTTTATCAAGCACCGGATGTGGCTATAGCCGAAGCCATCATAGGCAGCACCTTGTCTACAATATTATATTTGACGGCTTTACAAAAACATAATATTTTTTCAATATATTATACCGAGGAAAACTCAGATACCATGCATGATAAATATATAAACAAAGGACATATTCGGATTTTAAATTTAATAGAGTCTTTTTGTGTATCAAAAGAGCTTGAACCTCATGTAGTATACACCACCGAACCGGTTGATCAAATTATAGAGCATTCAAGCTATGATATTATCGTAGGACGAAAAGAGGACGAGGTTTTTATATATGGAAACAAACAAAATTATCAAATTGACTCTCTCCAAGAGTACGTTAAAAAATCAAAAAAAAGTAATGTAAATTTTATTTTGCATGATGAGACCGAAGGAGATTAAAACGTTGAGAAGAATGATAATTTTTATTTTTATAACCATGCTGGCATTAATAGTTATTCTTATAAACAATTATGCTCCGCAACAGCTGCAAAATGAACTCGTACCGGATTATCAAAATAACCATTTTGTGGAAACGGGTGCTAATAACATAGTAACGGCCATATACCTAAACTATCGGGTATATGATACATTATTCGAAGCTTTGACTTTATTGGTTAGTGTTTTGGGTATTATTCATTTTTCACGTCATGAAGGAGGAATTAATGAGTAATTCTGAATTGACATCTAAATCTTTAGGCATTATATATCCGTTTATGATTCTTTTCGGATTATATAT
>CAZJOD010000316.1:0-2235 GCA_964547525.1 uncultured Clostridiaceae bacterium
TCATATGATTATTCATTTTATGTTGCCCAGTAATATAGTAAAAACAATAAACACACCTTGAATTGCATGATCCACAAATTTCAATAGATAGGCATTTCCCCGTAAAATCAGGAAATTCACATAAATCATTAATCTTTAAATTATTTTCCATCATTTTTTGTATACTCATTTACATTCACCTGTTATTAAAATTTTACATTGAGCATTTTAATTCCTTATGGCTCTTTATGCTAAAAAAGTATTTTTTGTTATGGAATGAATTTAAAGTAAAATTTCAAACTGCGAAATCGCCTTATTTCAGGGTATCTACATAATGCGAATTCTAGTTCTTCTTATATTTTCCTCAGCACCTCAAGTCAAATTGTAACTTGGCTTATATAGTTTATCATTTTTAGATAAATTAAAGCTTCCTTTTTATATCCATTAATTTTCCCTATAATGCTTCCTTTACATACCAACAGACTTTCTTCATGAATTTTATCTCTTTCAATAAAATCCGCAAAAATTTCAACACAGTGATTATTGTTAACAATTGCTTCAATGCCTTACATTCATCCTCACTGAGGACAACTTCTTAAGAATTACCGTATCTAAATATTCTGATAATATCTTTGGATAATCTACGAATAGGTCATGTATGTTGTAAAAACTCCGTATCAGCATATTTCTATCTCAATAAATAACCCGGAAACATGTATTATTTTTTTACTATACCGGGATTTTTGAAGATTGATCCTTATATAAAGATAAATGATGTCAAACGATTATGACAGAAATGTTGATTTTTCTTATTTAAACTTTGTTGTTTGAATTATGTTATTCTCGATTGGAAATACAAAAAGTATATACCCATATGATGTGGTAACATCCTTTTTATTGCAGGGCATAACTTTATCACACAGTCCAGCTATCCTTTTAAATAGACATACTGCCGTATAATCACTGTATAATCCCTATCGTCCATTATCCCGCCCACAGCAACAACTAACTTCGGATAAGTACTTGTAAAGCTTTATAATAAATTTGGGTGTTGTTACAGATTTTCTTGGGACTCTTTCATTTTTAATATTCTTAATACTATGTACAAAATAAAATTCATTTAAATTGTCCCTTTTATATAATGCTTTTTAAAACATCATACACTTCGAAATTCTGCTCCTTCTATAATTTTCTCTATCAACCGTACTTAGTATATAATACCTATTATTGTTTTGCAATATATATTTTTATAATTTTTTATTTCTTAAACATTTATTTATATTGTTTACTTTTAAGTATACTGTAAGAAGTTTTCTTATAAATATTCTTCTCTGTTACATGTTCTTATTTAATCCTTTGCTTGCCAGGCATATTTTATAAAATAAGGAATGGTCGAAAGGTATTACTTCATGCTCTCTATAAAAGGTAACTTCTAACCCGATTTATATTCTCTTTAACACCTCAAGTCCGATTTTAACCCGTCTTACTCCGCCCATTATTTCAAGATCAATAAAAGCTTCCCTTTTATGCCTATTGATTTTCTTTATGATGCTTTCTCTTCCCATCAAAGGACCTTCTTGAACAATAATTTTGTCTCCTTCAATAAAACCCACAGATAGTTCAACACAGTGATCATTATTAAGCAATCGCTTTAATTCTCTGCATTCATCCTCTTGGAGAGTAATTTCATCAGAATCCCCATATTTTAATATTCTGATAATATCTTCGGATGTTTTGATAATGAACCATATATGTTGTAAAAACTCCGTACTGCATATCTCCGTCTCAATAAATAAATAACCCGGAAACATGGTCAATATTCTTGTATATGCATTACCGGATTTTTTGTAGAATAATTCACGCGTAGGGAAAAATGATTTCAAATGTTTATCAGAAAAACGTTGATTTATCCAATTCGAGAGATGATGTTCTCGACCGGTATTAACAAAAAGTATATACCAATATGGCATGACAACCTCCTTTTAATTAACGAACAAAACTTTACTACGCAACATGTCTTTCATTAGTATATCTATTATAGGTTGATGTAGTACGATATATAATTAATCCCATTTCATGCTTCATACATGCATTCATTTATGATAATACAATGGTTTTCACTTCCTTTAAGAAATCCTCCGGTTTGCCCCACCGAATACTTTCATTAATATTATTGTTTTGAGTACAAACCGAACAAACATCGGTATTGTCAATAATAAGCAGTCGGAAGAAACATTCTTGTACTTTATCATTAAT
>CAZJOD010000317.1:0-2200 GCA_964547525.1 uncultured Clostridiaceae bacterium
TATTACTTTACACTTTTCCAAACTCTCTATAACTCTAGCCGGCATAGGAGCAAGATTGCACATGATTCCGTCGGCATCTTTACATGCTTTTATAACCTCATCTTCAGTTCTACAGTCACTAATTATAACTTCCGCGTCCAGATCCGCTAAAACTTTCTTTTCTACATCGTAATCCTTATGTCTATCATCGGTCATAACAATTTTAAACTTTGCCATTTTAAACAGTTCCTTTCTAAAATAAATATATCATTTACATTATACTCCTGAATATGCCGAAAAACCACCGTCGATAGGTAATACAACACCTGTTACAAATGAAGCGGCGTCGGATGCAAGGTATATAATCGCACCAACCAACTCGTCGGGATCACCGTACCTTGCCATTGGAGTTTTACGAATAACATCCTCACCTCTTGGTGTAGGTTTTCCGGTGTCTTTGTCTATCATCAGGTAATAGTTTTGTTGTGTCAATAAAAAACCCGGTGCAATTGCATTGACTCTGATTTTATCCGAGTATTCTTTACAAAAATGAACCGCCATCCATTGTGTAAAATTGGAAACAGCAGCTTTTGCAGCGGAATAACTTATGGTTTTTGTTAAAGGACAAAAAGCTGCCATAGATGAAATGTTAATTACCGAGCCCTCTTTTTGTTCGGCCATTACTTTTCCGAAAACTTGAGTAGGCATAACAGTGCCTAAGAAATTTAAATTCAACACCCATTGAAGTGCGTCCTTAGGCATATCGAAAAATTTCATTTCGTCGGATGTAGTAGCTTCTTTTTTATTACCTCCCGCACCGTTAATTAATATATCCACCCTACCGTATATATTCAATACGATTTGACAAGCTTTCTCAATGCTTTCTTTTTCAAGAACATTACACTCGACGGCAATAGCGTCTCCACCGCCGGCAATTATTTCATCGACTGTCTCTTGTGCTTTATCCACAAATAAATCCAACACTGCAATTTTTGCACCTTTTTTTGCCAACTGCTTAGACATTTCGGAGCATAATATACCGGCTCCGCCTGTAATTACCGCAACTTTTCCGCTAATGTCAAAACTTATATTACCCATTTATCGCACCTTCCTTTATATATGTTTCTTACTTTGCCATAGTAACTATTCGGTTAAATTGTAAACAAAAACGAAAATATTGTCAATACAACCGCATAATACATAAACAGTCGAATATGATTGACCGCTGTCATTAAAAATTATATCATATACAAAAGGATATATAATGCATTTTTTATTGTATATTATCCTAAAATAATTATGCGAGGAAGGCATTTGATGAAATTATACATCTCTGATCTGGACGGAACACTTTTAAACGATGATGCAAAATTAAGTGATAAAACTGTAAAAATTCTTAACGAGCTTATTCATAACGGTGAGAAGATTACCATAGCTACCGCCAGATCGATAGCCACCGCAAAGAAGATTTTACAACCTCTTGATATAAACATACCCGTAATATTTCTAAACGGTATACAAGTTTATGATCCGATATTAGGATGTTATTTAAATTCACACTATTTAAATTCCGAAACGGCGTATTGTGCAATAGAATTATATGAAAAACACGGTTTTCATCCTTTTGTATACTGTATTGATGTAAACAAAGAGGAGAAAATTTTTTATAAAGGTGTAAATAACAACGCACAACAAATGTTTATGGATGTGCGTATAAAAACCGGAGACAAACGATTTACAAAGGTAGCTTCATATCCGGATTTATATAAGTATAACATATTACACATTAACATATTAGCCGATAAAAGCCGATTGGAATTGCTTTATAAAGACATTTCCCTTATACCTCATATTAATATACATTTTTACGAGGATGTTTATTACAAAGATTACTTTTTTTTAGATGTTCTAAATGCGTCGGCAAATAAGCAAAACGGACTTAAATTTCTTAAAGATCTACTAAAACCGAGTAAGGTTGTATGCTTCGGAGATAATGTTAACGATCTTCCTTTATTTTATGAGTCGGATGTTAAAATAGCGGTAAGTAACGCGCACCCTTTGGTTTTACAAGAAGCCGATATTATAATCGGATCTAACAATGATGACAGTGTGGCAAAATATATTTATTCGGATTGCTTATATTAATATATTTATATGATTCTACTTCAATAACTATTTTTACTGCAAAAGAGCGAATAAACATTGGACTGTAATTGCAAAA
>CAZJOD010000318.1:0-2193 GCA_964547525.1 uncultured Clostridiaceae bacterium
TATTAAATAAATTAATAATTAAGCATTGACAATTGTAATTATTACTGTTATTCTTATTCCAAGAGGATTAATATGATAAAAATACCACTTCGGTGGTTAGGACCTTCGGTTATAAATGAATGAATAACTGTTGCACTGATTTTTAGGAGGTAAAATGATTATCTATAAAGGGTTAATGAAAATATCAATTATATCTTTAATATTCGTAGCTGTAAGTATATCATTATATTTATTTGCATCACCTCCAAAACCGGATAAGTTCGTTTTAGATTATTTAAATACAAGATACACTAATACGGATTATACCAATATTTCAGAAAAAGCAGAACAGCAAAAACCGTATTTAGAAAGCAGTTTAATTAACTCCAATTTCATGTTTGGTAAGTTTGATGTAGAAATCAAATATTTCGCTGAACAGAAGTATATTATCGAAAAAGCCGAATTCAATGTCTATAATATCTAAAACAATCTGAATCAACTAATGTATTTGCCAGGATTTATTTTAATGTGAAATCAGAGAATTTGCCGGAATGGAGGCAGTTAAGTTTCTACGATATACAATTCATATTGAATAAATATAAAAGGGGATATGTAATAAGTAATATAATTGTCTTAGATAACAAGTATGAAATCCCAAAAGTTTTAAGTGAACATGTGCATGATGATAATTGCACACATGATTAAATTAGAATGAATACTCGAGAACGGATTCACAACAGTGCGGTTAGTTGTAAGCTGCACTTTTGTTCTTGAGTTTCAGATAAAAGTCAAATAATTTAAGGAGGTAAGGGTTCTCTCGTGAGAAAGTTGGTGATTTATGTGTTGTGGCATTGGTACTCATCAATAACGTAACCTTTGCATAAATAAGGTACAAGTTCTATATGTAGGGATTTCCTATGGTAACTGCACGAAATATGTAAAAAGGAATATTCATACTTAATAGGTGCTTAATATAACAAGTGAATAAGGCAGAATGAAGTTTCTCAATAAAATTTGGAGGTAAAATAATATGAAAGCTAAGAGGCTTGTGTGTTCAATTCTGGTACTAGTCATTATGTGCACTAGTATTAATGTGGTGTTTGCTGTTTATTGTCCGTCCTGTGAAAATTATGATGCTTATTACAGTTGTGACCAATGTGTGATGAGAGTATCATCACCTCATATTGATGCTCCGTATCCGTATGGTTGTCCCGGTAACGTCATTTACTGTGGAACAGAACTAAGATGCTATAGATGTGGATACTTTTCATCAGGATGGGAGCATTGGTGTTATTGTGATGTATGCCTTCTTTCTGGGTGTGTTAATGATTATTCGATCAAAATGTTGCCACTATGTAAATATTAATTAAGAAAAAGAAATGAATAATAAGAACCATACATAAATATTATCAAAGTGTAGTAACAAATGAATGAAGTTTTAATTTGCTAACATTGTATAATGTTAGCTTTTCGTATACGAGATGAATTGTATTATTATGGTGAATGGATTGGATTGGAACGGGACGAATGGATATGGGACACTAACCAAGATAATGGCTGATTTCACGGTAGGGGGAAGAAATGGCAAGATATAAATATAAAATAATAGTACTGTTATTCACTGTATTGATGACAGTGTCATGTGGTGATCAAAATCAAAACGGTATAAAAGAAAATCCGGAGAAAGCTTTTACTACAATCGAAATACAGGATCACGAAGTCGTACGGTTTAATGACGAGGTTTTGAATATCTTGATTTTCGGTCATTACTATTGGGGTGTTTTATTGCAACCCGGTCACAACATGTCGACAAACCTGACGAAGCTTTCTCAAATGTGCGAAGAAGAGTTGGGTTTTGGAGTTACGTTCACAAAGTGTCAGGATCCTATAAGTCGGAATAGTTATGCCACAGCTATAAAATCCGGGCAGAGCTTCGACCTTGTATTTCCAAACAAATATGTAGATATTCAAATGAGAACTATGGCAAATGACTTTTGGGGCAGACAATATCTTGATGATGAAATATATATGGATATCTCACCGTACTTGGCGCAATTTTGCCCTGAAGCCATTGTTCGCTTTGAACGATATCCGCAAATCAAAAGGATGTGTACAATCGAATACAAAACATACGCCATATATGCCGGGATGCCGGATGTTTACGCACCTGCGATATTTGTCAAAAACGAAATTCTGGAACAAAACAATATGGAA
>CAZJOD010000319.1:0-2147 GCA_964547525.1 uncultured Clostridiaceae bacterium
TAACAAGTTGTAATAAAGTAACACAAAAACAAGAACTACTTCATTTGATTCATAAAAGAATAACAAAAGAACCCTATGAGTATCGTAGTCATCGACACATATACCGTAGGGATCTCCCACCCGAAACAATAATAAAAACCGTTGCAGATACTTTTAACATGCATATTCCTGATTTCGTGAAACTTAAATACAATCGTTCCACATCCGATATAAAAGCCATATCGGTATTTCTTATGAGGTGTCTAAGTAACAGCACATATTTTAGATCGTCATTTGCCCATGAGTAATGCAATCCTAAGGAACCGATTACCTTACCGCTCTCTCGGAGAACCAAATCAAAAACTTCGTTTTCTGTCATAAAACTTTGTAAAATTCTCTTGGAAGTTTCAATGCTTTCGTGATGCGGCCACCCCGCCATTTCGCCGACTCCGGGAACGCAGGCATATTCGTAAAAATCAACGAGGTCATCTTCACAAAATGCACGGAGAATCAAACGGTCTGTTTCAAGCTGTATTTTTGAAGTATTGATATTTATATTCATTCCGTACCCTCCAACATTTTCAAAACCTCAACATCACGCTTGCGTTGCCAAATGGATTTGTTTTCTCTCAATGCTTCAGATAATTCCACCCAACCGCTCTCATATTCACGGAGTGCTTCTTCATACGTTGGGTTCGGCATATATCGTGTATCGTCAACTTCACACTCATAATAAAGATTTACTTGTTCAAAATATTTACTGGGGTCTGCTTCCGAAACAGTGCGTTCGGTCACGCTAAGAATAAAATCGCCAACGCTTGTGACAGTGCAACCTATTTCTTCACGCAGCTCACGGATTATTGCTTTTTTAGGGTTTTCTCCCTTCTCAATCCCGCCTCCGGCAAAGCCATATCCCGGCCATTTATACTTTATCATCAGCGCCTTGCCTTCACGGACACATACACCACGAGCAGATATTCTTCTAATAATATCCACGCCATACGGATAAGAAGAAAGCCCAATCGATTTGAAGCGTGTGTTATAAAAGTCAGCAATATCGGAGGCGGTTTGCTTATAATCCTTTATGCCGTCAATTCGAATAACAGGAGAAATAAGCGTTTCTGCCCATTGGTCAATTCTTGATAAATCACGAGTGGATACGAAATTGTGAAAATCTTGTTGACTCTCATACATATCTCCGCCTTTAAGTACACGGTCGCCAAATCGCAGCACTTCACGTTGATTTATGCGTTCCATGCGAATATCGTGCGGTGCTGATAAAAATATGGCGAGGTCATAAAACGGTACGATATTCTCACCAAAGTTACCAGTAACAGAAGATAAAACAAATGAACCGTATTTCTGAATATCGGCAAGCATAAGCTCTATACACTCTTCTTCCGTACGCAAATTTGTATAAGGGATTTCAGATTCATGAAAAGCATAATCTTCGTGATCAACATGCTTAAAACTTAAAATACGTGCCAGTTCATGCCCAAGCGTTGTCTTGCCGCTGCCGTTAGCTCCGAAAACGATTATGCCGTGTGGTTTATTCATTTCAAACCTCCCAATTTATAAATACTCTTATTTACC
The DNA here is from genome assembly GCA_964547525.1 of uncultured Clostridiaceae bacterium. GTDB lineage: Bacteria > Bacillota > Clostridia > JAAYHZ01 > JAAYHZ01 > CAZJOD01. The sequence continues at coordinate 1,573 of CAZJOD010000319.1, forward strand.
AATAATGTTTATTGTCTTCTGAATCGATTATATAATTAAGCAATTCCTGCCGCAATTCTTCCTTTGACAAGCTGTAAACATATTTTTTCACTTCCGCAAAATGCTCTTTTTCACGTTCTTCTTCCTCACGCTCATATTCTTCAACTTCTTTTATGTAATTGTAGGCTTCATTAGGAAATGCTGTAAAAAATAAAGCCACCATATACTTGCAAATAATTCTTTTACCGTCCGCGTGCGGACAATTGCATTTTGATTGTCTGATATGGGTTCCGTTAATTTTCACATGATAGGGTTCTTTTCGGCTTCCCGAAACAACCCCTTCATATTCATCTTCTGATGTTTTTGTGATAAATTTCACTTTTTTACTATTATAGTACTCATATCCTCTCCAAAGATAAGCACCACTCGCCGAGGTCTTAATGCTCATATTATTGTTCCTCCACAAATTCCACTATAAAAGAAAGTACATTGGAAGTGCCGCGCTTTTCCCCCAATAGCGATTAATAAGAAACCAGTTATAATATAAAAATTACTCACTATACTGCACACTTCAACAGCCACTCATAGTAGGCGCT
>CAZJOD010000320.1:0-2118 GCA_964547525.1 uncultured Clostridiaceae bacterium
AAATTTTAGAAACCGGAATTGTTATGGAGCTAAATGACATGGAAATGAAAAAAGTTAAATTAAAGGTCCAGGTAATGTTTCCTGATTACGAAAATGTAAAAGATAGTGATTTTACCGAAAACGGTTTGAATCAGGTTGAATTTCTTATTTCCCCCAATGCCGGTGAAGAATTTAAGCCTTTGGCAAAAATAGCTTCCGGAGGCGAAATATCCAGAATTATGCTTGCAATGAAAACTTTATTATCTGATGGTAATAAAATACCTGTTATGATATTCGATGAAATAGATTCGGGTATTAGTGGTGAAGCCGCATTAAAAACAGGACATAAAATATATGATATATCTAAAACTTGTCAGGTTATTTGTGTAACACATTTACCGCAAATCGCAAGTATGGCGGATCACCATTATACAATAAATAAAGAAACAAACGACGGAAGTGTTTATACAACTGTATACGAATTGGATCGTAATAAAAGAGCGGTTAGAATCGCCAATTTATTGGATGGAAATGTCATCACAGACACAGGTTTAAAGCATGCCAACGATATGTTGGAAAAAGCGGATGCATATAAAGATCCGGGCATAAATTGTTAGTATAATCACATATCCAAACGGTTAACTTATATATAACGAGACAATTATAAGTAAATCGGAGGATATGTATGTATTATCATAAATCATATAGATTAATCAAAGTATTTCTTTTATTTTTTATTGTTTTTGCATTTTTAACGGTGGGTCTGAATATATTATTGGTCCCGGATGAAATATTATTAATTCATAACGGTGTATCTCAGGAATCTTTTTTTAAGCCCGGTTATTTAAAAATCAATTCATCTGAGAACAATATAGTAAATATATTTGAAACTAAAGATTCAAAAAGTGTTTTTAGTTCGAACAATATGTCTGTTCTACCGGCTTCAGTCGGAGAAACTAAAATACAATTTGATTTATTCGGCATTCTTCCGATAAAAACAACCAATGTTCGTGTTTTGGACAACAGAGAGGTTCTGGTATCGGGAAATTCCATAGGAGTGCATTTAAATATAGGTGGTGTATTGGTTCTAGCTGTTTCTACCGTTGAAGATCAAGAAGGAAAAAGTGTAAATCTTTTTGAAAACGATAAATTGGCAAAGGGAGATATAATAAAAAGAATCAACAATATAGATGTAAAAAGTGTTGAAACATTGAAGAAAATGGTCAAAGAAAATGCGGGAGAAGAACTTTCAATACTTGCACAAAGAGGTGACAGATTGGTTACTTGCAGTGTATCTCCTGTATTATCAAAAGACGATAATGAATACCATTTGGGTTTATGGGTACGTGACACTTCGGCCGGTATCGGCACAATGACATTTTATGACAGAAATACAAATTGGTACGGGGCTTTAGGTCATGGGATATCAGATATAGATACAGGTATCATAATGCCTGTAGGTCAGGGGAACATATATTATTCTAATATAATGGGAATACGCAAAGGTATACCCGGTACCCCGGGAGAATTCAAAGGTGTCTTTAATATGCAAAAGGAAATAGGCGATATTAGAGTAAACAATGAATTTGGTATTTATGGAACAATCGCTGAAAATAAATTAGACATGAACAAATACAAAATTTATCAAATAGGCGGTAAAAATAAAATCAAAACAGGTAAGGCATATATTCTCTGCCAAGGTGAAAATAATAAAGTTGAAGAATATGAAATTGAAATAAACAGAATTTCTAAAAATATATCTTCGGGCTCTAAAGGAATGGTTATAACAATAACCGACCCACGATTATTAGATACAACCGGGGGAATAATACAAGGGATGTCGGGAAGTCCTATCATTCAAAATGACATGTTGATAGGTGCGGTGACCCATGTATTTGTAAACGACCCGAAAAAAGGTTACGGAATATTCATAGAATGTATGCTTAATGAAATAGATAAGTATAACATGAAAACCGGCAATGCGGAACCTGCTTTTTTAGAAAGTATGGATTTAGCAGGATAAGTCTGATTTGTATAATTTAATATATGATTTTATTGCAATAACTCACTTACTGTGAAACCGGCAAATTTTATAAAATTTTGGAAAAATTAATCGATGATACGAAGATTACTTTTAAA
>CAZJOD010000321.1:0-2091 GCA_964547525.1 uncultured Clostridiaceae bacterium
GTAATCTCCACCGGTATCATTCTTGCATATTGTTATGTAGGCTCTGTATGCATAATCTATTTTGTCGGCACCTTCGGTATCTGTTTTTTCACCTATTTTGAACGTAGTGAATGAAAAGCCCGATAAAAAAATCAATTCATCTTTATATGGATTTTCGGATACTTCCAAAACAGTACCTTCTTGGTCCAATATCAAATAGGTGCCTAAGTACCCGGTGTAAAACACCGGTTCTCTTTCTTCGATTGAGTATATAATTTGATTAGGCATTCTATATTTTATGCTGATACTTTTTATGTAAGGTAATGCTGTCATTAAATGCTTTTCTTCTTTAGAAAACCTTAACATGTATAGTTTACCACCTTGTTCAAACAATTGTTTGAACCCGTTCTCGTGTATTTTTAAATTTGTTTCTTTCATAAGTAAGTTATCGGTATATTTAACATTACCACTAAAGACCATATCCGTTACATTAAAATATTGTAACTTTAATATAGCTGTTAAAAAAGCAATTAATGCTAAAAGTAGTATTAAAGGTATAAAATACCTTACTCTCATATTTCCTCCATTAGCTACTATTCTATTTTTATTATGTCGGCTCCGATACATTTCAATTTATCTTCTATTTTATCATATCCTCTTTCAACATGTATAGAACCGTCCACAACAGTTTCTCTGGCAGCTCTCAAACCCGCAAGAATTAATGCCGCTCCACCACGCAAATCTTTTGATTTAACATAAGCACCGTATAAATCAGAAACACCTTTTATAACGGCAGTCCTGCCTTCAATCAAAATATCAGCTCCCATTTTTCTTAATTCTTCAATAAATCCGAATCGGTTATCAAATACCGTTTCGATAACTATACTGGTTCCGCTTGCTACTGTAAGTGCTGCAACCATTTGAGGCTGCATATCGGTTGGATAACCAGGATATGGAGATGTCCTGATAACATCAACAGATCGTAGAGATTTTGGTGCCGAGATTTTCAAACCGTCATTCCATTCTGTAATATTACATCCGGTCTCAATTATTTTAGATATAATCGGACGAATATGGTACGGAATAATGTTCTGTAAAACCAGTTCTCCTCCTGTAATTGCGGCTGCAGCCATCATGGTACCCGCTTCAATTCTATCGGGTATAATGTCAAACTCTATGTTACAATCGATATAATTATCACCGTCAACGATAATCCTACCCGATCCGGCACCGTGTACCGACACCCCCAAAGCTCTTAAATAGTTCTCTAAACTAACTATTTCAGGTTCTTTGGCAGGGTTATTGATAATTGTACGTCCCTTTGCATATACTGCAGCCAACATTATGTTTTCGGTAGCTCCTACACTGGGGTAATCCAAATGTATTTCACATCCTACAAGTTCTTTCGCTTTACAACATAAAATTCCTTCATTTGCGAATGCTATTTCCGCACCCATTTTTTTCAACGCTTTTATATGTATGTCAATAGGCCTCGGACCTATTTCGCAACCACCGGGATAGCTGATACTTATTTCCTTGCATCTTGCCAGCATAGGACCTAAAAATATAATAGAAGATCTCATTTCGGTTGCCAAATGATTGGGTACAATAGTATTTTTGATTTCAGAACAAGTAGTTTCAATAACATTATTTTGAAATTTAGTTTCACTACCTATAATGTTCAAAATTTCCAAAGCCACATTCACATCTCTAAGGTCCGGGCAATTGTTTAGTTTACATGTGCCCCTATTTAATATAGAAGCGGCAAGTATCGGTAAAACGGCATTTTTTGAACCTTGTATTTGAACACAGCCGTTTAAGGGGCGGCCCCCTTTTATGATGAATTTTCCCATATATATACACCTCTCAATACATATTATAATATGCATTATGTATATTAATGGTTACATGCCGTAACTTGGATTTGACATGCACATATATGAACTTTATTAATAATTTAACATTATTATTTGCAAGTTCCATCATAAAAAACCGAATGTTTTAATATTTTTATATTGTAAACAATACAATTAATGTGCTATATTACCTTTGTTTCTTTTGCTAAACAATATAATAACTAAAATAAGCAGCGCAATTAAAAACATAGCAGCC
>CAZJOD010000322.1:0-2066 GCA_964547525.1 uncultured Clostridiaceae bacterium
TCCCATACCAATAAGATCCCCCGAAGAAATGACCGCAATTTTCTCTCACATTCCATTCTTTAAAATGAGAATCGGCAAAATTAACCCATTTTAATAGCATAGAATATGCTTGCTTAGCTTCATTATCATCATTTTGGGGTTGTACTATGTTCGAACATGTAAATCTACGTTTCATCAGAACCACCTCTTAACTAATATATTTTACAGATCAGTATCGATATTATTTTTATTTATCTGTGATTATACTGCAAAAACCTTTATTTTGTTGTAGGCAAACCACTTATGCATACTTAATATATTACATGTTTTATTATATCATTTTTAGGTATTATAAAAAACAATTATAAAAAACATAAAACCACAATTTAAATCAATTTTTCCCATATGTTTGCATAATAAAATAAACGGTAATACAATATCTATATGCAAAACTTTTCAAAACAACCGACGAATCTACTCTAACTCCCCCCTATATTCAATTATTCGGCGGTAAAAATATTATTTTAATTTAACTCATCAATAATGCCGGTCTCTAACCGGTATTTTTTTTGCATATATGAATAGCATTCACAGCATTTAAAGCATCTATCGGTCAAATCAGGGTATAATCATTGTAAATAAATGTTTTAATATGGTATAATCAAGCAATTGAAAATTTCGGAGGTAAATATGAAACCGATAATCGTCGGTATTATTGCGGAATATAATCCACTGCACAACGGACATGTTTATCACATACAAAAAACAATTGAATTACTTCATCCGGATTATGTAATCTGCGTTATGAGTGGTAATTACACACAGCGAGGAGAACCTGCTTTGGTATCAAAGCAGGTAAGGACCGAATGCGCTTTGAAATGCGGAATTGATTGTGTAGTTGAACTACCCTTTATTTATGCAACTGCCAGTGCGGAATTTTTCGCAAGTGCCGGTGTGTCCGTTTTAAATTCTTTAGGTTGTGTAACACATATCAGTTTCGGTTGCGAAACACCTGACATTGAAATTTTAAATAGTATTGCGACTGTCTTAATTAACGAACCTGTGGAATTTACGGAAATTCTGAAAAACCATTTAGAGGTCGGCATGGGGTTTGCAGCAGCAAGGGAAAAAGCATTACATTCGATTATACCCGACGATCCCGGAAAGGTCGTATCAGGCTCAAACAATATTCTTGCAATAGAATATATTAAAGCGTTAAAAAGATTAAATTCGTCAATAATTCCTTTGCCGGTTTTGCGTGTAGGAGCGGATTATACGGATACGTCATTTGAACATGTCTTTTCAAGTGCAATGGCCATACGTAGTGAAATAAAGAAAAAGCAATACATCTCGGAACGAGTAAAAAATTTTATACCGGAATGTACTAATTCTCTTATCCTAAAAGAAATCGAATCGGGCCGTTGCCCTATAGACAGCATTAAGCTTTACCACTTCTTACAAATATTTTTGCGAAGTATAAAGCCCGAACAATTAGACCTTTATCCTTTCATGGAACCGGGTCTGGGTAACAGATTACTTAAAGCAATTAAAAATACATCAAGTATCTCGGATATTGTAAAAAATACAGTTTCAAAGAGATATCCTGCAACTCGAATACAAAGGCTTTTACTAAATATATTGTCAGGTTTAACACAAGAGGATTTTGACAGATATGTACGCCAACCTGTTCCCTATGCCCGAATACTTGGTTTTAACACAACTAAAACCGAATTGCAAGGTTTAATTAAACGATCTTCTAGCATACCTGTAGTAACAAAAACATCAGATATAAACAACTTAAATAAAGTAAATGTAAAAGAAATATTCGGGTATGAAGCAAGAACAACCGACATATACCGATATCTTTCCTGTTCATCAAATAATACGGCACCTTCGGAATACGAATATCAAATAATCAAAGTAAAGAGAGAGTGACGTCAAACCGGTGCTAACATCTTATTACTTTTGGTGCATATTCCTTATATCCTAATTCATCTATAGACTGCTTAATTAAGCCTTGAATATTCTCCCTAAAATTCTTCTTTTAACCGTGTTCCGGCTCCTTCCTGGCAGCGGTATTATTTTTT
>CAZJOD010000323.1:0-2023 GCA_964547525.1 uncultured Clostridiaceae bacterium
TACAGATATCTTTGTATGAGCTGTTACTTAGACACCTCATAAGAAATACCGATACTGCTTTGATACAGAACGATTGTATTTCAATTTAACAAAATCAGGCGTTTGTATGTTAAAATTATATGTAACCGTTTTAATTATTGTTTCGGGTGGTAGATCTTTACGGTATATGTGACGGTATCTCCGATATTCATAAGGTTCTTTTGTTATACTTTGTAGTTTTTTGTCGGTACAGTAACAGGAATGGAATGGATTGATAAGTCGGTTGAAGGGGGAAGTTATCATGGAATGGTATGCTGTTTCAGTCTTTGAAGGAAATGAAGAAAAGATACAGGATCGATTGAAGGCTATTTTTAAGCAATCAATTGTTACATTAATACCTAAAAAACGTATAATTTTTAGACGAGGTGGGATTAACAAGCTTGAATTAAATTATTTGTTCCCAGGGTACATACTTATTAAAACTGATATGGATAAGGTTAAATATGAAATAATTAATAAAACGTCCGGAGTAATCCGGCTTGTTAACACAGGAAATGACTTTACAAAAATAGATGATAATGAAATGGCTTTGATTTTAAGACTCATCAACAAAGAGGGTATAATTGAGATTTCCAAAATCCTAAAAGAAGGTCCCGGTGCAAATATAACTGTTTTGGAAGGACCGTTGAAAGGAATGGAAAGAATGATCAAAAAAATAGACTCTCATAAAAGAAGAGCAACAGTGGAATTAATGTTTCAGGGAAGTCCGATAACTATTGATGTGGGAGTGGAAGTAATATATCCATTAAATCTGAGCCAAAACTAATTTCACTAAACTGTACGTTTAACGAGTTATAAAGAGAAGTATATGCGGTCAGACGGAAGGCTGCATATATTTTTTGCAAACCAACTGTAAAAAATTAATATATTATACAAAATTAGTGTTTTGTATATTCCGGTATGGATCAGATGATGAAGGATTATCTAGACAAAGAAATATATTCATCAAGAATATCAAGGAAGGAAGATAAGGTGTTATAAATAGGATTGAAGCATTCAGAGCAGTATCATATAGCGAATGAGGACCTTGTTTAGAAAAATTAAATAAATCATGAATATTGTATAGGTCAATTATTCTCGATAAATTACCTTCCCGGTTTTGAAAATATTCTGAACGAATCCACTTTTGTCTTCGGTACTGTCAAGTAAGATAGGTTCAATGTCAAAGCTGATACCATGTCTTAAACACCAAAGCCGGGAGGATGTTTTTAGCCAGTCACCAGTAAAACCGTTGAATATGACGGCAACATCAATGTCACTGCCTTCTCATGTGCGGTTCCCTTAGCATAAGAACCAAAAAGGACGATGGCAGCAGGTGAAAGCTCTTTTTTTACAACATCGGCATACCTATGTACTGTATCTATAATTGTTCTATGATCCAACATAGTAGTTCCTCCGTTCCGATAATATTCCGGGTGCATTTATCTTGTGTAAGTATGAACAAAAGTTGGCTTTTATATTCAGGATAACGTGCTTCAATATTAAGGGGATTTAGAATTTCAATAAAGCTCTGTTGTTCTTCGGTCATGCTATCGAAAAGTGGATCTTAAAGACATTTGCTTATATAAAAATGGTGGCAATTTACACATCACAATCACCAGGTCTTTGTTTTATCAGCATATCTATAAGTGAAGGATCCGGTAAAGCACCTAAAAATCCTTTTGAATAATATTCATACAGATTTGAGTCAAACCGTATCCCTGAACTTTGCACTGCAAAAAAAATGAGTAATTGCAGTAGATTCTACATTAAATGATAAAAAACAACAAATTACATAAAATTGAAAAATTCGTTGTAAATCGGTATACACTATATACATATACAAACTATGGGAAGACCGGTTTGTAATTAACAAAAGAAAAATAGAAGGGTCTTGAATCGAATCGTAGCCGGTAGGTATTGATTAATAATTATAAAAAAAGTAAAATGGGAGTATAAATATATGAACTACACATGGATATTAGAACCGGATGAGAAATATGAA
>CAZJOD010000324.1:0-1991 GCA_964547525.1 uncultured Clostridiaceae bacterium
GGTATGGAATTCTTTAGTTTTGCAGAAAACGGTATGATATAAGCTCTTCCAATTCACCTTCCAATTAAATTCGGTTTAGAACAGATTATTGATTATATGAATTTATAAAAGCTATCTTATTTTTATGATATAATATGACATAAACAAATTCTTGATCAACGTATATATTTGTTTTTAGGAGGATATCAATATGCGGTTTGGAATAGCGGAAATAAATATCAGAACGCCCATTGGAATGCAAATGACCGGTTATGCCGGAAGAGTAACCGGTGCCATAGGAATACACGATCAATTAAAAATGAGTGCTGTATATATTGAATCAAATGGCGTTAAATCTATTATAATAACATGTCAGTTATTGGGATTTGATCCTGATTTTTCTAGAATTACAGAATTGAAAATAGCTCAGGCCTTGAATCTGCCTGTCGCAAATATAATAATAGCATCAATACATACCCATGCAGGTCCCGCATCGGGTACATTATACGGTTGTGGAACAGCAGACCCTCTATGGCTTGAACAAACACAACATGATTTAGTTAAATTGGCAAAAGATGCGGTATCTGAAACATTTGAAGGTTATTTCGAGTATCTGACAGGCGAATGTGAAATTGCAATGAATAGAGTTGCAATGGCTAACAAATATCCTAATTATATGGACATGATTGACAAAGAGGTGGGTATAATTAAGATTTATAACAAATCCACCTATACACTTAAAGCTATATATCTAAATTACGGATGTCATCCGGTGACATTAGATAACAAAAATTACCTCTATTCTGCGGATTACGCCTATTACGCAATTAAAAAATTAAAAGAAAACTACGGACAAGATGTAGTAGTTATATTCTCTACAGGATGTTGTGGAGATATAAACCCAAGATATCGTTTATCGTTCGAAAATACTGAAAAGTCAGGCAATATGCTGGCAGACTCTGTTTTAACGGCTAAAACGGAACTTATACACGAAGATGCGGGGATAAAATGCTATGAGAGAGAACAAACTATTCCTTTAGCTGTAGAACACTCTTACGAAGGCTACAAAAAAATCAAAGAAGATTCGTTGATTGAATGCCATAAATCACTAGAGAACATTATGCAGAATTATGTATCGCTTCAAATAGCCGCTGTCAAAGTGTTGTGGGCTGATTTATGTATGAAAGGTTTTGAAACCGACATGCTTATAACAGAAATTCATCCGGTAATAAAAATTATGCGAATAGGTGATATAAATATAGTAGCGCTACCTTTTGAGGTTTTCCATGATCTAGGATTACGTATTAAAAATATGCTTGGGATTAAAAGAACTTTAGTGATCGGTTATTCTAACGGTGTATACGGCTATTTACCATACGGTGAGTTATATGACAAAGCGGGGTATGAAACAAAAACCGCACACCGTTATTACGGTTACCCGGGTCCGGTCTGTAAAGATGCAGGCGATATAATATGTAAATGTATTGAAGATATGATATAAATTTTTTTGACAAAAAAACACATAATACTACAAATAACCATTTATTTCATACCGCTGTGACTTTTCATATATAACAGCGGTATAATTATGGAATGAAAAGACCGATTTTATTTATACTTACAGGCTTTATATCAGGGATACTACTACATATTAATCTCAATGATTTGAAGATCTATATTGTTATTACTTTTATTTTTATATTAACGATACTTCTTCAGTCATCTAAGCATTCATGTAAAGCCTGTTTTATTATAATATCTATTTCTATGATTATAGGTGTTATATACACATTTTATGTATATAACACCATTTACAATCATGAATTATATGATTTAGATAATAAAAATGTTCATTGCAAAGCTATTGTAACTAACATTAAAGACATGAAAGAAAAAGTACTGCTATATGCCGATACAATCACAATAGATAAGCAGACAATCAAAACTAAAATATCTTTGGATGTTCCGGAATACCTCAACATTCTACCCGGTGATTTAATTGAATTTGAAGC
>CAZJOD010000325.1:0-1959 GCA_964547525.1 uncultured Clostridiaceae bacterium
AAACACACGTCAAAAATACGATATGTACGGTCATGCGGGAGTAAATCCGTCAGCCGATCAGGGAGGTTTCGGAGGTTTCGGCTTTGAAGATATATTCGAATCCTTTTTTGGAGGATCTCCTTTTTCATCCGGATCAAGACGCAACGGGCCTATAAAAGGTGCCGATCTGCAATATGTATTAGAGTTGTCATTTGAAGAGGCTGTATTCGGAGCCGAAAAAGATATATCCGTCATGAAAAATGTGAAATGCTCCACTTGTAAGGGGACAGGTGCAAAGGCGGGAACTCAACCTGTAAAGTGTAAACATTGTAATGGAACAGGCAAGGTAAACATTAGACAAAGCACTATTTTAGGTTCTTTTATGAGTGTTAAAACATGTGATGTTTGTAACGGTTCGGGAGAAATGATAGAACAACCGTGCCCGGATTGTGAGCATGGTTATGTGAGGAAGAAAACAACCGTTAACGTAAAAATTCCTGCCGGCATTGATAACGGACAAACTTTAACATTAAGAGGAGAGGGACAGCCCGGTATTAAAGGCGGTCCTGCAGGTGATTTATATATAGGTATAAATGTAAAACCGCATTCCATATTTGAAAGACAAGGAAGCGATTTACATTGTGAATTTCCCATAACTTTTACGCAAGCTGCTTTAGGTGCGGAATTAACAATACCAACTCTTGAAGATTCAATGTTATACAAACTGCCTGAAGGAACACAAACCGAAACAGTAGTTAGATTTAGAAACAAAGGAGTACAACATTTGCGTAGTTCGTCAAAGGGTGATCTGTATGTTCGTTTTACAGTAGAAGTACCTAAAAACTTAACGGCTAAACAAAAAGAGCTATTACGTGAATTTGACAATCTATGTGACGGCAAAAAAAATAATTCTAAACAAACAGGTTTTTTTGAAAAATTAAAGGAAGCGTTTAAATCATAAATTATGGATTGGTATGAAATAACAATAAAAACTAATAAAGAAGATTTAGATAAAGTAACTGAAATACTTCTAGAGCAAGGTTGTGGTGGTGTATCCGTAGATGACCCTGATGAAGTTAACTCCAGATTGCAAAATCCTTTACCTACAGATTATTTAGGGGAGGATCTTGTAGAATTTGTTCCTGTTGAGTATGCGGTTAAAGCATACTTTTCTATAGATTCGAACATTTCTGCCATAAAAGCTTGCTTAAATGACAGAATAAATGTGGAATGTAACAAACAAAATGAAATTATAATAAAAGTGGTAAACGATAAAAATTGGGATTCTTGGAAGGAATATTTTAAACCTTTTAAATTGATTGAAGGAATAACTGTCGTTCCTTCTTGGGAGACATATATACCTTCGGAAGGTGAAAAAACAATTTTGATGGATCCCGGTATGGCCTTTGGAACAGGAACTCATGAAACTACCAAATTATGTGCATATTTAATTGATAAATATGTTTCGGAATGTCAATCTTTTTTGGACTTGGGTACCGGAACCGGTATTTTATCAATTATAGCACATATAAAAGGTATATCGGATATTGTTGCGGTAGATATTGATGATGCGGCTGTAAGAGCGGCAAAAGAAAATTTTATGTTAAATGATACCTTAGATATAAATGTTGTCAAAGGAACGGTATCGGCGGTACAGCATAGGAAATTCGGTATGATAGCTGCAAACATTCTGGCGGAAGTATTAATAGATATTTCGCAGCAAATTGGAAATATTATTAAATATCCCGGATTTGTGGTATTATCAGGTATAATAAAAAAGAAAGAAAATGATGTCAGAACTGCATATGAAGAAAACGGATTTTATCACATTGAAACGAAATACGAAAACGATTGGGTGGCGATGATATTTAAATGTCGAGATTTTATATAGACAAAAGTAATATAATCGATAATCAAATCATAATCAAAGGTAAGGATTTTAATCATATAAAAAATGTTCTTAGAATGAAATGTGGAGAT
>CAZJOD010000326.1:0-1947 GCA_964547525.1 uncultured Clostridiaceae bacterium
GATTCGGTGTCAAGAGTTTTACACAATGTATTTATTGGTAATCCCCAACATGTTGCGGCGTGTTCAATCGATATCTACCGGATGTTGTTTCATCCGTAAATCCGACTACGACGCCTCGGCCGTTTCTCGACAGCTTGCTTATGTTAACACATCCTTTATTCGGTGTCAAGCATTTTACTCAAATTTTAATTTCTTGTTGTAATGTAGCGAAATGTCGTTCTTAATGTCGTTCTTAGTACTAAAAGTTATATAAATATGATAAACTGTAAATATAGTAAAATCTATAAAAAACATAGTTATAATTTTTTAAGTATGTACGGTATTTGACCATAATTGAACAATATAAAAAAGGATAAAATTCTATGGATAAAATCAGAATAAATTTATTTGACCTATTAATGTGTCTTTCAAATGCCGGTGATCTTGCTTCTCCTGTATTGGCAAGTCATCACCAAAAGGTAGCTTATCTTTCATATCGATTAGCCGAACACATGAAACTACCAAATTCACAGCAAAGAGAAATACTTCTTGCTTCCTTAATCCATGATATTGGAGCTTTGTCTATGAATGAAAGACTAGAACTTGTTGAATCAGAACCGGCTTCTATGCATAAACACTCATTTAGAGGCGCAAAATTACTCAATAGCTTTGACCCTTTGAAAAACACTGCAAAAATAATTAAATTTCATCACATACCATGGAATTTCGGAGAAGGAACATATTATAAAGAAGAACAGGTACCTTTGTCAAGTCACATAATCCATTTAGCTGACCGAGTATGTATCAAACTGGATTCAATAGATTATAATATGACACAATTAAACGATGTATTATCAATTATTAAAAAGGATGCCGATATTCTTTATAAACCTGAATTGGTTGATACTTTAATAGATATTAGTGAAAAAGATTATATATGGCTTGACTTGCTTGACAGATCTCCTGTAAACATGTTATCCGATATATTATGTTCTTTTGATATTCTCGTACTGGAAATTGACGATATCATAGATATATCACGTATTTTTTCCCATATTATTGATTTTAGAAGCAGATATACCGCTTGTCATTCTGCCGGAGTGGCTAAAACTGCAGAAAAATTAGCTTTGTTATTTAACTTCTCACCAATAGAAAGGAAAATGATTCTTATCGCAGGATACCTTCATGATTTGGGTAAACTTGCGATCGATGATGCAATACTGGAAAAACCTTCTAAATTAAGCAACGAAGAATTTGCTAAAATTCGTTCTCATACATACTATACTTATCAATTGCTAAAGTCCATTAACCGGTTTGAAACTATAAACAAATGGGCTTCCTTTCATCATGAGAAAATTAACGGAAAAGGTTACCCTTTTCATATATGCGGTGATAATCTATCTTTAGGTTCTCGAATAATGGCAGTTGCTGACATTTTTACGGCAATAACAGAAGATCGTCCATATCGAAAAGGGATGAACGAAAAACAAGCGGCTCAGGTTTTGATCAATATGGTTAATGACGGTTCCATTGACGAAAGAATAGTGGGTATATTACTAAACAACTTTCAACAGATAAATAAAATACGTGATGAGGCACAAAAAGCTGCAAGGTTAAAATATGAAAATTTTTTGATAGAAGAATAATAAAAAAGGAATCAATGGCTTGGAGTAATTTTAAAAAAAATAAAACCCGCGGCGCGTTGAGCGCTCTCATACCGGAGTTAATTTTTGTTTAGTGAATCAAGGGGACGGCAGGCTGTGTGAAAACGGAAATTGGAGAATTACCATCCCCGCTTTCAGATGAAAAACGAGCTAATTTAGGGAATGGGGTTCAATAATTAAGGCATTTTTAGCGTTGTGCCACCACTTTTCTAAAAGTCAATGTTACATTTAATCGTTTTCACACTGTCTGACGGTTCCGATGATTCATCCATCCTCAAGTAATATAGAAAATAAAAAATGAATC
>CAZJOD010000327.1:0-1916 GCA_964547525.1 uncultured Clostridiaceae bacterium
TTATGGATGTTAATCCGGGTAGATAATTTAAAAACGCTGGAAGCGGTCAAGCAGATGATTATGATAAAGAAAAAGCCGAACCGTAAACCATTGCCAAAAACTCATATTCACATAGGTAATTGCGGGCATCGCTGCGATTTATGCGTTCATTACAAGGGATTAACCTCGTTCAGCACTGAAGAAATGGAGTATGCGCGAATGTGCTGTACGGCGGTGTATGGTGTCAATGGTTGGGAAATGAATTGCGACGGTTGTCATTGGCCTGACTGTACTGTCGAAAGCGCACATTGCAGAAAAGGAAAAGGTATTGATAAATGTTCTGCTTGTGGTAATTATTATTCTTGTACGAAAACGGCAGGTTGGCCGCCTAAAATCCATAAACGTAAAATTACCGCTGACCAAGTGACCTTTGCGATACTGCCTTATGTAAAAGGGCAATACGGAAATTGAGTAAAATGGATAACATTTTATACGCCGTTGACGCAGAATGAAGGTGAAATATAATAGCCGGATATAGAGAAAAAGAAAACATCCATGCATGCCTTATGGATATGCGCACTATCTTACGTCAAATGGTGCAGCGGGCATTCATGCATTAACCCAATTTTCAAGCTCAAGGCCCTCAACTCTCGGATAAAATCATAAAAATTTTTAGGTTATTTTATGATCCAATGTATGTCATCTATCAATACACGTTTTTTTTAAGATCTATCAGATAATAGTTATTAACAAATTAATAAGCGTTGTATTAAACTTTATCACTATATAATGATATGTGTAGTAATGCATATTCTTGACGGCAATATTAATCTTGTTTTTTCCATTTTATCATAATTTTCATTATTTTTATAGTGTTAAATTTAATAACTTATAATTCTTCTACATTTTAATTTAGCTTTTGTATTTGCTGTTATATGTATATGCATATCCATAATGTAGTAGGCGATAATCCTACATTTAAATTATTGACTGTATTGAGATGTAAGTTGCAGATAACATTGATTATATCGCCGAAATCCCCGCTAAAGACGGATAGATAAAACCCGCGATTCTTTTCTGTATCGGCAAGCATCAGCTTCGACTACTCATCAAGAGAGCGTTCATTAATATATAGAATCTCCGAATCCGCAAAAGCGTAATCTTCTATATCTATGTGCTTGTAGTTCAAAACGCGAGTCAGTTCCCGCCCAAGCGTGGTTTTTCCGCTTCCGTTTGCCTCGTATATTATTATAATGTGCGGTCTACTCATTTAGCCGTCCTCCAATCCTTTTTTATAATTAGCAATCATGACCCCGTTGACTTGTATCGACGCAGTCCCATACGGAAGAAGGCGTAGCATGGTATTATAAATAATAGACCGATCAGCGGTGTAAACATATAAAAGGCATTTTGCGTCCTATCTAATAAATACAGAAGCGGATAATATTGAAACAAAGCCAACGGTACTACATAGGTGAGAAATTTCAAAATCCCACCGCCGTAAATCGCAAAGGGATAGCGACCAAATTCGCGTCCGCCATGTGTCAGGATGTTCATAAATTCCAATCCTTCGGTTGTGAAAAAAGCAAAAGACGCATATATGATATACAACCCGAAAAAGACTACCGCACCGCAGGAAATCATCAAGAAAAGTGTTAATATTTTATCCCAAGTCCATGTAACGCCGCTGTTAGGTATGGCGTAACACAATACAGCTACAGCTTGAATAAATATTCCAAGCCGTAAAAATTCAATGTGCGATGCCAAAACTTGAAAAATTATTCCGCGAGGTCTAACAAGAGCGCGGTCAAATTCTCCGTTGCCAAGCAAACGTGGAAAGATGTCAAACCCACGCGCAAATACCTCGGCTAATGAAAAAGCCATTGTCACAACTGATGTGCATAATAATGTATGACTGAGCGTAAACCCATCGACTT
>CAZJOD010000328.1:0-1913 GCA_964547525.1 uncultured Clostridiaceae bacterium
TTCTAGTGATTCATATGGAATGAATCACTAGAACCGTCCCCTTGAGTCTTTGATATTTCACCAAAATTTATCAAGTATGATATAATTGGAGTTAAACAATTAATATCATATGGAGGATTATGATATGATAACAAGAAGTATATCCGATAAACACAAAAGAGTGGTGCCCATGCCTAAAAAAGCGGTTTTTGACTCCGGTTATATAAAACTTGACAATACATGGGTGCTCAAAACCGACGGTATAAAGCAAGATAATGAAGCGGAACGTATTTATTTGAAAAGAATCTGTGAGAAGTGGTCTAAGAAATACAGTTTATCAATGGAGTCTGATAAAACCGGCGCATTGTGTTTAAAAGTATCGGGAACTGTAATACCGAGCATTGATAACAATATGGATCCGGAAGAATACATTGTTACAATTGAAAAAAGCACTGTAAATATCTTATCCGGTTCGGTAAAAGGAATCGATTACGCCATGCAAACGCTATGGCAAATTTCCCCGGACGGCAATTTGCCTACAGGCAGAATAGAAGATAAACCTTCTATGAAAATCAGAGGTTTTCATTTGAATTTCGATAGCTTCCGGCAAATGGATATTAATGAAGCGCTTTATGTACTTGAAACTGCAGCCGATTTGAAGTTAAACACAGTATTGATCGAATATTCCAACAGATTTCCTTTTGAAAAGCATAAGCAAATTGCAGTAAACACAACCTTGCTTCCCGAAGATATTTTAAAGATAAACAAGAAAGCTCAGGAACTAGGTTTGGAAATAATCCCTTTACAACAAACAATCGGCCACTTGGAATATTTACTGCGACATGATCAGTATGAAAAGATAAGGGAAAATTTAGATTCTGAAAGTCAGATTTGCCCTTTAAATCCCCTGTCAATAAAAATTGTTGAAGAATTACTGGATGAAATTATCCAAGGACATCCGGGAATTAGGTATATCCACCTAGGTGGCGATGAAGCTCGAAGTCTCGGAAAATGTCTGTCATGTAAAGATAAGGTTGAAAAGCACGGCATCAGTAAGTTATATATCGACTATATGAATTCCATATGTGAATATGTAATCAACAAAGGCCTTACACCTATCATATGGGACGATATGCTGTGTGCTCATCCGGAAGCTTTGGACCTTTTGGATAAACGCATTGTTATAATGTATTGGGATTACTGGACGGTGAGCAAATCCAGCCCGTACTTTATAGCAAGATACGACAGAAACGGAAAACCTGTTCAAACCGGGGATTCAGGATGGGATAACGAATGGAAGCATGAAACAACTGACCTTGAACGATCAATAATGAATGTTTTTGTAAGAACGGTTCCGTTAAAGGATAATTTAAGTGACAACTTTATGAACGTATACGGCAATTACCTGGGAGATGAATTCCCGAAAAGAATAAAGGGATTTCCATATATTGAGTTTTATCAGAATAAGGGCTTCAAAGTATTAGGTGCACCTACATGTCTTGGAAACGGAGACGATTATAATACCCTGCCGAATTATTGGAGATTTATTCCCAACATAAAAACCGCAGCCGAAAGATGCATAGAAGCAGGTACCGAAGGAATGGTCACAACTGCATGGTATAATTATCATCCGGCGATGTTCCACATGGGTATCGGAGCAACCGCACAATTTTCGTGGGGAGTTACTAAATAAATTATAAACTTAAAAGATATTATTATTTTTGTATGAGGTTGGATTTCCTGATTTTTTTCCGGTAAAGAAATTCAACCTCAATTGTATACTTAAGACTGATTCATTAATATAGTTTACTATTTTCCAAAAAGAAACCTTTCAAACTCTTTACGCACGGGTTTAAGACGTCTGCTAACCGGGTAAGCAATAGAACCGTCCGATATCATTTCATCAAGTGTTCTTAAAGATACCCACTTTGCTC
>CAZJOD010000329.1:0-1913 GCA_964547525.1 uncultured Clostridiaceae bacterium
ATCAAAGAAGAAACCGGTTGATTTGGATATGGACATGATATTTTTTTTATGATATAATTTTACGGTACTTTGTCTGTTATATACTTACTAGAAATATATATAACAAGTATATAACAAAAAATTTTTAAGAAAGAGGGAAAGTATGAAAAAAATATTATGTCTAATTTTGACGCTGGTAATGCTGGCGACTTTTGTTGCTTGCGCGCAGGGATCACAAGACGATCCCCAAGACACAACTACCGGTTCCGGTACTTCGCAAACAACAACTGAAGTAAATCCCTTCGAAGAGCATCTTACAATTACGTGGTTAGCCCAATTGAATGCTGATTACCAAGATGGTAGATGGGATGAGTTGGAACTCGAAGAGATCTTTAATGTGGATCTTCAAGTCTGGGCCATGGACTCAAGAATTACAGAGGAAATGGCAGCTTTAGTGGCTGCAGGAGATATTCCCGACTTCTTCTATATGCCGGGTGCTCCAAGAGAACCTGATAGTATGTATGAAGAAAAATTGATTCGTTCGGTTAGTTTGGATATGTTCAAGAACTATCTTCCCGGATATTATGAGTTGATCAATAGTATTCCTATCGGTCTGACATATAATTTAGTACCCGGTAAAACCGATGAGTATCTTGGTGTTACATTTGTCAACATCAGTGGCTGTCAATATTTCTATGATGCCACAGCTATCAATCTCGATTGGTTGGAAGCTATAGGTTATGGAATTGACGAATCTCAAATGGTACCTGTAAAAATGACTGTAGAAGGTTATGAGAAATACAATGATAATATTTTCTTTGCAGAAGGTGGATTTACGTTTGAAGAGTTAAACGATATGATGAGAAAGTTTACAGAAGATGATCCTGATGGAAATGGTATGGACGATACTTACGCTATGATGTACTTACCTGAATCCGCATGGACAAACATGACACAAGAAGGACTCTTCGGATTCGTTCATGATATTAACTACCTATACGAAGATACAATTACCGGAGATATCGTACCAAAGTATGCATATACTCCTTACAGAGACTACCTGGCATGGGTATCCGACAGTTTAAATAAAGGATACATGAGAAAGCTGCCGGGAGAAGCCGCTTGGACAACTGAGTATCAACAAACTTCATTAACAAACAAAATGGGAATTATACAAGTTAACGGTGGTGGATATTTAGCTCTTAACAGTGATACATATAGAGTATACCCTCCTCAGAATATATTATTAACAGTTGATGAAGATGCTCGTTTTGTTATTGGGCCTATGTTTACAGGACCGGACGGAAAATTGGTCGATATGACATATAATATCGACCCGTTCGGAGTGGGAAGAGCTAGAGTGCAAATGTTCGGTGAACAAGTAGATGATAAAAAACTTGAAAGAATATTGAGCATATTGCAATATACCGTATTTAGTAATACTGATAATTATTACCGCTATAAAAACGGTATTGAAGGTATTCATTGGAAATGGTCCGGTGAACCGTATTTAAGCAGTATGATAGCCACACCGGCTTCCGAGTTGGCAGAACAATACAGAGGTCAAACCAATGTGTTCTCATTATTCGTATATCCTTCTGCTATAAACAATCAAGTGAGAAATGCTCAGGAAAACGGGTATTGGTCATACATGGCTTTTATGCATGCCAACGATTTATTTGAAAAATATGCGTTAAATCCCGCTAAATTCAGATCTCAAGTATACATGGGGTCAGAATTGTGGGCTAAGTATAACGAATTGAACACTCAAGTAAACAGTGAAATCAATACTGTAGTTAACGATTTTAAAAACCGTGCTTTAAACGGTCAAATAGCGAACTTCAATTCTGAATGGTCTCAGTATATCGACCAATTATACTCGGCAGGTCTACAGGAAATGGTTGACGAGATTTATAATAACTCGGATTTTACCG
>CAZJOD010000330.1:0-1850 GCA_964547525.1 uncultured Clostridiaceae bacterium
TTTTTATCACCTATCAAATAATCCGGCAATTCCATACCGGCCATTTTAAAAATATCTTGCAACGGTGGAATGGATTTCATCATCCCCGACAAAAAGTTAGCGGTTGAAGTCTTACCGTTAATACCACCCATATTATCCCAAACGGTAACTTTATCAATTTTTATGCCTTTTATTGCTTCAACTTGTGTTTTAACCAATTCCGGTAATTTATCGGCTATCATAAGCATAATCGCTTTGTCCGCACTTCCTCCCGCTGCAGTTACCAATTTCTCGAAACCTTCAGCTTGTTTACTCAATATTTCTTTCATACCTCTAGCTTCGGCGTCCATTTTTGCAAAGATTGCATCAGCCTCACCTTTTGCTTTTCTACGTATTTCTTCAGCTTGGGCTTCGGCTTTGATCTGGATTTTTTGCTTTTCTATTTCTGCATAGACTAAAACATCCGCTTCTTGGGTTGCTTTCTCTCTTTTCGCCCTGGTTATTTCCGCTTCTTCCTCAGCTTTATACGCCTCTTCTAACGCTTTTGCCGCTTGGACCTTTTCTGCAGCTTCCGCTAATCTGTTAGCTTCTGCTTCTTTTTCTCTTTTTTCGGCTTCTGATTGAGCGATTAATATCCTTGACTTGTTTTCTCCTTCTACTGCAGCCGCATTTGCGCTTGCCACTTGGACTCTTTGATCCCTTTCAGCGTTTGCTTTTCCTATGGCACCGTCCCTGTCTTTTTCCGCTACAGTCTTTTTAGCATCATTTACCGCTTTTGCAGCAGCTTCTTTTCCTAAAGCTTGTATGTAACCCGATTCATCATTTATATCCGTAACATTTACATTAATTAATCTCAAACCGATTTTCTTCAACTCGGCTTCAACATTTGCCGTAACATTAGCAAGAAATTTATCCCTGTCGGTATTAATTTCCTCAATATCCATAGTTGCGATGACCAACCTTAGTTGTCCAAAAATAATGTCCTTGGCTAATTCCTGTATTTCTGCCAATTTTAAACCTAATAACCTTTCGGCGGCATTTTGCATTACACCAGGTTCCGTTGATATACCTACAGTGAATCTTGAAGGAACGTCTACACGTATATTCTGCTTACTAAGTGCGTTTTTTAGATTCACTTCAATGGATAGAGGTGTCAAGTCTAAAAACTGATACGCTTGGATAACAGGCCATATAAATGCAGCTCCACCATGTATACACTTAGAAGACTGATCCAAACCGTTAACCTTCCCTACCTTACCGTATACTACCAAAACCTTATCCGACGGACATTTTTTATACCTGGAAAACAGTGCCGCTATTGTGCTGAATATAATTATTGCGATTACAACTGTCAAAATTACTCCGTATGGTCCCATAGTATTTTACCTCCCTTTAAATTGTTATTTTTCAACCATAAGTATACTGTCGTTTACTACGCCAACCACTTTAACGATAGTACCCCTAGGTATACTTTTACCTTCGGTCATAGCATCTATTTCTCTTAAAGCTCCCTGCAAAGTAATATTTACCTTACCCACACCCGATTTATTGGAAGGTATGGGTATGTATACTTCAGCAGAGTGCCCTTTTGCATACTTTATATTCATAGTTCCGTTTTGGACCAGCCTTGTAATGGAATAAAACAAAAGGGCTACCAGTAACATTACTACTACACCTATAACAACGGATATCAGAATTGTTAACAATTGATTAACTCCGGCATTATAAAATGTAATACCACTCCAACCGAAAACCGACAAGAATATTATAAAATTTCTTATGGTAAAAACTCTGAAAACCGATCCGTCACCGGAATTGTCGTTACCGTCGACATCATCACTGCTGTCTACATCCATATCATTATCTCCCAT
>CAZJOD010000331.1:0-1782 GCA_964547525.1 uncultured Clostridiaceae bacterium
TTTTTAAAAAAACTCGATGCTTACGGAATAAGACCGGGTATTAATATAAAAAAGAAAATGACTTTGCCGGGCAAAGGTCCTGTTATTATAACGGTATCCAATACAGAGATTGCTATAGGTTATGTAACGGCTGAAAAAATTCTTGTGGAGGCAAACGGAAATGAATATTCTACTAATAGGAAATCCTAACGTAGGGAAAAGTGCGATATTCAGTCTGTTGACCGGTGTGAGTATTACAACTTCTAACTATCCTGGAACTACTGTGGAATATACAAAAGGGTACATGACATACAAAAATGAAAAACATATTGTATATGATGTACCGGGTACATATCGGTTAGATCCGGAGTCCGAAGCCGAAAAAGTTGCTGCCGGCATGATTGAAAAAGGCGATATACTTGTAAATGTGGTTGATTCGACAAATCTTGAACGAAATCTAAACCTTACTCTACAGCTTATGACATATAAAAAACCCCTGGTTCTAGTATTAAATATGTGGGATGACGCTAAACGAAAAGGAATAGTTATTGATGTAAATAAATTGGAAAAGATTTTAAGAATCCCGGTAATTACAACAAACGGAGTCACCGGAGAAGGGCTTGATGTGTTGCCCGAAAAATGCTTTCAAGCGCAAAGAACCGATTATTCGATTTTAACATCACAACAAAGGTGGATAAAAATCACCGGTATAATACGACAAGTTCAAAATCTTTCCAATAGAAGGTATACATTTGTTGAAAAATTGCAAGATTTCTCTATACACCCTTTGTTTTCGCTGCCGACTGCAGCTTTGTTACTCTATTTTGCATTCAAATTGATTATAAAAGCCGGGGGGTTCATAACCCGGCTTACTGAAAAATTATTTGATCTGATTTATACACCTTTTATTTTAATATTAAGTGATACTTTGGATAAGTCCGAGTTTTTACATGCCATATTAATCGGTGAAACAAAAGGAAATATTATAAATTATGAAGGTGCCATGGGAGTATTGACTACAGGAGTGTTTGTTTCTATGGGCATTGTATTACCCTATATAATTTTATTTTATCTGGTCTTCGGGTTTCTTGAGGATTTAGGGTATTTACCCAGAGTTGCTATTATACTTGATAAGTTCTTACATAGAATCGGATTACACGGTTTTTCGGTTATACCCATGTTTTTGGCTTGTGGTTGTAACGTTCCGGGTGTTATGGCGATCAGAAATCTTGAAACAAGAAGAGAGCGGTTTATCACGGCTGTCATCACCTGCACTACAATACCGTGTATGGCACAAACATCTTTGATTATGAAAGCGGTAGGTGAAAGAGGGGACGTTTATATCATTTTAACATTTGCCACGCTTCTTACGGTTTGGGCGGTTTTGGGAGTTTTGCTAAAATACACGGTTAAAGGTGTTACACCCGGTCTATTGCTTGAAGTACCTCCCTATAGAATACCAAATTTTAATAATCAAATGAAAAAACTTTGGATGAGAGTTAAGTGCTTTTTAAAAGAAGCCGTTCCGTATGTAATGTTGGGAATATTGATTATTAATTTTCTTCAAGTAACAGGGGTCATTGCTTGGATAGGTAATTTATGTGCTCCTATAATCAAAGGGGTTTTCGGTTTGCCTGAAGAAACTGTGGCTGCTCTAATTATCGGGATAGTACGAAAAGATGCGGCGGTTGCTCTTTTGACTCCGATAGGATTGAATAATATGCAGACAGTTGTGGCTGTTGTAGTTTTAACTTTGTATTTTCCTTGTGTAGCCACTGTTACGGTTTTAATCAAAGAACTTGG
>CAZJOD010000332.1:0-1759 GCA_964547525.1 uncultured Clostridiaceae bacterium
GCGGGGACAGATATCAATTTATTAGAATCTGATACCAAATATTAACAAAATATAGCATGTTATATTAATAAAATTTTATACAATTTAATGATGTATCTAATGAAGAAGCATATCTTTACGGATTAAATGTTATAAATACTAAAAAAGAACATAGTTGAATCCATGTTCATAAATATAAGGATGAGATATCCTTCTGTGATTGTTATTGAAGCAATAAAAAATAGCAGGTGATAATATTATGATATAGGGATGACCTTGTATAGCATGCTACAGGAGGGGGTAGTATTGAAGTATAGAATTTAGCCTACTATCATTGCAAATTGATGAAATATATTATACAAAAATAATATACCCGGAAACCTATAAACACGAGGATTATATGCATTTTATGTCAAAATTTGAGTTTAGCCTAGTCAGCTCATATCAAAACCTATGAATGATAAACCGGTTTATGGGTTTTTTAGTACCTAAAAGGCGGCAACTATGGTAGTGAATAGGGTATAATTGAGGTAATTCTATCAGAAGATAAATATTAGAGCAAACCATTAAATATATCGAAAATATAAGGTGATGATATGAAGTTACTGTATGTATTGCTAAATAAAAACAGCGAAATACTAATGAAAAAAATTTTTTATATTACACTATACCTTCCGCTTCCGAAGAAGTTGACTCAAGTTATGGATTTGGTACGCCGGAAGAAGATAATCTGTGGTTTTTTATAAATTGTGGTATGCAAGTTTTTAGGCGTTATATATTTTTCTATCATCAATATTGTGTGGCAACTTTTGAACTGCATAATATTACCAATATCGTTGACGATTATTTATGGATAAAGTTAGAATGTATTAGTGTAACGGTGACTTTTATATTCGTACGGTTCTTTCGTTATGTTTCTATGGATTGTATCTAGCAACTCTTCTTTAAGAACTTGGCTCGCTTTGTTGTGACCTGTTACGAATTCCCCGTAAAGCTTTATGGCCGCATCTTTGGACTTATCAAAATGAGACAGTATGTAGCTTGTATCTATCAAACCGAAGTCATCTTTTTGTAAATTTAAATAGAAACCGTATGAAGAAAACGGGTAATCGTGAACACAATCTTTATAAACCGGAATCCTTGGGATTATTGTGAATGTAGGATGAGACAGCCAGATTGTATGCGTCGGTTTCTATGACATTGTTGATAAATCAGTTTTGAAACACATGACCATGCCGTTTGTACTTTATATTGTAGTAAATGGCATAGCTTAAATTCAACCCGTGCATGAACTTCGATATGTCGCAGCCTTGGGGATCAAGTTGTATATGCACATGCGTATGCATAAGACAGTAGGCGAAAATGCGGCATTGTAATTTTTGGCTGTATCGCGCCATAAGTTTCAGATATTTTCTCTTATCGTCGTCATTTCTAAAAAGGTATATTTCACTTATACTTCTACACATGATGTGGTGCATTGTCTCGGAATTTCTCTTTCTTGCCGCTCTTGGCATAAAAACTGCCTCCGATCATTAATACAATCATTGTGGGATATATACACAAAACATGCAACAGATATAAGTACCATGTTGTAATTTGTATTTTTTTATGTAAAAGATAAAAAGATGAAATCCTTAACGTCCAGAGTTTTTGGCACTCAATCGAATTTGGATGTATTATCCAAACAGAAATTCATCCAAATCTTGTAACGCTTCTTTCAGCTCCAAATTTTTCTCGCTCCGAATTACTTTTTCTAAAAAGATTGCATCGTCTTCAGTAG
>CAZJOD010000333.1:0-1753 GCA_964547525.1 uncultured Clostridiaceae bacterium
ATCCCAAACTTATTACCAATAACTCTCCGCCGAAATTCGGGTGCTTAGCCAAGTTTTGTAAAGTCCTTATAGGGATGACAGCATCCGTAGAATTTATGTCTACACCACACCCATAACTATGATTAATAGGTATTACGCCGTCGACATTAGAATACTGTGGTAAAAGATCAGTTTGTATTTTCTTTACTGCAATATTCACCAAACCTTCGACACACTGGACGCATGTAGTAATTCCAAGCATATTCTTAGTTCCGACACTGCCATCTTTGTTTTTATAACCTAAAAATGTATAACCCTCCAACGAAGACATTGATACGGGAACCTGCGTAGCCATAGGAAGCGCATCCAGAGCCGGTGCATCCGGTAATATAACCTTATTTTCGTCTATACGATCACCTTTTAATATATTCTCCGCGGCAAACCCGATAATCTCACCATATCGTATAATAGCATCACCCGGTAAAAGATCGGATAATGCGATTTTATGACCGCAAGGGATATATTCATTGGCTGTAATGTTATTTATAATCACAGTGCCTGGAATGATGCCTTTGCTGTTAACAATAATTGCGATATTATCTTTATTATTTACTTTGATTATCTGTGGTTTATCATCAAAATTAGACATTTTTCATTCTCCGGTTCACTTAATCGTTTATCTGTAAAAATTAATTAAAATTTTATTGACCCAAATTAACTTTTATCAAATGGACTTTTATTTATTTTTCGTAAGGAAAGTGCTTCTTACCTTATGATATTGTACCATATTAAATAATCGTTTTCACTAATTTGTCATATTATTAATCGTTTCTTCTATTCATATTTTTACAACAACATCATCTTAACTTCTTCCATTCGTCTATCATTACCAATAAATTCTCCCAAGGCATTATATTATGCATTGACACACACGGTCCTAATATTACACCTGTTTTTCCTAATGTTTCATAGACTTTTCTGACAGCGTTCCTTGTTACTTTAGGATCAGGATTCCACAGGTGATGTGTACTGCTAGGACCAATAAATAAAGATTTTTTACCAAATAGTTTGTCTTTGATTTTATCCAAGTTTACACCTGGAAAAGCAATATCGATCCCGAAAATACAATCAATATCCAAATTACTCAAATAATCAAGCATAGGCATAACTCCTGTATGAGCTGTATATAACATTTTCATACCACCTTGATGTGTGATTTGTACTTCATCACTAATAAGATCTCCGACAAATTCCTGCAGCATTTTAGGACTGTAAAAATCTGATGTTTCATAAAAGCCATTTCTTTTTATAATGTCAACTCCGATATCTCCTGCCACTTCTATTGTTTTCATATTGCATCGATGTTCCATTTCTAAAAAAGCGCGAACCAATTCAGGATTCTCAACCGTTTTAAAACATAATTTTTCAGGCAGAAACAATTGTAGACCTAAAGTCAATCCCTGTCCCCCGGCTACTGCAATAGGAAGTTGATATTTATTTGCAAAATCCTTTGCTTTTTTAAAATCTTCTTTTAATTTCACATATTCTTCACTAGTGGGTTCCCATGGAATAAATAAATATTTCATACATTCCAAGTCTTGTTCGTTTTCGATCCATGCTTCTTGAAAGTTAGCCGTCCAATCAGTTGACAAAGGTATGTCCTTGCCATGAGTCCAGTATAAATCACTTTTTACGCAAGCCCTTACAGTTCCCGCAGGAGTATCATAACTTTTGTACAGCAAATTATTTTCTGTCCATACTTTTTCTTTTACAT
>CAZJOD010000334.1:0-1741 GCA_964547525.1 uncultured Clostridiaceae bacterium
AAAAATAACAAAGGATTATCTGTTACAATATATTTAATATTATACCATAACTCAGGGGGACGGTTCTTGTGATTCATATTCTATTTCAATCTTTATCTACCAAAGCATCATTGGTTTTTGCCTTAAATAATCCCAATATCTAGGAAACGGATCATAAGAACAGCCATGACAAGCATCTGACACAGTAGAATCCATGAAAACTATTTTATTAGGATGAATTATATTTTCACATTAACCGTCCCCTGATTCCCCCAAGAAACAAATCACATAATCGGTACCTTCCAAATATTTATATATGTTTCTAATAAATTCCCTATCATATTCTTTAAAATTGCATTTTTTTATATCTGATACCATATCTAATTGCTCCCAATCTACAAGACAATAATGCTTTTTATTTATTTCATCTTTTTCTAACAGAGGATCTTGTACAGTCCACCCGTTAACAAAATGAAACGCATTCCATCGTATGTGTTCCAATATAGCCAATTCTTCAATATATGGAGATATTATTCTTTGGAATTCATCTTCAGATGATATGTATTTCATATCATCTTTAACATCCTGTTTTTGCGTTAGTCGTAAACCGGCTAAATATAGCTTGGCACTTAAATGATCGGCCTGGGCACGACAAGAGTCTTTTTTAAAAATACTTATGTTCTCCCATTGATCTCCCTTTCCATTACGATATACCTCGTGAATCGCCTTTGCCAATATATCCGGTTTTTCATTTATTACAACATCCGCACCGGATACTTTATTAATCGAACCATAAGTATATATATTATTAAAACTTATACTTTTGTTTTGATCAATCCATTTGGCAAAATTGTTATCTTTTGAAATTCTGATAGCTATAGGAGTATCCATCTTTTTATTTAATGAAAGTTGCTTCATCATATGTGATGCACATAAAAAATTTGTTTGATCATCATCAAAGCAAAATACGGTATATGTTATGCTTCTATTAGCTAATAAAAATTTTTCATAAAAATCTTTACTAAAAACATCAATTTCCTCAAATGTAATATTACAAACTTTATCAATATACGGGTATCTTAATTTAAACCAAATCTCTTTCTGTTTTGCTTGTATATCCACAACTATGATTTTAGTTTTTAATGTATTGCTAAAATGCGCTGTTTTTGCAGCATAAACTAATATATTTTCACCGGCATTACCGAACCCTACAATTACAAGGTTAGCGTTTCCCAATACATCGGTATGCTCTGTAAATCTAGGGATTCCATAATATAAGGGGTGCTCGCTAAATAATATTTTCGCACTGTTTTCGTATTTATTAAATATTCGTATATCGATTTTATGCTTTATTGTTTGTATATCATTTTCAATATCATCAATCACTTGTTCAAACTCTTTATTTATAATATGTACGATACATTTTACCGGGTTTTTTATTTTTTTGGTTGGTTTTATACTTAAAGATTTTGTCACATTTAATAAGGTTTCAGTATTCAAAGCATCATTTAATGAAAAAATTATTATATACGAACACTTTGCAACATGTGCTTTGGAGAGAATACTTAATTCGGTAGGACTACCTTGTATATATACGGCTTTACGATCTTTCACATATTGTAGATAGGGGTTATCTTTATTCTCGTCTATGACAATGACATTTTTTTTATCATCAATCAAATTATCTATTAATACTTTTGTATTTTCATTTAAACCACATATAATATAATGTTTTCCATACCAGCCAAATTTTATTAGTCTT
>CAZJOD010000335.1:0-1717 GCA_964547525.1 uncultured Clostridiaceae bacterium
TTATAAAAGCCGTTGAGTTAGGACAGATGCTTGATAGAGCTTACTTAGATAACGGAACACTGGACTGGTTTAATAAAGAAGTAGAAAATAAAATAAAAGAGTTCATAAACTTTCTGATCAAAATAATGGAATTGAGAGAAAAATGCAAAATACTAGGTACATTAGACCCGCTAATGCCCGACCACATGATAAGAGAAGAAAAGTATTATCTGGCCAATATACCCGGCTGATGTTAAAAACCCTGTCTTGACCGTTCAAGGCAGGATTTTTATTTAATACTTACCAATTGATTCAGTTATATATTGCAAGATTAGCTATATCTTTTATAAATTGAAATAAGCTCATTAAGGTTTTTATTGAATGCATCTACCACAGAAGGATCAAAGTGCAGTCCGCTTTCAGACCGAATATAGCTTATCACTTGTTCCAATTCCCATGCTTTTTTATAAGGACGCTCCGTTAATAATGCGTCAAAAACATCAATCAAAGCTGTAATTCTTCCCATAAGAGGAATTTGACCTCGTTTTAACCCGTTAGGATATCCGGTACCGTCCCACTTTTCGTGATGAGTTAATGCTATTATCTCAGCCAATGTTATAATTTTCGAAGAGCCGTCTTTTAATATATCGGCACCTTTTGTGGTATGGGTCTTCATCTTTTCCCATTCATCTTTATTTAATTTCTCGGGTTTGAATAGAATTTCATCCGGTATTCCGATTTTTCCTATATCATGAAGCTTTGCCGCTATCGACAACAATTTCGATTCTTTTTCACTCATACCCGTTCCTTTCGCTAAGACATAAGCATACATGCCTATTCGAGTCAAATGGTTAACACTACCTATATCTCTACATTCGGCTACTTTTAGCAGGCGTTCTATCAATTCCGATTGTAAGTCTCCCACAACCTTTGTATTTTTCGTAGTTTCATATTCCAACTGCTCGTCATCTTCTTTTATTCTCATGTGCAAAAACCTCATTGTTAGTGCATTTTGTATTCGTACTAATATTTCGGTGTTGTCAAACGGCTCGCATATATAATCTTGTGCTCCGTGTTTTAATACAACCATTTTGCTGTCAATATCATTTTGCGGTGTTATAATAATAACCGGTAAAAAAATGTTATCATCAATTTTGCGTATCTGTGATAAAATATCAATCCCATCACAACCATGTAATCTAATATCCAATAACAATAAATCCGGCCGAAATTCATTATAAATTTTCAAAGCATATTTCGGATCGGTAACGGCTTTTACATTTTTATATCCATTTTGACGTAGAATTTTTTCTAGTAACATAATACTGTTTGAATTGTCATCAATAATCAATATGTTCATATTCTCAACATGTGTTGTCTCAACCCGGCTCATCTTTACTCTCCCGTATTCATTTTGAATTACTTTATGTAAAATAAAATGCTTAACCAATTTTTATATATTATAGAATTGTTCATTGGTGATATCCCACCGTATTTAACTTCTAACCCTACATAATTATCCAAATCTATAATTACAAAATGACGTTTCATTAGTGTTAGTCTTTATGCTATTATTTTTAGTCTATAGTATATAATATATCAGAAGTAAAAAAAATGCTACAATTTTTAGTTAAAAATTACTACAATAAATATTAAAATTATTATGATATTTCTTGTTTTTTAATTGTTTATTATAATTTTTTTTCTGCTTTACCGGTTTTTATTTGAAAAATATTAA
>CAZJOD010000336.1:0-1714 GCA_964547525.1 uncultured Clostridiaceae bacterium
AAATATTCATTCTCTGTGCAATATCCGTCCTCTGTTTACAATGAATATAGGATAAAAAAATTACAAGCCCATCTTCTTTGCTTAATTTATCTATATAATTCAACATTATCTTTCTTAAAGTCTGAACCGAATCGGTTTGTTGTGTTTTTATCAAGCCTGATTCTTTGAATATGCGAATAATTAAATTATATCTAAGAGCGGTATCGTTATGATAGTTTCTTAACACATCCTTTAATAATTTTAAAATATCAGTAAAAGTGAATATATACTGATTTTCTTTTTGGTTTCTTTTATTTATTAAATCGTTTACCCATGGTATGATACCTTTTAAAGTGTAACAACATAAAAAGGCCTTTCCTGAATATACAGTACAATGTACTTCTATAACAGGAAACTCAAGCTCAAAAAAAATTTTATTAAAAGCTTCATTACAGGCAGGTAATATTATAGTTTCACCTTGACAACAAAGCTCTATTATTTTATTAATCATAGCAAAAATTATAAAATCGCCAAGTATAACATTATAATCGGCTTTAAGAACCGTAAAAGGTTCTTTAACGTTTTCTCTAACCAGTTTTAAAACCGCTACTATTTCTCCGGTAGGATCTTTTAAAGACAAAACAGAAATTATATGTTTGCTCAAATCATGTTGTTCACGACTTAAGTCAAAAAAACAGTTTAATAAAGGTTCATCCACGTGGCAACAGGATTTATGAGAACGAAACCAAGCCAATGGATCGCAACAATATTTTAATTCATTGGGTAAATAAGGGTGGCAATAAGCCAGAAGGTTCATTACATATTGGTATGAACCATACCCGTTTTCTATTATATAGTCATAAAACAGATCCGAAATGTCCCGGATATTCTTTCGATACTCATACTCAGGCATGTTTTTCCTTAGAACAGGATCTATCCTATAACCTGCACTGCAATATTTTATAAAGGAGATCCTAATAAATTCCCTCCATGAAGTTCCGGCAGTTTGCGGTAACAACTCGAAAAGTCTTTTGTCAAAACATTGAAAGTATCTGATAGAGTATAACTGCTTATCATATTTTTTGCAGAGTGCTTCTCGTAGAAATCTACAAACTATAAACTCTTCTGATTTTGTATCATTAATTAAAAATGAATATCTGCCACCTTTATCGACATATAATTTTCCAACTCTGTCCGGTGATGTATCCGGTAGAAGATTTAGCGTTTCCTTCAGCCCTAAAGGTCTAATAACGATTTGGTGTATCATTCTTTGTAAGTTCGGATCGGAGAATAAACTTGCCGGAGCGTACCTTGATATTATAACAACATATATTTCTGCAGGTAGATTATAGATTGTTTTCTTACATAAATATTCTTTATAATCATCTAAGAATTCGGGGCCGTCAATAATTATACATATTTGATATATATCAAACTCCAATCGGTTTATTATCCCGTTAATGTAAACCTCTATGTCTTCTATTTTCGAATATTCTTCCACCTGTATAAAATGGATTCTTTTATTTAATTCCGTTCTAAATAAATAAGATATGAGTTTGTTTACAAAACAGGTCTTACCGGTACCACATTGCCCGGTTACCCATAAAATAGAACTGTTATTTTTACGGATCCAATCTTGTACCGGTTTGGAGTCAAGGGCTATATCCAATTCCACCGGACTCAATTCCACAATCATCTAGCACAATTACCTCCGTCAATACTATTTATATTTACG
>CAZJOD010000337.1:0-1703 GCA_964547525.1 uncultured Clostridiaceae bacterium
GCCCCTTATTGTCCCCATGATTCCAAGTCGTCTTTTGGATTTGAGATTGTGTTGATGCCGAAAGCTTCAACAAGCACTTTTGCCACATCCTCGGAAAGAAATGCAGGCAATGTAGGCCCTAATTTTATATTTTTTACTCCAAGGTATAATAACGCCAGCAAAACGATAACGGCTTTTTGTTCATACCATGCGATGTTATATGCAATAGGTAATTCGTTAATATCGTTTAATTCAAACACTTCTTTCAGTTTCAACGCTATAACCGCCAGTGAATAAGAATCGTTGCATTGTCCGGCATCCAATACACGGGGTATACCGTTTATATCCCCCAAATTAAGCTTGTTATATCTGTATTTTGCACATCCTGCCGTTAAAATTACAGTATCCTTAGGCAGTTTTTCTGCAAACTCGGTGTAATAGGATCTGGACTTCATACGACCGTCACATCCGGCCATTACAAAAAACTTTTTAATGGCACCGGATTTTACAGCTTCCACAACTTTATCCGCTAATGCGAAAACTTGTGCATGTGCAAAACCTCCTATGATTTTACCCGTTTCGATTTCTTTCGGCGGAGCCAGCCTTTTTGCATGTTCGATGACAGGTGCAAAGTCTTTTACTCCGGTATCGTCTTCTTCTATTCTTTTACATCCCGGGTATCCGGTAACTCCTGTGGTATAAATACGATCTATATGCTCAGGTTTAGGAGGTACCAAACAATTAGTGGTAAAAACCACAGGTCCGTTGAAGGTTTCAAATTCTTCCTTTTGCTTCCACCAAGCGTTTCCATAGTTGCCGACAAAATGATCATACTTTTTAAATGCCGGATAATAATGAGCCGGTAACATTTCTCCGTGGGTATATACATCCACTCCGGTGTCTTTGGTTTGTTCCAACAACTGTTCCAAATCCTTGAGATCATGTCCGGTTATTAATATAGCGGGATTTTTACCAACCCCTATATTTACTTCTGTAATCTCAGGATTTCCATAGGCTGATGTATTGGCTTCATCCAATAGAGCCATTACATTAACACCATATTTTCCGGTTTCAAGAGTTAAAGCGATCAAATCATCGGTGCTTTTTGTATCATCGGTCAAATCCGCCAACGCTTTAACAATAAATTCATTTATATCAGCATTTTCTTTTCCTAAATTCAAAGCATGTTCCGCATATGCGGCCATACCTTTTAATCCGTAAGTTATCAGTTCTCTTAATGAACGTATATTTACATCTTGTGTTGCTAAGATACCCACTTTAACAGATTCGAACTTTCTTATAAATTCCTCGTCCGAATCGGCATTCCATGTTATCACATCAAGAGATCTATCGAACTTAATTCCTCTTTTTGATAGATCCTTAATTACTTCATCTCTTAAAACAATGCCTTTTTTTATCATTTTTATAATCGCCGCATCATCGAAGTTTGCGTTGGTTATAGTCGTGAATAATCCGCTTATAATATATTTTTCAGCATCCTTGTATCGGATGTTCCTTTTATGACCTTCATTCAATACCACTGCCAAACCTTTTAACGAATAAATCAATAAATCTTGCAGATTTGATGTCTCAGGAGCTTTTCCACATACACCCCTCATTGTACAGCCGGTACCTTTAGCCGCCTCTTG
Organism: uncultured Clostridiaceae bacterium; assembly: GCA_964547525.1. Lineage (GTDB taxonomy): Bacteria > Bacillota > Clostridia > JAAYHZ01 > JAAYHZ01 > CAZJOD01. The sequence continues at coordinate 1,629 of CAZJOD010000337.1, forward strand.
GCATTGATAACAAAACATACTCATTTTAAAATCCTCCGTGTATTTCTTTTCTTAAAATAATAATACAAGCAATCA
>CAZJOD010000338.1:0-1700 GCA_964547525.1 uncultured Clostridiaceae bacterium
CCCGGGCTACTAAAATATTTGTCAATCATCTTTATACAACATGTCAGTTAATATATTTACAATCATATTTAACATTTTTTGGTTTGTACAATAAAAACGCTGTTTTCCCTCTTTTTTGGATGTAATTATGCCCATTTGAGATAGTTCCAATAAGTGGTAAGATACGGCTGAACGAGAAAGATTAAGGTTTTGTGCTATTTTACTGGCACATAAGGTTCTTCCCCTTAACATCTTTATAATCCTTAACCTGTATTCATCCGATAAAACCTTTATAACTTTTAAGCTGTCTATACATTCCGGTTCGCTATTGTATAGTCCTATAGCTTTTTCATAATTGACGCCAAGTATTAAATATAACGTATTTTCTATGGGTATGCTCTTTAACAATATCTCATTCACAAAGGAAGGAAGAATGATTATATTATTATATTTATCTGTATTAAAATGCTCTTGAAGCATATGCAGCTCTTCGTTTGAAAAGAAATTTGAGTTTTGAACAATTTTCTTTTCAAATTTTCTTATATGGCACTCCCATTTATCTTGATTTGATCTATATGTATGTTTAATTTTACATTTAATATCTTCCATCAAACTTATTACCGACAAGATATATTTTTCCGGATCTTTTATAAAATCTATAACCTGCCATTTTATTTTATCGTTAATGTTAAGATTAAAAATAAAATTAATAAGTAAGTTACCGTCATTAATCAATTTTGTATAACAGTCTTCTTTTTGATTGTTCTCATCAAAAAAAGACAACATAGAATGCTTTAAGTATTCACGCGAGACCACTCTCAAATAACTGAATAAATCTTCCGGCGCTTTTAACTCATTTATTTTGTTCTCATATATAGCAAACATAAAACATTCGTTAAATGAGTTGTTTTGAAAGAATAACTGTAATCCGATAGTATTAAAATCTATACAATTACTGATGCAATTATAAGCATCTATAATGTCTTGATCCGGATCAATACCTAAATCTCTTAGTTCTTCCATCATATCATCATAATTACATGCATATTGGACACTTAACAAAAGATTGATCAGTTCACTCGATAAAAAATCAATTTTAATCATATTAATTATGTACCTCTGTTTCTAATTGGCTGTAAAATGTTTTATACAAAACAAAACGCACCTTTTAGCAGACGCTAAAAAGTACTACACACATCATCCTTTAATATTCACTTATCTAAATTTATAGCCGGTTTTTTTGTAAACTTTTCTGTTTTTAACCGTATATCATACATAAATAATTTGGAGAAAAACAGCCCCTCAAATCAACAAAAGTATACATATTTACTTTATTTTCTATTTCTAAATGACACATACCGTAAAATTATAACGAAACAATATTTAATATCATTCTACTACAAAAACTTTATTTTATTGCAATAAACGAGCGAACATTGAAACGAAAGTACCATATACCGCGACATTTAAAATCCAAATCAAACCGGATTTATTTCAACACCGGTTCACAATAAGTGAGTTATTGCAGTAAAATCTTAATATATATTTCACAATATAAATATTAGTATAACATTGCTTAAACCGAATTACAAGAATTATTAATAAAATGTACGATAAACATAATTATCTAATGCTATACCATATTATTTGATCAAGTAAAATTATTTATCAAATATGCATTTATAATTTCCATCAAGTATTTGCAGTTTTCACCTGTCGCC
>CAZJOD010000339.1:0-1689 GCA_964547525.1 uncultured Clostridiaceae bacterium
GACGATATAGAGGTCGTTATCATTGAAGCGCAGAACGGCAAGGTAAAAATTGGTGTTAAAGCTGATAACAGTATCCGGATTTTAAGAAAAGAGATAATAGATGAAGTTACAAAAACCAACATACAGGCGTCAGCAAAAACGGATAATGCCTCAATTGATACTATAGGATCCCTTATAAGCAAGGAAGCAAAAGAATGAGGTATGTCCCCACAACATTTCTAAAAGCGGATATGGTAGTAGGCAAGGATGTTTACGGGAGATACGGGGAAGTATACCTTAAAAGAAACACCAAGCTTACATTGAAGTATATATCGCAACTTGAAATACTGGGGTATCTGGGTATATTTATTGAAGAGGAGATATCAGAAGGTATAGAAATTAAGGAAATCGTAAATCCAAGAGTCAGAGTTGAAGCAATCAACAAAGTTAAAGATGTATATACAGCAATTAAAAATAATAATAAAGGCATACTCAACAACTGGAAAGAAATAGATCAGTTAACAGATAACATAATATCCAATATATTAAGTAATGAAGATACAGTATATAATATCATGTATATGAAAACGCATGATGATTATACATACACCCATTGTGTGAACGTTGCGTTAATAGTAGCAATAGTAGCAAAGAAAACAATGGTTAGCAAAGCGATTCTTATGGATTTATTTAAAAGCGCTTTGATGCATGATATCGGCAAACTCTTTATACCGCTTTCGATATTGAACAAGCCCGGACGTTTAAGTACAGATGAATATGAGCTTATAAAGCAGCATCCTCTGAAAGGATATGATTATCTTGTTGAACAGGGATGTCTGACCACTCAGGGAAGAAGAGGTGTTTTAATGCATCATGAGTATCATAATGGTAAAGGTTATCCGTTTGGTATATCAGATGCCGGAATAAATAAGTATGGAAAGATTTTATGTATATGTGATGTTTATGATGCTTTAGTTTCTGACAGACCTTATAGAAAAGCATGGAGCCAGTCAGAGGCATTTGAATATATAATGGCTAATACAGGGAGCATGTTTGATCCGGAGATAATGAAAATATTTATAGATAATATTACTCCATATAACCCTGGTACGATTATACAGTTAAGCAACAGTGCAAAGGCAATAGTAGTAAAAAACAATAAAGGACTTCCTCTTAGGCCGATAATCAGAATTTTTGAAGAGGATGGAAACAAAGTACCATTTAGAGATATCGATTTAAAAGAAGATAGCGATTATCTCAATATTGTAATTGATAAGGAAATAAATTATTAATATATAAATATGATAAGCAACATATATTTTAAATTTTAACAAATAAGTAAAGAACCTAACAGTCAATATTAGCAAACAAAAAAAACATCAAAAAAAATAAAAACTAAAAAATTTACTAAAGTTATATAAGATTTATCCGATTAAATAGTTGTGAAGATACCGGCCGGTATTGTAGCAAAAAAAATATGGGAAAGGATTCCCGATAAAAATTCAAGGAGGATATCATGAGAATTAATCACAATATAGCTGCGTTAAACACATATAACCAGTTATCAAAGAACAACGAGACCGCGAACAGCGCATTAAAGAAACTATCGTCAGGTCTTAGAATCAACCAAGCTGGTGACGATCCTGCTGGTATGGCGATTTCAGAAAAAATGAGAGCGCAGATCAACGGATTAAATCAGGCAAACAGAAA
>CAZJOD010000340.1:0-1668 GCA_964547525.1 uncultured Clostridiaceae bacterium
GGAAGATGTGATAATCACATAACACGAGTATTATTGGAATATTGGGATGAAGGCGGTACTATACAATGGATAGCACAATCGTGCCCTGAAAGAGCTAATTTCGCCCAAACTATGAAAAATGCCGTTCAAGCCGGAGCCAAAGCATGTTTTGTTCATGGGGGGCATATTGATTCTTTGTATGCTAACAATAAGACCGATGAGATTCCCGACCTTATAAAAGCGTTAAAAGATTTGGGTGTACCTGCGGGCATTGCCGGTCATAACCCTAAAGTATTCGATTGGGCTGAAGAAAAGCTTAATACCGATTTTTATATGTGTTGCTACTATAACCCTATAGACAGAGCGAAAAGAGCGGACTACATACCGGGCACCTCTGAAAAATATATGGATGAAGATCGTGAAGTTATGCTAAATACTATATCTAAAATAAAAAGACCTGTTATCCATTACAAAGTTTTAGCCGCAGGTAGAAAAGATCCGATAGAAGCATTCGAATATGCTTGTAAACATTTAAAACCGAAAGATGCCATTTGTTTTGGTGTCTATACGAAAAATAAACCGAATATGATAAAAGAAGATGTTGAGATATTTTTAAAAGCTCATAATCGAAAGGAAAATAAAACATGAAAAATCAAAACTTTATTTTAATCTTTCCGGATCAGTGGAGAGGTGACAGCCTTGGCTTTTTAAGTGATAAGGTGGTGGAAACACCTTTTTTAGATGAAATCGCATCCGAGGCTACGGTTTTTTCCAATGCATATTCCGCTTGCCCTAGTTGTATTGCGGCAAGAGCATGTCTTGCCACGGGGCAAACTCCTTCGACATGCGGCAGAATTGGATACCAGGATAAAGTGCCCTGGGAATATGACGAGACCATGATGAAAATATTAAGAAATAATGGCTATCAAACCATAAACGTCGGCAAGACACATTTTTACCCGCAAAGAGCCTCTTTGGGATTTGAAGAGAATTATATATATGACCCACAAAGATTTGGTGACGGTTTTGAAAGTGATTATCATACTTGGTTGCATAAAGAATCAAACGGTCGTGTTAAAGAAACGGCTGTAGAATGGGATAATAATTCAGGTTGGCTTTACCAGCCTTGGATGCATGATGTTAACTTGCACCCTACGGTATGGACGATTGATAAATCCTTAGAAATGCTGGAACGCCGTGACCCTACTCGTCCGTTCTTTTTACAGATAGGATTTCACAGACCTCACCCGCCGTTGGATCCCCCTACCGAATATTTTAATATGTATAAAGATAAAAAGCTGCCTCCCGTACCGGTTGGTGACTGGGCGAAGAGTAACGGTATAAAGATAGACAGTGTAAGCTGTCCCAGAGGAAAACTGAGAGACGATTTATTAGATAGGGGCAGAAAAGCTTATTATGCTTCAATTACACACATTGACCACCAAATTGGCAGATTGATGTTTCATCTTAGAGGAATGAAGGATACATGGATTATATTCTCTTCGGACCATGGGGAATTATTAGGAGACCATAATTTGTTTAGAAAGACCTATCCTTTTGAAGGATCTGCCAAAATACCATATATTGTAATGCCTCCTGTCAATGCGGCGGAATATCTTCGTAATAATAAATGCGAATTGCCGGTGACACATATGGATATAATGCCTACTGTCCTTGATATCGCGGGAA
>CAZJOD010000341.1:0-1613 GCA_964547525.1 uncultured Clostridiaceae bacterium
GAACACCGACAACAACGGCGTATGGCGGTACATCCTCGAGAACCACCGCGCCTGCGCCTATAATAGCACCATCACCGATGACGGTTACCTTGGATGCATTGATGAACGAATATGCACCGATATAAACATCATTACCGATGGTAATGGGATTTTTCGATATTGCATAAGGATGTTTGGGATTTTCTTGTAACCGGCGGTGAAACATGTTCTTATTTTCATCGAAGAAAAACCGCTCTATATCATCACTCACGAATGACATATCCAATTGATGGTTCACACTAACATCCGCTGTACCGTTGATAGATGTAAAATGACCGATATTTTTATATAACCGTTTTTGCAGGCCGAGATCATCCCTTCGCCGAAATAAGTCACAGCATGCCGATTTTTACACCGAAGCATTCCCACTCAAAAGGAATTTCGCCTCCAATATCGTTAAAATTAATATATGCGTATTAGTATCATATTATTTGCCTAAACACATGTTGAGTGTGTAGTCTTAATGTCAAGGGTAGAAAAATAGAAAGCGTAAGATGCAAGTAAATAAAGGATTTCCAGACTTTGAGTTTTTCTCTTGGCAACTTTGCCAGAGGTGCAAAAGTCAGGAACCCCTTATTTTCATTGTTTGCGGTAACATATCAACTGCCTAAAAAATGATAGGGTTAAGTTGACAGATTAGATATAGGGTATTTTTGCAGGGGTTGAGGAGACAGGATAGATGTAGGGTATAGCATGTTTTCCCATACCTCAACCATGCTATACCTACTCTTTTATGCGCTTATAGATTTCTTCCCACCCCGTAACACGTATTACATTATAAATAATAGGGACGGTTATCAACCAAATGCAATATAGTGACATAATTTAACACAATACGACAGATTATATTAAATTTTAGCGATCTATAGTTATATCGGTTGGGTACATTTTTCATCTTCTTATCTTTTTCACCACTTTATAAATTTTTATTTATTATCTGTTTTTTTTGTTATAAATAAACAACAAATAGTTGAGAACAGCCATGACAAGCATTTGACACAGTAGAATCTATGCAAACTATTTTATTGAGAAGAATTCTATTTTCAAATTAAACGGCCCTTAAATATAAAATATATTTAAGGGCCTGTTACTGGCTGAGTCTTAAAACTCACAGAAGGTTCCGCCAACCACACAATATCACAAACAACCTCTAAAGGGGTTACTTTTCTTGTTTTTATTTTCAGACTCACTCGTAAATGGGTCAATATACTCTTTTAAAATGATTTGATTATATGCAATATCTTCTTGTAATTGATTTTTTATAAATTCTTCTATTGCCTTCTTATTTCTACCAACTGTGTCTACGTGTTAATGAGGGACGGTTATTAATTTATATCAATTATCAATTATGACTAATTTTATAAAAGTAAGTGATATGGTAATAGGCGTGAAGTAATTTATAGTCTATTATATGTTTCCCTAAAATGTATACCAAAAAGATGATTAGATGAGATATGTCCCCAGTATTATCTTCAGATAGTGAAAATAAAGGTATTTTCATCGAGAATTTTTCAGCGATTGAAGATATTATTAATCAATACACAAATAAAAGAGATAGTTTTTCAGACAGAATT
>CAZJOD010000342.1:0-1601 GCA_964547525.1 uncultured Clostridiaceae bacterium
GTCATAACCGTATCGGGTTTCATAGTTAACATCGGCTTGTGTATAGATTTCGGTTTTCAAGCGGTTGTTTAAATCATAAGCATAAATATAAATTAATTAAACTGCGAATTTTATACACTGCTATTAACTGGGTAAAATATTTAAGACTCTAAACTTTCAGAATTTAGGAACAAAAAGTTTGCTTAGTATGTAATTTGTGTATAATGTTCGAAGAATTTTTGAATAAATAAATCATCTTCTGCAGTCATAGTTAATTCATCAGAATTTAAAAATTCAAACGAATATACTATATAAATACCATTATAGTAAAATATGCTTTCTTTAACATTATTTGAAGAATAATTTCTATTAGCATGTATAAAACCACTGTTATCTGAGGTAAGGTCTTTTATGATAAAAACGTTACATAATAAGTTTGGATTAATCCTATATGTTCCTCGTATTTGAAGAGAAACAGCTAGTAACATATTTGTCTCAGTAGTTTTTTTGGAGTATTCATACACTTCTTCGATTTCATATAAAGGTAAGTGAATATAATGTATCAGAGAAAATTCGTTAACAAGATCATATCCTAGAACTTTTTTGGTGTTCAATAGTACTAACAATTCATTAAGATCTATATTTTCTCTTGTATCATTATATTCGTTAATTAACTCTTGTTTTTCTATTTCGAATTTATTGGCTAATATATAAGTTGTAACGAAATATGTACCTAAACAACTTATAATAAATGCTGTTAAAAACAATAAATAAACTCTCATTTTCATCATATTTATCCTTTTAATAAGTTACTATTTGATCATCCATAAAATGTATATAGATATTTACCGAGCAGGTTAGCTTCTGCTCTAATCTTACGAGCATTCTAGCTTCTACTACAATCTTACCAAATATTTACTCAAATCGCAATATAAAATGTTTAAAACATACCAACTTTTCTATTTTTATGCAGACTACCCCCTTACCCCCAATCAGTCCTCCGCTATATTCAATTGTCTGATATTTATCCGGTATCAAATATCAATTTGCTCTCGTATTTCAATAAATACATACCTTTGAACAATAATCTTACAAGTTCAATTTGTATGGGTACGTGATTTTTTACCTTATTAACTTATCATAATACAATCCTCACCAATATACTATATTTCTCATAAATCTCCCATCTGACTTATAAACTATATTTCCATCATGGACATATGCAAAGGATCCGCCCGCATCAAGTGCAATAAACACAGGAGCGCCTTCCTTATCAACACATCCTTCTTTTAATGCCGCATCTCTCAAACCGTGAAGGTCAGTCTTAGATATAATGACTTTTATAGTATCCGTTTTGTAATCATACCCGATTCCTCCATGGTTACAAACTTGGGTGTCACTTACCAGGTTCCACCCTTCTTTGTTCATGCTCTCGCGTAGCGACTTACTCCCATTGGCTGTGTGGTTTAAATTAATTCCCTGAATGAGCATTTTAACGTCTTTTGCCGATGACACATCCGTCCAGTTCGCCGTACCGATACACCCGTCGGTATAGATGTAAAATGTGCCTTTTGCAGTACTATTTTTCTTTTGCTCCAATCGCACTTCATTATTAATACAGA
>CAZJOD010000343.1:0-1591 GCA_964547525.1 uncultured Clostridiaceae bacterium
TTTTAGGGTATCCTCGTGCATTTACTTTTATAGTTTATGCACCGGAAATAGAAACCTTGAAGTTTTACGGATACCGTGTCGAAATATCAAATACTTGGTAAGAATTTCGTATATAACGATCTTGTCTCAACTATTTGCTAAAAAGTCACTTAAGTGAAATTCCGTTTTTAAAGCCGGGAGGATTCCCGATAAAGATTTTAAATTTGTATTGGTACAAAATGAAAGGTGGTTTATAATGAAAAAGGTCATTATAAAAAAAGATCAAAGAGGACTCTTGTTTAAAGATGGTGACTATGTTAAATATTTAAAGCCGGGAAAGTATAGTTTTAACCCGTTTCTTAAATACACCGTCCTCTATAGCGATGTTAATCATCTGCTTGATACACAAGGTAGAAACTTAAATCTGTTCATTGAGGATGAGGAACTGGTAAAGGACTTGATTGTTATTGATGTAAAAAATCATGAAGTGGCTGTTCATTTTGAAGATGACAAATTAGTTGATATATTAGGCCCCGGTAAATATGCCTATTGGAATATCATGAAGAAACATGAGTATACTCTATTTGATATACGAAATCCTGAAATCAACGGCACTCTAGATTCAGCTGTGCTAAACGATCCAAGGATAGAAGAACATATAATATGCTTGGATGTACCTGATCAAACTAAAGGTATTTTATATTATGATAATGTGGTACAAAAAGTGTTGGATCCCGGTAGATATCATTTTTTGAAGGGCCCGGTACAGTTAAACGTTAGAGTAATTGATTTAAGGCAGCAACAATTGGATATGACCGGTCAAGAAATTATGACAGAAGATAAAATCACGCTGAGAATCAATTTTGTTAGTCAATATAAAATCACAGATCCTTTAAAGACGGTAGCAATAAAAGACTTTGAGGACCAGCTGTATATTGTTATGCAATTAATTTTAAGAGAATACATAGGTTGCTTGAAATTAGATGAACTTTTAGTCAAAAAGCAAGAAATAGGAGCGTTCGTTCTTGAAAGATTGAAGGAGAAAAGTTTTGAATTTGGTATTGAATTCGTATTTGCAGGAGTAAAAGACATAATTTTACCCGGTGATATAAAAGACATACTGAATACTGTTCTTGTGGCTGAAAAGAAAGCACAGGCTAATGTAATCACCCGTCGAGAGGAAGTAGCTTCAACCAGAAGCCTTTTAAATACAGCTCGTTTAATGGAAGAAAATCAAACCCTTTATCGTTTAAAAGAGCTTGAATTTCTCGAAAAAATCTGTGAGAAAATTGGGAATGTATCTTTGACCGGTGGCGGCAGTCTGCTTGAGCAGTTAAATGTTCTTCTTGCAGACCGAAACAACAAAACAGATGCTAAGTGAATATAAATAGTGACAAAATCATCATATTTCTTAGCAGAATTTCATATATACATAATCCTGCAAAATGTAAATAGCCATAACTGTTAATTATGGCTATTTACCGGTTCCCGGAATTGTTACAGATGATCCTGATAATATTATATCATTTGATTTATTAATACATCGATGAATCGGAAGAACCGTCCCCTTGATTCCATATCAATAGTATGCTTTCATGAGATCTTAAATATG
>CAZJOD010000344.1:0-1567 GCA_964547525.1 uncultured Clostridiaceae bacterium
AGCAGCAAATCGATTAGCCTCAGCTTCTTCATAACTATCCTCTTCCTCTGATAGGTGTTTTCTTCTTATGGTATATATATTAATCAAAGTACAGATGATTTTGGTTTAATAAATAAAGAGTTCATTCTGTCACGCTTTGATAAAAATCCCGATTTAGCGGTTAATTTATATATTGATTTTGTAACAAGTTGTAATAAAGTAACACAAAAACAAGAACTACTCCTTTTGATTCATAAGAGCATAACAAAAGAACCTTATGAGTATCGTAGTTATCGACATATATATATTAAGATTTATAGACGTTGAAAATTTTGCATAACTACCATTCTATTGTTTCGATGTCTATCCAAAGACTACTCAGGGACATATCTCAACTAACCCCACTTTTTTATGAATGTAACCATATGTAAACCATACATATTTCTTATCCATTTTTTTCTATACATTAAAAAAATGAAAAAAGATGGGCAGACTTCCACCTTACCCCCAGCCATAGCGATATTATTTAAATAGCCGGTTTTTATCCTGTATCAAAGATTAGTCTTTTATCATATTTAAAAATAAAGACCTTTAAGCAATATTCTTATCAGTTCTTTTTGAATAGGAATGTTGTTTTTTATTTGCATTATCTTGAACAATATACATTAGGTTATGTTTTTAATAATAAATTGACATCTGATATTAATGTTTAGACCTCGTTTGTATCCTTCAAAATCTCATTATAAAGTTTTAGTGATATCCTGAAATTGTTCTCAATCATCTTATCAATTAAAGGCTTAATTTTGGGAATATATCCCTTGTTTTTTGCAAGCTTTAGTATCCCCACAGTTCCTATGGGTACAAGATTTATTTCATCTGCCATCTTCCTTCCGGAAGCATCGTCCATCAAAACATAATTCGTTTTAAGTTCTTTTGCCGCCACTATAACTGAAAGTTCTCCTTTATGAAGCCTTCCATACATTAAATCAACAAATTTATTATTTACAATGTTATACATTATTATATTGCCATTTTCAATGCATTCTTTAAGCTCCATGGCACCGGTATTCTTCTTCTCACCGGTTACTATTTCTTCATATACTTGCCTTGTCACATATACCTTTTCAAAAAGTTCATTAAGTAACTCCAACTTTCCCAATAATGTAAGTTCAATAATTGGGGTTGAGTTAGAAATAACTGTAATTCTCATTTAATTTTCTGTTTCCTTTGTTAACATTTGTACTACAATGTCATCAGAATTCTTCATTTCTTCAGAGTATTCACACCAAGGTATGTTAATCTTTTTTAGAATATCCATAAATTCAGTCAAAGGCCTATTGGATAATTCAGCCGCCCTTGCCAATGATACTTGTCTGGCGGCAAAGAGGCTGATAGATAAAGAAACATTAACCTTATCATCCAAACTGTCTCCGAGAAATGACAATTTGTTTATAAATGACATTACTCCATCATTCAATTTTACTTTTTCCGTATTCATTGCTATACATCTCCTACCAGTTTTGTCTACATTATATTATACCATTTATAGGGTTAAAAAGTAACATTTTTTATTTGCCAAATTTGCTTA
>CAZJOD010000345.1:0-1555 GCA_964547525.1 uncultured Clostridiaceae bacterium
CGACTGATGACAAACCTTTGTGTAAAACTTATACTTTAAAATACTTAGGAAATGTTATAGGCGGCAAGGACGTTAAATACTTGAACGTAGATATTGAAACTATGAAAGATACGGCTATCAGACAAATGAAAGATGATGTTCCGGTTTGGTTCGGATGTGACGTCGGTAAGATGTTTTACAGAGACCAAGGCATTTTAGATATAGAAGCATATGATTACGGTTCGGCCTTAGATACGGAATTCGTATCGGACAAAGCTTTCAGGCTTGATTATTATATGAGTTGTATGACCCATGCCATGGTATTTACAGGTGTCAATATAGTTAATGATAAAGCCAACAGATGGAAAGTGGAAAACAGTTGGGGGGAAGACAGGGGATACAAGGGCTTTTTAATAATGAGCGACGAATGGTTTAACCAATATATGTATCAAGTGGTTATACATAAAAAGTATTTGGATAAAAAAACACTTGCGGCTTTGGATCAAGATCCTATAGTGTTAAAGCCTTGGGATCCTATGGGTTCACTGGCATAATAGATATATTTAAGATTCAATTTGGAAAGGGAATTACGGATGGGTAGTATTATAAAAAGGATTTATGTAAGAAAAAAGAACGGGTATGATGTGGAAGCCGAAGGAGTTTTGCATGACTTAAAAACCTTAAATGTTACAGAGCTTATGAGTGTTAAGATAATTAATCGTTATGATATGGAAGGTGTTACGGAAGAAATATTTGATAAAGCAAAAAAAACAATATTTTCCGAACCTGCCGTAGACATTATCGTATGTGATTTGCAAAATGAAATTGAAGCTTTACGTTACGACACAAAATCAAACGTTGTAAGGATATTACCCGTAGAGTACCTTCCCGGGCAATATGATCAAAGGGCTGATTCGGCGGTTCAATGTATTCAATTATTGGCATCTAATGAAAGACCGGTGATTAAAACTGCAAAGATTTATCTTTTAGCAGGTAATTTAACTGATGATGATTTTGAAAAGATAAAAGCTTATATTGTAAATCCTTTGGAGGCTACCATAGCATCTTTGGATTTACCGGAAACTTTACAGGATAAATTAACCGTTCCTGAAAAAGTTGAATCTGTTAAAGGTTTTATAAATATGACCTTTGATCAAGTGGATGAGTATGTACAGAAAAACGGTTTGGCAATGTCATGTGAGGACCTGCTGTTTGTACAACAGTATTTTAAGAATGATGAAAAAAGAGATCCTACAATAACGGAGATAAAAGTATTAGATACTTACTGGTCGGATCATTGCAGGCATACTACGTTTTTGACAAAGATAGAATCATTGACGTTTGACAAAGGGCCGATTGCCGACAGAATAAGGATATCTTTTAATAATTATTTGAATATACGCAAAGAAGTATATAATGAAAAAGAAAAAGATATATGTTTAATGGACATTGCCGTATTGGCAATGAAATATATGAGGCAAAAAGGCATGTTGGACGATTTAGACGTGTCTGATGAAATTAATGCTTGCAGTATTAAAGTTGACGTGGATATTGGAGGTAAAGTGCAAGAGTGGCT
>CAZJOD010000346.1:0-1527 GCA_964547525.1 uncultured Clostridiaceae bacterium
TCTTTTGCTAAACAATATAATAACTAAAATAAGCAGCGCAATTAAAAACATAGCCGCCGAATATATGAATAAAACCTTGTAATCATTTATTAGATCTACTATTGCACCAAATAACAAGGGACTGACAATGCTGGCAAAAAATGAGAAAAAGTAATAATATCCGGTGAACTTCCCTGTTTTATTTTCCGGTGCAAGGCTTATAACATAAGGGTACGAATTTATCATTACCAATGCCCACGATACCCCGTTTATAACCATTAAAATTTGTACAATTAAAATATTCGGATATAAAATAATAGTTAACATACATATAGAAATCATAATCAAACCGAGAATCATGGTGTTAAGCCTACCGAACTTCTCCCCTACAAAGCCTGCGGGAATGCTGGATAATAAAAAAGAGCCGGCCAATAATGCAAAAATTAAGGATGCTTCACCCGGCGTTATGTTTAATACATAGCTTGAATATAATGATAAATAGGTCTCGATGGCATTATACCCACAAAATAGAAAAAAAACAGAAAAAAGAACAAAAACAAGCTCTTTATGATCTCTAAAAATCTCTTTAATTCTACGTATCGAATATCTATCCTTTACAGGAATTTTTTCTTGTTCGTCAGGTTCATGCATTTCCAGTGGAAAAGCCGGTTCTTTATAAAATAGAATAAGTATCACAAGCGAGATTATCATTATTATGGAACAAGAAAAAAAAGGCAGATTTTCGCTTCTGTCAAATAAAATCCCTCCTAACAGGAAAGCAATAAGCGTTCCTATACCACCCATAAGATTTATAATACCGTTTGCCTTGCTTCGCTGATTCTCAGGAGTACAGTCCGGCATCATTGCAACTACAGGTGCCCTATATACACTCATACCGAAATTCATAACAATAATGGCACCCATTAATGTATAAATACCCGTATGAAACGGTATTAATGAAAGTGCCACAGCTGCAACAGGTATACCAAATAAAAGATAGGGCATTCTTCTACCGAATCTAGTACGGGTTCGATCACTCATACTACCGAAAACCGGTTGAAAAATAACTCCCGATATATTATCAAAAGTCATAATTGCACCGATAAAAACGGTATTGGTAAGCAGACTGTCCAAAAATATCGGTACAAATGTATTATATACCGCCCATGCTATAGTTACGGTAAAAAAGCCTAAACCGATAAAAAAGATATTTTTATTTTTCTTCATTATTATTTTATCCGTTCCTTTTTGTTTTTTTATTCATGACCTTAGTTGGTTATTATAAAATGCAAAAATTACTATAAACATAACTACAATAAAAAAGTCAAGTAAATATGAACTAAAAATTCATACACATAAGATTATATAGGTTGCTAAGCTTTTAAATTAATTATAGATTCTACCGGTAAAAACATTATATTATTGCAGGGAAATCATTATAGTATTAAAAGCTTCTTATCTGCATTTTTAGTAAGTATTTCTACACCGGTTTTATTAACTATAACAGAATCTTCAATGCGTACTCCCCCAACGTTTCCTATATATATA
>CAZJOD010000347.1:0-1522 GCA_964547525.1 uncultured Clostridiaceae bacterium
TTTAGAAAACTCTTAAATGAGGATAAATTTTTAAAAACAAAGTTTTTAAAAAATTAAGCCAAAGCCCGGTATGCTCGATGCATACCGGGCTTTTCCCACTGTCACATGAAATTCTCCCACCTTTTCCTCCACATTCCTATAAAAAATTCATAAAAATTGCCGATATAAAGTTTAATCGATGTTTTAACAAATACAGTACTTTTTACACACCCCTTATGTAAAAAGTATAAACCGTTTATCGCCGCTACCATATGAATATATAAACCGGTAAAAGGTATAGCCATTTTTAGGTCATATAATTACACCGGTTTAATATCTGCGGTATAGTGCATTAGTATGAACGGTACCATGTCTCGAAAGGAGATGTAAAAATGAGTGAGACAATAATGCGGGAGTTATTGGAGCAAGAAGAAGATACTCAAAAAGATAAATTCCTCACGTTTAAATTAGGAAATGAATGTTACGGGATCGATATTAAGCATGTAACCGAAATTATTGGTATACAACCGGTTACAGAAGTTCCCGAGCTTCCCGAATATATACGTGGGATTATTAATTTGAGAGGAAAAATCATACCTGTTATGGATGTAAGACTGAGATTTAAAAAGAAATTCAGGGAATATACCGACAGGACATGTGTAGTGGTAATTAATGTTGCCAATAACTCGGTTGGTTTAATAGTAGACAGTGTATCCGAAGTGATGTCCATACCCGATACCGATATAGTCGCACCGCCTGAAGTCAGTCGTAACGGCAACAAATATATAAAAGGTATAGGCAAAACCGGAAATGAGGTAAAGCTGTTATTGGATTGTGAAAAATTTCTATCGGAAGATGAATTGGATTCCATTAATGAAGTGGTAAATTAAGAGGAGGCAGATTATATGAGCTGGTTTTATAATATGAAAATTGCTGCAAAATTGATTACAGGATTTGTATTGGTTGCAATAATTGCAGGTATTGTCGGTGTGGTTGGGATTATAAATTTAATTGATATCGAAGAAAAAGATAATATTTTATATGAGAATATGACCGTTCCCATTATAAATATGGCTGAAATTTCAACTTCATTTGAAAGAGTGAGGATAGCCACGCGGGATATTATTCTGGCTAATACACCGCAAGAAATAGCGGTCATAGAGCAAACTATAACAGGACACAGGCAAAATGTAGATAAGCATTCAAAAGAATTTGAAAAAAAGATTCTTTCTCAAGAGGTAAGAACGGCATATAATGAGTTCTTAAATACAAGGGTGGCTTACGGTGCTTATTTGGATGAATTAATATTGTTGGCAAGAGAAAATAAAGATGCCGAAGGTACCGCATTATTAAACTCAGCCGGGATGACAAAAGCCGTAGTCGATGAACAAGCAGCTATAGAGAAGCTTTTTAATATGAAAAATAACGATGCGGCTAAAACGTCTGAAGAAAATTCTCAAACTGCAAATACGGCAATGGTCACTATGATTATATTCATAGTGGGAGGTATGGTTCTTGCCATAATCTTAGGTGTTTACATTTC